>JAJZDA010000175.1 GCA_021851525.1 Actinomycetes bacterium | reverse complement strand
GCGCGCCGGGCCCCAGGGCCAGCGTGACCGCTCGGGCCGACCCAAGCACCCGCCAAGACCATGGCCGACCGACTGCGATACATCGCTATGAAGAGCAGGGACGGCCTGCATCGGTGGATACCAGCCGTGATTGTGCTCGCCATCGCTGCGATTGCGGTCGCCGCCTACCTGCTGGGACGGACATCCGTGCACGCCATCAGCGTCCTCACGGGGAGGACCTACATAACGCCAGGGACGACGAGCATCCTTTCTGGAGGGATCGCTTACTACGTTCCCAACGGCGTGCCCTGGTTCGAGAACTCCACGCTAACGGTTGCCGGCGAAACCCCGCCGTGTCTGAAGCGATCGTCGCGGATCACGTTCGGAACTCTCAGCTCGGCGGCCGCGACCGATGGGTTCCACATGGTTATCTGGGTCCGCTGTTAGCCAGCCAGTTGCCCGAATGGCGCGACCAGCGCATGATCAACGAGGGCAACGCGATCGGCCTGCCAGTACTCTCGCCAACCTGACCCACGCAGGTCCGACAGGCGTCCATCTCCCTCTCCACGTGGCCGCCACGTCGCCGGACCCGAGCGGCCACACGGTCTCCGAAGAGAGCCGCAGGACCCACACGCGTTCAGCAGACACGACACGCAGCGTCACACGGCCAGCGAGCCATGCGGTGAGCCTCGTCGGTCACTCGAGACGGCCGCTCCGGGACAGGAGGGGCCACGCTGGCCACGATTCGTGCCTTGACTGCTTTATCGCCGCAGCGGCAGTCCGGCGCCGAGCCCGCAGTGCGCCCGAGCATCCGGCCCGACTACTCACGTTTCTACAAATTCAGCCGCGCCTGACTCGGGCGCCAGGCTCGGGCCGCGCACTTGGTCGGGGGCTAACGGCTGAAGGCAGGAGATGCTCGCGCAAACGCCAGAGCAGGGCTCGCGCCGGCCGGCGGGTTGCTCCCCCGTATTCGCCATCAACGGGTCTGTCCGCGGTCTAGGGTCGTCGTCGTCGTCGTCGTCGTCGTCGTCGAGGTCGGTGCCGAATACCCGCGAATTCGCAATAGCGGGGCGCGTGGCGCCGTGCCCTGCAAATTACGAATGCGCGTCTCACCCCCGTTTTCGGCCGAGACCCGGATTGCGCGGATACCGCGGGTTTGATCCGCTGTGGCTGCCGGGATCAGACGCGTATGACCTTGACTGCGGCGAACACGGTGAAGTCGGTGTCTTGGGTCACTACGGCGGCGTTGTGTCGGAGCGCTGTTGCGGCGATCCAGGCGTCATGGCGGCGGACCCTGCGGCCGGCCCGGAGCTCCTCGTCAGCGATCCTTGCGAAACAGGATGCGGTCTCGTCATCGATCACGAGCAAGGGGTACTCAGCGCGGACGCGTGAGAGGGTCCTGAGCCTGGCCGCGCGGGCTACCGGATCTTCGGCACGCAGAACTCCGAGCTCGAGCTCCGCGGCGGTTATCACCGATACGGCGATCTCATCCGGAAGTTCGCCCAGTGGGCGACCGGACTCTCTCGCGATGAAGACCGACGTGTCGGCTATGGCCCGGCTCATTTCTCGTCAAGCAGCGAGCCGCGGACATCCGCCAGATCCGCCAAGAGCCCCGGGTCTGCGCCGGACTCCTCGACGAGGGCGCGAAGCGTGCGTGCCGGCACCCACGGACTGCGAGCGACGGTGTACGGGACGATGTCGGCAACCGGCAGCCGGTTGACGGTCAACGACAGGCGCTCGCCCGACCGCACCGCGGCGACCACCGCGGCGGTGTGGTTCCGCAGGTCCCTGACGGAGATCTCTCGAGCCATGGTCTGCACCGTAGCATCTGGTGCTACAGAATGCTCCAGGCGCGCGATCGAGCATCGCGACGCCCTTGCTTCGCTCACACGACAGGCGTCTTGACTAGCGCCTCGAGTCACCTGTGACGCGCGGTTGGGAGGGAACCGATCGGGACGGTATACTCAAAGTATGACTTCGACCACGATCAAGGTACCCAGCCAGCTCAGGGACCAGCTCAAGCGCCAGGCTGCGGCCGAGCACAGGACTCTCGGAGCTCACCTCGCTCATCTTGCTGGGCTCGGTGAACGTGAGAGCCGGATGCGCCAGTTGCGTGACGCGATCGCAGCCACCCCCGAATCCGACCTGGAGTCATATCGCGCCGAGACACGCGCCTGGGATCAGATCGAACGTGACTGAACCGCAGGCCGCTCTCGCGCCCGGCGAGGTGGTCTGGGTCACACCCGATCCCACGATCGGCCGCGAACAGGGCGGTCGGCGCCCAGCGCTGGTGATAGCCGGCAACGACTACCTGGCGACAGTCGACACGCTCGCGATCGTCGTACCGATCACGACGGTGGACCGCCACTGGCCCAACCACATCGCGATCGTCGGCGCGGATCTTCCGGAACCCTCCTGGGCGATGACCGAGCAGGTCAGAACGATCTCTCGAGAGCGCATCGTCGCCAGAGCCGGCAGCACCGACGTAGTGACGCTGTGTGAAGTCCGGGATTGGGTACGCGACTTCCTCGACCTCTGATCACGACCCGAGAGCCGCGAAGACTCCGCACAGCGACCCGCTTTCCTCACCGCTGACGTATCTCTCGAGCTTGCGCTGAGTTCCCTCCAATGGGCGGAAGGTGCGTCCGCCTAACTGGGTGGTGCGAGCAGGCGGAGGCCGGGAACGCGTTTGAACTCGCGTGTGTTGCCGGTGGCTAGACCCATTCCGTGAGCCAGCGCGGTTGCGGCGATCCAGAGATCGTGCGCGCCGATGACTTCACCTCGGGCGGCGAGCTGCGCCCAGACGTCGGCGTGAACGCGAGCGACCTGCTCGGTGATCTCAAGCGCCCGCATCCCGGCCAGCAGATGCTCGACGAAGGCGCTGCGACGGGCGCGCTGCGCGCCTTCGGCGCGGTGGACGCCGTGCAGAAGTTCGCTGACCGTGATCACGCTGATCGCACGGTCCTCCTCGCCGATGGCGGAATCAACCTGCGGGTTGGCGACGCCACGCTCGAGATCGACCAACAGCCCGGTGTCGATCAGGACGGCCACGGATCCTCGGGCGCCGCGACGGACTCCCGGATCGCCTCAACATCGTCGATGAACCCACTGTCAGGTGCCGGAGCGGCGGCGATCAACTCGCGGAAGCGAGCGGCTGATATCAGCTTGCCCTTCGGTGGTGAGATCACGGCGACAGGCGCGCCGCTGCGCGTGATTTCGATCTCTTCTCCGTCGGCCACTCTGTTCAGCACGTCGGAAAAGCTCCTGGCTGCGTCGGTCGCGGTCATCCGTGTCACGGGTCCAGTTTATCAGATAAATCTGATTTTCTCATCGGTGCTGCTTTCCTTCTGCCTGAGGTGCCGCGAGTCTCGCGCGGAGATGCGCGCTTCGCGCGGCGACGAGGGGCGGGGCTTGACCGGCATGGGGTTGCGCGCCACAATTGTGGCGTGACTTCTGAGCCTCTGCGTGCTGTCCGTGACCACCTATCCGAGATCGTCGACCGGGTCGAGCGCGAGCACGACCGTGTTCTGATCACGCGCAACGGCCGCGAGGTGGCTGTACTCATCAGCACCGAGGACCTGGCCGAACTCGAGGAAACGCTGTCGGTCCTGGCTGACCCGGAAGCGCTGGCGGACATCCGGGAAGCAGATGCTGCTCACTCCCGTGGCGAGGTGACCCGCGGCAGCGACGCGGTCCGCGCGCTGCGTCGGTGAGTCAAGCGCCGCAGTACGAACTCGTCGTAGCACCACCCGCAGGCAGGGCGATAGCCGAGCAACTACCCGTAGCCGCAGCCGTCATCGAGTTCCTGACCGGCAGCCTGATCGAGCAGCCCCGCCGTGTCGGCAAGCCTCTGCGACGCGAGCTTGCGGGCGTCTGGTCCGCCAGGCGAGGCACCTACCGGGTGCTCTACCGCATCCGCGAAGACCCGCACGAGGTGATCGTGCTGCGCGTCGAGCACCGCGGCGACGCATACCGGCCGCGCTAACCAGCCGGCCCGGCTCCTCCACGTTGAGGGTGAGCCAGGCGGTGACGGGCCCGGCGTTGAGCTTGCCGACGATCAGGTGGATGATCGCGATGAAGTTGCGGTTGGAGCGGTACCCGCGAGGGCGGCGCTTGGCGGCCTGGATGAGGCTGTTGAGGGCCTCCAAGAGCCCGTTGCTCACGCGGCTGTGATGCCAGCTGATGACTCCGAGCCGGTCCTCCTGGAGCATGTCGCAGAACTTTGCCAATGACTCCAACTCACTGGTTCTTGCCGCGGTGATCCAGCGGCGCAGGTACTCCCGCGCGGTATCGGGATCGTCGAGCTCATAGGAGCTGTCGAACTGCTGAGAGAGCGTGTACGCGCGCACGGTCTGCAATGGCTGGGCGAGCAGCTCGTCGAGCAGGTCCCGCTGCTTCTCGGTCAGGTGCTTGGGCCGGCTTGAGCCACATGTACCTGGTGTTCGCGAGCAGCGCCTTCTGGTGCTTTGACTCGCCGCGGCGGACCTCATCCACAGTCTTTGAGAGATGGTTGCGGATGTGGTAGCGGTCAAACGTGATCTCCGCCGTCGGCAGGTAGGTGAGCGTGCCTTTCAAGAACGCCTCGGACATGTCCTGGCAGACCTCCGTAACGTTCGCGACCTTGCCGCCGCGGGTCTCCAAAAACAGCGAGAACGCCTGCACCGTCTCGTGATCCTTGCGCTCGACGACGAACACGCCACGGCGCTGATCCAGGTCGGCGAACACCGACACGTACTCGTGCCCCCGCCGCGAACTGGTCTCATCGACACGGACCCGCTCAACGCCTCGAACAGCAGCGTGAACCCCGACCGCTCCCTGGCCCACGGCACCTCCACCAAGTGCGTCCTGTGCTCCGCACAGACCACCCGCGGGACGCGGGCGGTCAGGTACGCCTGATGCTGGAAGAAGTCCAGGTGCCGCCAGGTCTTCTCCTCGGTGTCATGCACCGGGTATCCGGCAGCTCCGCACTCCGGGCACGCGAACCGCGCGCCCTTCGCGAAATTAACCGCGCGCCCTTCGCGAAATCGACCCGCAGATCCAGCCGCTTGCTCGCCGCGTCGAACTCCACCGAGACGACCGCCCACGGCTCGCTCAACCCCAGCGCGGCCTGGAACAGACCAAGATCTTGCGCTCGCATGCGGGCTCCCATCATCAAGGATCAGAAGCCCAGCAGGCGATCAACCAGACCGGACACTGCCCACCCACAGCGTGGAGGAACCGTGGACACGCCCCGGCGCGAGCCCTGATGTTCTCCGTCAATCGGGGACCGGCCGTCTCCAGCTACCCGGACAGCGACAAGGTCGGGGTCTGGACCGACGGATTCGATCCCGACGGGCTCATCTTCGCGCGCGACACCTCGGTGCCGTGGTCACACGGAGAGGACGGTTGGGAGCGGGCCGACGGATCCTCGATCACCCTCGCTCTGAGGATTCCGACAGTGATCTGGTGACGGGTGTCATGGCGAGCGGCCAATGGCGGAGCCGACACCCCGAGGTATGGGCAGTCCGCCGTGTGGGGCAGAACGACGCCTGATCGCACGCCGCGCGGCATCGGATCCGATCGGCGAGCTGGTGGCCGCAGGCGGCGCGCCGCTCCCAGCCCGCCGCTCCCAGCCTCCGGTCCGCAGCTCCCAGCCCCCAACCCGCCGCCCCAAACCGCAGAGCTCACCGGTCAGCCGCTCTGCGGGGTGACCAGGCCTGAGCGATGCGCGATCACCACCAGTTGCACGCGGTCACGCGCGCCGAGCTTGGTGAGGATCCGGGATACATGGGCCTTCACGGTCAGTGGGCTGAGGTGGAAGTGCGCGGCGATCTCAGCGTTTGTCATGCCGCTCGCAATCACTGTGAGCATCTCCCGCTCCCGGGCGGTCAGCTCGTCGTAGCCGTCAGGTTCGACCGGTTCCCGCGCCGACGGACCGGCGAGGTAGCGATCGATCAGGCGACGTGTCACGCTCGGCGCGAGCAGCGCCTCACCGGTGGCCACGATCTGAATCGCGCTGATCAGGTCCGCGGGCTCACCACCCTTGAGCAGGAACCCGCTGGCGCCGGCCTCCAGCGCGGCAAACACGTATTCGTCCAGCTCGAACGTGGTCAGCACGAGCACGCGCGTGGCCGCGAGGCTCGGATCGCCGGTGATCCTGCGGCAGGCCTCGAGGCCATCCATCTGGGGCATGCGAATGTCCATCACGACCACGTCGGGCCGGTGCTCGCGGGTCACGGCCAGCGCCTCCAAGCCCGTTGCCGCCTCGCCGACGACCTCAATCTCGGGCCGTGAGTCAAGCAGCGCCCTGAAGCCCGCGCGGACCATCGGTTGATCCTCTGCCAGGACCACACGCACGCTCATCAGGTGACCGCCTGATTGCCGAGCGGCAGCCGCGCCTGGACAACCCAGCCGCCGGCGGCGCCGGGTCCCGCCTGCAGCTCGCCGCCGAGCGC
>JAJZDA010000174.1 GCA_021851525.1 Actinomycetes bacterium | reverse complement strand
AGCGACTCGCCACTGCCGCCGCTCACGCCCGCACCCCCAGCGCCGCCAGCGCCCGCGCGCGCAGCGCCACGACCCGCGAGTCCGTCCTGGCTCGGGGCCTGTCCAGCTCCACAGGGAGGTCCAGCACGACCCGCCCGGGCCGCGGTGAGAGCACCACCACCCGGTCACCGAGCAGTACGGCCTCCTCCACGTCGTGCGTGACCAGCAGCACCGTGCGCTGCGGCCGCGCGTCCGCCAGCGCCCGCGCCAGCCACTGCTGCATCTCCGCCCTGGTGAGCGCGTCGAGCGCCGCAAACGGCTCATCCAGGGCCAGCACCGGCTTGCCGGAGAGCAGCGTGCGCAGGAAGGAGACGCGCTGACGCATCCCTCCGGAGAGCTCGTGCGTGCGGGCGCGCTCAAAGCCGCGCAGGCCCAGCCGCTCGAACCACGGCTCAACCGCGGCTCTGGCCTGCGCGCGGCTGTGGCCGTGCAGGCGCAGCGTCAGTGCCGCGTTGTCGGCGGCGCTCAACCACGGCAGCAGCAGGTCACGCTGTGCCATCAGCACCGCGGGCGCCGACACGACGCTGCCGGCGTCCGGGCGCTGGAGTCCGCAGACCAGCTCCAGCAGCGTGGTCTTGCCGCAGCCGCTCGGGCCCACCACCGCCACCACCTCTCCCGCGGCCACCGACAGCGACATACCCTCCAGCGCCAGCAGCTCTGCGCCCGTGTGGCGAGCGGGGAAGCTGCGGGTCACGTCCGTGAGCGAGATCAACTGCCCTGCGGCTTGGTCAGCGCCCGTACGAAGTCCTCGAGCTGGTCTGTGCGCCAGCACTCAAACGCCTGGCAATACTGCTCGTAGACCGAGATCACGCTGTCTCCGTAGTTCCAGTAGAGCCGCGGCTCGGGGTTCAGCCAGAACGTGCGTCCCGCCTTCGCCGCGATCGCCGCGAACACGTCCTCTCGCGGGGGGCGCCCGTTGGTGCGCGCGTCACCCAGCACAATCACGGTGGCACGTGGATGCAGCTCATCCTCGATCTCCGCCAGGAACTCCGTCCAGACGCGCCCGTAGTCCGTGTAGCCGGAGATGTCCGCGACCCCGGCGTCGCGTGAGACCGCCTCGGCGGCCGTCCGGAAGTCTCGCTCGCGCCTGAAGATCTCGGTGACCTCTGAGATCCGTTCGATGAACACGAACGAGCGCTGCTTGCGGAACACGTCGTGGAGCGCGTGCAGCACGCTGAGGAAGAAGGTGGACGCGCTGGTCACGGACGTGGAGACGTCGCACAGCACGAAGATCTCGGGCCGGCGCGGGCGTCGCGGGCGGAAGCGCAGATCCACGGGCACGCCACCCGTCTGCAGCGACGCGCGCATCGTCGCGCGCACGTCGACGTGCGCGTGACGGCTGTGGCCGCGCAGCTCCCGTCCCTGCGTCGCGAGCCGCCGCCGCAGCTGCGCCACCACGCGGTGCACGGCGGCGAGATCCTGGACGGGACCGCCCGGCAGGGCGCGGTCCAGATCGGTCAGCGGCCGCTTCGGCGGCAGCGCCTGGGTGCGCTCGATCAGCGCCCGTTCGAGCTCGCGGCGCAGCTGTTGCTCGAAGCGGCGCAGCTGCTCACGGGGGAGCCCGTCGCGGCGCGGATCGTCGCTGGGCAGGTCCGGCTGGGGCTCCGTGCGCAACCCCAGCGCGCGGCGGATGCGCTGCACGTCGACGCCGAGCACGCCCGAGCCCTCGCCCTTCCCGAAGGCCGCGATCGCCAGCCGCGCGAGGTCGAGCAGCTCTGACTCCGAGCCCTCCTGCAGTGCCCGCGCGATCTGGCGGCGCAGCTCCTCCAGGTCCATCTCCTCCCCGCCGGGCCGCGTCTGGCTCTCGGAGACCGCCAGGCGCACAGCCTGCGCCTCCGCGGCGCGAAAGAAGAAACGCTCGAAGACCAGCTCGAACGTGCGCCTGTCGTCCGGAGACTTGGCGATCGTCGCGGCGAGCGTCTGCTTGAACTCCTGCGCAGACCGCCAACGGATGTGACGCAGCGCGCTGAACGCGTCGAGCATCTCCGAGGTGCCGACGGCCATCCCCTCGGCGCGCAGATCCTCCGCAAAGGCCAGCAGCTGACCGTCGAACGACGTGACCGCCGGCTGCGGATGCTCGCCCTGGCTGGGCCTGGCCGCAGGCATGGCGGGGCGCGTCAGCCGGCGCTCGCGGGGGCCAGCTTCACCCCGACGCGCTCGGCCACGAGATCGAGGTCGGTCCGGTGCTTGACGATCACGCTGAGCGTCTCGCGAAACACGTTCTCATCTATCTCACGCGCGCCCAGCAGCAGCAGGGCGCGGGCCCAGTCAATCGACTCGGCGATGCTCGGGGCCTTCTTGAGGTCCAGCTCCCGCACCATCGCCACCACCTCCACGAGCTTCGCGCCCACCGTGGCCGGCAGCTCGGGAACGTGCATCCGCACGATCTCGAGCTCATGCTGAAGCTCGGGGTAGTCCAGCCACAGGTAGAGGCAGCGCCGCTTGAGCGCCTCGGTCAGCTCGCGGCTGTTGTTGGAGGTGAGCAGCACCACCGGGTGCGTGCGGGCTTCGATCCGGCCCAGCTCGGGGATCGTGATCTGAAAGTCGGAGAGCAGCTCGAGCAGCATCGCCTCGAACTCCTGGTCGGTCTTGTCGATCTCATCGATCAGCAGCACGACCGGCTGCGGGGACGCGATAGCGCTCAGCAGCGGCCTGGAAAGCAGGAACGACTCACCGAAGATGTCGTCCTGAACCTGGTCCCAGCCGGCCTCGCCTGACTCGGTCTGGATCCGCAGCAGCTGCTTGCGGTAGTTCCATTCGTAGAGCGCCTTGGCCTCGTCCAGACCCTCGTAGCACTGCAGCCGAATCAGCTCCCGCCCCAGGTACTTGGACAGCGCCTTGGCCAGCTCCGTCTTGCCGACCCCCGCGGGGCCCTCCACCAGCACCGGCTTGCCGAGCTTGGTCGCCAGGAACGAGACCAGCGCCGTCTCCTCGCCCGGCAGGTAGCCGACGGACCGCAGCCCGTCTGCGACATCCTGCACTGAGATGGGGTTCTCGGCCATGGCGCAAATATAGGGAGCCTGAGCGTTGGCGCTCATCTTCGCGGGCATCGACGCCCACCTCGGCGTGGCCAGCGCCGTGTTGCTGGCCGCCTTCGCGATCGGGGTGCTGGGGCACGTGATCAGCTCGCGGCTGCTGATCCTGCTCGGCATCGCGGTGATCGCCGTGATCAGCCTGCTGCTGCTGGGCAGCGGCGAGCTGCACACGGCCTGAGCGCGGGCTGCGGCGACGGGCAGCCAGGCGCGGGCACGCCGGCCCGCGGGACCCGCGTGCGCCTCGCGTGACCGGCTCGCGTGCGCTTCGAGCGTCCGGCGCGAGCGTCCGGCTCAAGCTGCCGGCTGCAGCTGTGCGGGCAGCGCCACCGCGGTCTCGCCGGATGCGCTCTGCGCAAGCTCCAGCGCCCGGATGAAGGCCTCCACCACTGCCGGGTCGAACTGCGTGCCGCTGCAGCGGCGCAGCTCCTCGCAGGCCGCTGCCGGGGTCGAGCCGGCCCTGTAGGGGCGTTCGGCGACGATCGCCTCATAGGCATCGGCCACTGCCAGGATGCGCGCCTCCAGCGGGATCTGGCCGCCCGCCAGGCCGTCCGGGTAGCCACCGCCGGCAAAGCGCTCATGGTGTGAGCGCACCCAACGGGCGACGCGTGTGAGCCCCGCCCGCTCCAGCACGCGCGCGCCGATCTCCGGGTGGCGGCGGATCTCCTGCCATTCATGCGGCTCCAGCGGACCGGGCTTGTAGAGGATCGCATCGGTGATCCCGAGCTTGCCGAGGTCGTGAACCACGCCGGCCGCATAGACCTCCTCAACCAGCTCCGCATCCAGGCCCAGCGCCTGCGCGGTCTGCCGGGCCAGCGCCCCGACGGTGCGCGAGTGGCGCGCCGTGCCAGGGTCGCGCAGATCGAGCGTCTCCGCCAGCAGCATCACCGCCGCCAGGCGCAGCTCGGTCGACTGCTGCTTGTCCAGTGCGGCCTTCCCGGCGTCGCGCCGACTCTGCTCGAGGGCCAGCCCGGCGTGGTCCGCGACGGCCATCAGCAGCGCTATCTGGCCGTCGTCGGGTCGTCGGCCGCTGACCGGCTGATCGACCGACACGAAGCCCAGCAGCGACTGGTCGTGCGCGCGCAGCGGCAGCATCAGGAAATCCTCGGGATGCCAGCCGTCCACGCCCGGCACCGCCGCGGTCGGCGGCGTCCAGACAGCTTCCTCATCGGTCCAGCTGTAGTCGCCGGCGGCCACGAACACGGCGCCCATCCGGTCAAACCGCCCGCTCTCCAGCAGCGCCTCGAGCTCCAATGAGTCGGAGGTCAGCCCCAGCAGCTTGGTGCGTGCATCCTCGTCCCCCAGGACGAACGTGCAGGTCATCTCGTGGCGCGACGCGTTGAAGAGGTTCACGGCCACCACCTGGAAGGAGAGCTCCGAGCGGATCGTCCGGGCCAGCGCCTCGAGGATCGCCTGCTCGCCGTGGCCCGAAGCCGCCTCGCGGGAGACGGCGAGCATGCTCAGCAGGTGCCGCGGCACCAGCTCCTCGACCGCTGGGTGGCGACGGCCAGCCGTGTATGACGGGGTCTGCGCGCTGGCCACGGCCACGCGGTTGCGTCCCGCGTGCTTGCCGTCGTAGAGCGCGGCATCGGCGCGCGCCAGCAGCTCACTGGCGTCGCTGCTGCCGGCCGCCACCCCGACGGTGATCGTCAGCACCCCGTCGATCCCCGCCGGGTGCGGAATCGCGGCGCGCTGCACGGTCAGCCGCAGCCGCTCCGCCGCCGCCACGGCCTCCTCGCAGTCGACATCGCGCAGCACCAGCAGCAGCTCCTCGCCGCCAAAGCGGTAGGCGATGTCTCCGGGGCGCATCGCCCCGCGGATCGTGGCGGCCACGACGCGCAGCGCCTGATCGCCGGCCAGATGCCCGAGGATGTCGTTGTACGCCTTGAAGTGGTCGATGTCACAGAGCACGACGGCGAAGCCGCAGGCCCGCTCACCGCAGTTGGCCTCGAGCGCCGTGAGGTCGTCGGAGAGCGCGCGCCGGTTGCGCATCCCGGTGAGCGGGTCACGCCGGGAGTCCTCCGCCAGCTGCGCGTTCAGTCGCGCCATCTCACTCTCGCGCTGAGCCAGGACCGTCAGCGCACTGCGCTCCCGGTCGAGCATCTCCCGCAGGCGCCGCTCGAGCAGCGTGCCGCGCAGGATCAGGGCCGCGCAGGCACACAGCAGCCCGAGCCGCAGCATCGCCAGCTCCGTCGGCTGCGCGCCGGTGATGTGCGCCTCGATGTTGGCGCCCAGCAGCAGGATGAACATCGTCACCGGGAACGCGCCGCCGTGGCTCGGCGGCTCAGCGAGACTCGGCGTCGCCTCCGGGGCGCGCGCGGCGAGCGTGCCGCCAACCCCGATCGCCAGCAGGCCGGTGACGAACAGCGGGTCGATCAACGTCGCACCCGGGACATAGGTGCCGGCCAGCAGCTGCGGGCTCCAGAGCGAGAAGGCCACCGCCTGCGCGGCCATCCCGGCCAGCACGAAGCGCGTCGGCGCGCTGCGGCTTGCGCGCAGCGGACCGCTCAGCATCGCCTGGGCCATCATCGCCGCCGCGGTGACGTACAGCGCCGGGTACAGCAGGGCGGAGACCCGTGCCGCGAGCGCGAGCCGCGAGGTTGTGGCGTCGTGCCAGAGCACCGCGGCGGAGAGCGCCGCGGCGGTTGCCGCCACCGGCAGCGTCTCAATCGCGTGGACGATGCGCACGGTGAGCGACGGGGAGTCGCTGCGGATCAGGCTGATGATCACCAGCACGGCGAACATCCACCAGCCCACGTCGGCTGCGTTGGGTGAGGCCGGGAAGCCGGTTATGCCAAAGAGGTTCCAGCCCAGCTGCCCGAGCAGCCACGCGGCGCTGGCCGCAGCCCACAGCGTCCAGCGGCTGCGATTGACCGGCAGCGCCGCCCGCCGTGCCGTGAGGGTTCCGAGCACCGCCGCAGCCGCGGCGGCCGTCCAGGCGAGGTCCCACCACCCGGCGTTCCATGCATGGTCGAGCTTGCTCAGCGCCATGGCGGCGCCGCTCAGCGGGATCGCAACGGCCACGCCCAACTCAGCGCGCCCAAATCTCCCTCCAAAGCCAGGCATTTGAAACCTTATCGGTAATCCCCGGGGGAGGTTGAGCGCGGCTTGCCCGCGCCGGTCATCCGGCCAGTCCCCAGGGCGCGGGCGCCGCGCCTGATCGCGACAGTCGGTATGGACGCAGGGGGCTGGCCCGGCGGTCGAGCCAGCTCGGCCGCGGGGGGTTGGTGGGGCGCTACAGGATCGGGATGTCGCGCACCTCGACGGCGCCTCCCGAGCGCCGCTCCAGACGTTGCACCAGCCAGTCGATCAGCGCCCTCAGCGCGACCAGCAGCTCACGCACGGCCTCCGCGATCCGCCGCTGCAGCTCGACCGGAACGAGCTCCTCCAAGAGCTCGCGCAGCTGCGCGAGCGGGTCATCGGCTGCAGCCTCGGCTGCCGGCGGGACCCGCCAGCCGCTGGGCGGAGGCTCGCCGCCGCCGTCCCCGCTGCCGCCGCCGTGCGCGCTGCCGCCGCCGTGC
>JAJZDA010000010.1 GCA_021851525.1 Actinomycetes bacterium | reverse complement strand
GCTGCGCGCCAGGCGCGCCAGGCACGCGGCGCGCGGCGCGCGGTGCGGGTGCCGCGCTTGCGTAGTTGATGGCACCCGCACCGCGTGCTTCGACGGATGCGCTGCGGCCCACGCGCGCACTACTGTGGGCTCACTCCAACACCCAGGAGGTGGCTGGCCATGAGACTGCTGAAGGGCATTGCGCTGCTGGCGGCGCTGCCGGTGCTGGCGATCCTCGCGATCATGGCCGGTCCGGTGTTCGTGATCGTGCTGTGCGCCGTGGGCTTCGGCCTGATCGCGTTCCTCCTGATCCAGGCTGCGATCGGCGTCGGGCTGCTCGCCCGCGCCGCCGAGCGCGGCACCATGCGGCACCTGCGCGGACAGCGCTGAGCGCGGCCACTGCGGTGACGGGCACGGAGGCGTCGGCATCCGCACCGGGGCCGGGGCCGCAGGCCGGACGGCGGCAGGCGGCCGGCGAGCCGCCTGCGCAGAGAGGCTGGACGCGCTCCTCATCACTGGCGCTGCTGGTGGTGGTCACCGGTGTGCTGATCACGGCGGTCGACACGACGATCGTGGTCCTGGCGCTGCCTGCGATCCAGCGCTCGCTGCACATCGGCCTGGACTCGGTGATCTGGGTGATCATCGGTTACCTGCTGGTGATCACCCTGCTCTCCACGCAGGTCGGGCGGATCGGCGACATGTTCGGGCGGGTACGGATGTACGAGGCCGGGTTTGTGGTGTTCGTGGTCGGCTCACTGGCCTGCGCGCTGGCCTGGGACGAGGGCTCGTTGATCATGTTCCGGCTCGTCCAGGGGATCGGCGGAGCGCTGATCACCGCCAACTCCGGCGCTGTGATCGCCGACACGTTCGCGCGCGAGCAGCGCGGACGGGCCTACGGTTTCAACTCGATCGGCTGGAACACCGGCGCGGTGCTCGGGGTGCTGCTGGGCGGCGTGATCGTCACTTACATCTCCTGGCGCTGGGTCTTCTGGATCAACGTCCCGATCGGGCTGGCGGCGGTGACCGTCGCCCGGAGGGTGCTGGTCGACAGCGGTGAGCGCCGGCGGGCGCAGCTCGACGGCGCCGGGATGGTGACGCTCGGAGCCGGGTTGTTCGGACTGCTGTGGGGGATGGTGAGGTTGACCTCGCATCCGCTCGACGGCGCGATCCTCGGGTACCTCGGCGGCGGGCTGGCGGCGCTCGGCGCGTTCTGGCTGATCGAGCGGGCGCGCCGCGAGCCGATGCTCGACCTGCGGCTGTTCGCGCTGCCGACGATGACGCCCTCGCTGCTGGCCGCGGCGTTTCAGAGCCTCGCGAACTTCGCAGTGCTGTTCCTGCTGCTGATGTACCTGCAGGGCGTGCGCGAGCTCAGCCCGATCCACGCCTCGCTGCTCTTGGTGCCCGGCTACCTGGTCGGCGCCGTGGTCGGACCCTGGGCCGGGCGCGTGGCCGACAGGCGCGGGCCGGTGATCCCGGCAACCGCCGGGCTGGCGGTGCAGAGCCTGGCGCTGCTGGTCTATGCGCAGCTCGGACCGGGGACGCCGCTGTGGGTCGTCTCCTGCGCCTACGTGGTTGGTGCGGTGGGGGCCGGCGGCTTCTTTCCGGCCAACAGCGCCGCGGTGATGAAGGTCGCGCCCGGGGCGGACTTCGGCATCGCCTCCGGGCTGCTGCGCACGTTCGCCAACGTCGGCATGGTGTTCTCGTTTGCGCTGGCGATCCTGATCGCCTCACGCAGCATCTCAAAGCACGAGGCGTTTGCGATCTTCGTCGGCACCACCTCACTGCCCGCCTCGGCGCGCGATCTGTTCACAACCAGTATCCACGCCGCCTTCTACGCCTCCACCTCACTGATGGTGGTGGCGGCGCTGCTCTCGGCGTCACGCTCGCCGCTCCTGCGCCGGGCGCTGGGACTCAGCGCTGCGCGCCAGGCGCCGGCGGCTCCTCGGCGTCATCGTCGTTGAGCATCGCCATCAGCTTGGTCACGATCAACCCCAGGCAGCCGATCTCCACCACCAGCGCCAGCGCCACCAGCCAGACCGAGTGCTGCGCGACGAACACCAGGATCAGACCGAAGACGACCAGCATCGGCACGGCCATGCCGTAGAGCAGGCGCATGTCGGCACCCACAGCCGACTCGACCACCTCGTCGAGGTGGTGCAACGGATCGACCTGGGCGTGGTGGTGCTGCGGTGCTTGAGGTGGGGCGGGGGACCGGTTGGCCGCCGCCGGGAACTGTGCCGTTGCCTGCATCGTCGCCTCCTTGAGATTGTGGGAAACGCTACGAGCGCGCTCCCCGCCGGGCATCCGCGATCACCGCGCCCGCGCCTTCGGGTTGACCGCATCCGGCGCTGCGGCCAATTCCCGTGTTGAAGCTCGAGCCCGTCCGCGCACCCCCGATAATTGAGGCCGGGCCCCGCTGGGCCCGGCCACGCGGACACCGGCGGAGGGCAGCTTGAGCGCAGAGCGCACGCAGAGCGGTGAGGTCTATGAGCAGCAGGCGGACACCGCGGCGACGCCCGCCGGGAGCCCCGCGCGCGTGCTGATCCTCGGCGATGAGGGTGGGCTGGCGGAGGCGCTCGGCAGGCGGCTGACGCGCCTGGGGATCGAGGCGAGCGCCGCCTCAGGACCTGACGGGGTGCTCGCGCAGACGCTCGCGCAGCCCAGCTGGGATGCCGTGGCCGTGCTCACGCATGACGATGCTCGTGCCCTGCGCCTGACCCTGCTGTGCACGCACGTGCGCCCGGAGCTGCCGCTCTGGGTGACGCTGTTCGACCACTCGATCCTGCATCAGCTGCACGAGATAGCGCCCCGCGTGAATGTCGTGCAGACCGCGGAGCTGGTCGCCTCCAGGCTGGCGGACCACTGCCTGGCGGCCGCCGGACCGGGGGTGACGCACGGCGCGCGGGGCGTGCGGATCGTGGACGACGCCCTGCGGCTGATGCTGATCGCCGGCGGCGGGCTGCTGGCGACGCTCGTCGTGCAGGTGCTGATCACGGTCGCGGCGCTGCACGACGGGCTGATCGACGCCGTCTACTACAGCACGCGCGCGCTGGCGACCGTCGCGGACGCTCCCGGCGCGGACCGTGCCGGATCGTGGTTCAAGCTCGCCTCGACGCTGACCACCGTGGTCTCGGTGGTGCTGCTGGCCGTCTTCACGGCCGCGGTCGTGCGCCGGCTGAGCCGCTCGCGGCTGACGACGCTGCTCGGTCCGCGCCGCGCGGTGGCGCGCGGGCACATCCTGGTGGTCGGCTTCGGGCAGGTCGGCTTTCGGCTGGCGCAGGAGCTGCGTCGCCGCGGGGTCGGAGTGATCGCGCTGGAGCCGGATGTCGACGCGCCCTGCGTACGGCTCGCGCGCCGCGCCGGGATACCGGTGGCCGTCGGTCGCGGAGATGACCGCTCGACGCTAGAGCTGGTCGGGGTGCGACGCTGCGCGGCGGTGGCGGCTGTGACCTCCGATGATCTGGTGAACGTCGCGGTCGGGCTGGCCGCCACGGATGTGCGCGCGGGCGTGCCGCTGGTGCTGCGGCTGGGCGACGGTGACGTCGCCGCGGAGACGGAGTCGATGCTGCATCTGGGGCGGATCTGCGACGCCCACGACCTGATCGCGCGGCGCCTGGTCGACGAGCTCACGCGCACCCTCCGGCCGGCCGGCGCCTAGTGTCCAGCGTACGAAGTTCGCTGCGTCCGCTCCGCCGCCGGTCAGGCGCGGCGCAGCGGCGCCGCGCTCACCGCTCAGCGGCGAGGCTCACGGCGCCAGCAGCGCGAGCGCGGCCTGAGGGGAGAGCTTCTGTGCGGCCGCGGCCAGGGCCTGCGTGGAGTTGGCGGCTATCGAGCTGACCAGTGTCGCGGTCATCTCGTGGGCGCCCAGCAGGTTGCTCGGCACCCCGATCGACAGCTCCCGGTTGACGTACTGCTGCGCTGACTGCGTGTAGCTGTCGAAGGTGTCCAGCGCGAGCTGCTGCGGGCTGCGCGTGGTCCCCTGGCTCTGCCCCGGGGTCTGACCGCCTCCGCTCAGCCCGCCGGTGTAGGCGTCCTCGATCGGGCTCTGCGGTGAGCTGTTCTGCCCGAACTGGCCTGGTTCGATGGTGGACATCAGACCAATCATCGGGCCTTGTCGGCAAAAGTCAAGCCAGCTGGACGCGCGTGTGAGTTGCGGCGGGCGGTCGCCGCGTCCTCCCGGACTCCGGTCTGGCATCGGCGATACGTCCGGTGTGCGGGCAAAACTACGCGGATGCCGCGTCAGGGCAGCGATCGGGCCGCGAGGCGGGCGCCCCACACCACGGCTCGTCGCGTCGCTCCGGCTTCGGTGCGGGCCGGCCTGATCGCGCTGCTCTGCGCCGCCCTCGTGCTGATCGCCGGCGGCGGCGTGGGCTTCTGGGTGTGCCTGCCGGGCCTGTTGCTGGCGGCCTCACTCGGCGAGAGCGCCGCGGCAGCCGCCTGGTTTGCGCTGCCGGTCCTGATCCTCGGCCTGCTGGCCGCCGGCACCCAGGGGCACAGCGCACCGGCGCTGTGGGAGGTGCTGCTCGTGTGCGCGGCCAGCACGGCTGTGGTGCATGCGGTCGCGAGGCGGCTGGCGCTCGAGCGTGACGCGCTCGCGGAGGCGGCGTTCAGTGACCCTTTGACCGGGCTGTCCAACAGGCGCATGCTGATGGAGATGGCGGCGTATGAGATCGCCAGGCACTACCGCGCGCGGGCCCCGTTCGTGGTCGTGATGCTCGACCTCGACGGGTTCAAGCAGGTCAATGACCTGCACGGTCACGAGGCCGGTGATCGGCTGCTGATTGAGGTCGCGCAGGCGCTCTCGGGGGCGCTGCGCACCCAGGACACGATCGCGCGCTTCGGCGGTGATGAGTTCTGCGTGATCGCACCCGAGACCGACAACCCGCGTGCCCTGGCGGAGAAGATCCTGTCCGCTGTGGCGAGCGTGACGGCCGGGCACCGCGCGCTCAGCACCAGCGTCGGCCTCGCCGTCTTCCCGGATGACGGCACCGACATCAACGACCTGATCCACGTGGCCGATGAGCGTCTGCTGGCGGCCAAGCGCCGGCTCTACTCGCGCGCGGCGCGCCGGGCCGCGTGAGTCGCGGCGCGCTCCCTGGGACCACGGCGGCCGGCGCGGACCGGTAGCCTGGGCCCATGGCGGCAGACGGAGCCGAGCCAGCTGAGCTGTACGCGTCCGCGCTGCTGCACTGGCCCTCTCAGATCAGCAATCTCGAGCAGAAGCGTGCCGCGGCGCAACGCGTCGTCGAGCATGTGCGTGACGGGCAGGTGGTGGGCATCGGCTCGGGGTCCAGCAGCTACCTGGCGCTCTGGGGGATCGGTGAGCGCGTGCGCTCGGAGGGGCTCTCGATCAGGGTCGTGACCAGCTCCTATGAGACCGAGCTGGCGGCGCTGCGGTTCGGGATCCAGCTCCTGCCGCTCGGCAGCGTGGAGCCGGAGTGGGGGGTCGACGGCGCGGATGAGGTCGATCCGCACGGGCGCCTGATCAAGGGGCGTGGCGGCGCGATGTTCAAGGAGAAGATCCTCTGGCACACGTCGCGCACGATGTACCTGTCGGTCGACGCCAGCAAGCACGTGGCACGCCTTGGCCAGAACTTCCCAGTGCCGATCGAGGTGGACCGCGCGGCCGTTGAGCTGGTGGCACGGGAGCTCGACAGCCTCTCCTGCTCGGGCTATGAGCTGCGGCTGGCAGGCGGCAAGGACGGGCCGGTTTTCACGGAGGCCGGCAACCTGATCATCGACGCCTGGTTCGATGAGATCCCGCACGGCACGCACGCTCTGCTCAAACAGCTGCCGGGTGTGATCGAGACCGGCCTGTTCGAGGGCTACGCGTTCGAGGTTCTGTAGCGGCCCTGGGGGTGCGCGTCGCCGCTCCGCAGGCTGCCACGCTGTGGCTGAGCGCCCCCGGCGCGGCTATTCGGACTGCCGGCCGAGGATCGCGACGAAGCGGTCGATGCGGCGCCGCTCCTCATCGTCGAGCGGGCCGCTGCTGGTTGAGAGCAGCGTCATCGGGCCGCGGTCGCGTGCCCACTCTGCGGCTGCTGTGCTGAAGCTCGAGGCAACCCAGATCAGTGGCAGCGAGCCGGCGAAGCTCAGCACCGTCCGGTCGCGCAGCTGATCGGTGGCCTCCGCGCGGATCACGCGAATCGCCGCCTGGTCGAGCTCGTGGGCGAGCGCGTTGATCGCCTCCAGGCCCTCGTCACCGAGCAGCGCCACCTCGCCCTCCGCCAGCATCTCCCGCGCCCAGCCGGCTGGCGCGCCGCGCAGCGCGGAGGGGGTGCAGACGAAGCGGAAGCGGGGCTCTGCCATCGGGGCGCAAAGCTAGCAGTCGCGTGTCCTGTGCGCGGTTGCTGGCGTCCTGGTGAGCCCGCCGTCGGCGCGGTGGCGCGCCCCAAGACCCAAAAATGCCAGCAACACGGGGCAATCGTGACTCGACCATTCGTCCGTTCGAGTTGTATTGAGCATGTCGTTTGCCGATACTCCAGGCATGAGCGCAGCACCACTTGTTGGCATGAGCGCGGACATGGCGATGGTCGCCGCGGCCGCAGCCCAGCAGCAGACACAGCAGGCGCAGGCGGCAATCGTCCAGCAGATCAGTGCTGAGACGGGCGGCGGCGCGGCTCCGATCGTGAGCTCTGCGGTGACCGCTCCCGGCGCGCTGGAAATGTTCGCCTGAGGCATTCGGTCGGCCGCAGCCCAGCGTGGAGCAGGCTCCCGCGGGGCGAGCATGCGCGTGCGCGCCAGGCGGGAGCGCACGGAGCGCGCGTGCGTGGCGCTGCCCGGGAGTTGTGTGTGGGCCGCCGGTGCGGGTGCCTGAGCGGCGCCCGCGTGGCGCCGCTGTCGCCTGGCTGAACCACACCTGCGTGGCGCCGCTGCCGCCTGGCTGGGCGGCGCCCGCGTGGCGCCGCTGCGGCCTGGCTGAACCACACCTGCGTGGCGCCGCTGCGGCCTGGCTGAACCACACCTGCGTGGCGCCGGTGTGCGCTGATTGAGCTGCCTGAGCAGGGCGCCCCTCCGGGCCGCAGAGCCCGGCGGCGGCCTGCGCCGGGCGGGACCCCACAGCTGGCGGTTGCGCGTTGAACGACGCCGGTTCGCGCCCGCCGTCCACGCTACTCGGTAATCTCTATAGAAATGATCGAGAAAGTTGCCAACGGGAGCGCCTGGCGGCGCGTGGAGGCGGGCCATGCACCTTGATCCGTACGTGCTGCTCGGCGGTGCCGCAGTCGGGCTGCTGGTCGGCCTCACCGGAGCCGGCGGGGGCGCGTTGATGACCCCGATGCTGATCCTGCTCTTCGGGGTCTCACCGGCCGGGGCAATCTCCAGTGACCTGGTCGCCTCGGTCGTCATGCGCCCGGTGGGGGCGGCTGTCCACTGGCGCGCTGGGTCCGTGAGCCGCCGGCTGGTGCTGCTGCTCTGCGCCGGCTCGGTTCCGGCCGCGCTGCTCGGCAGCTGGCTGCTGAGTGATCTCGGGGGTGGCGCCGGAGCTCGTTCCAGGGTCGAGCTGCTGCTCGGCGTCGCGCTCTTGCTCGGAGCGCTGGCGATGGCGCTGCGGCACTGCTTGGACCGCCGTGGCGGACGTGTGCGTGATCAGAGCCCGCGGGAGCTTGCGCCGCGGCCGCTCGTGACGGTGCTGATCGGAGCCATCGGCGGGGTGATGGTCGGGCTCACGTCGGTCGGGGCCGGTTCCCTGATGATCGTGCTGCTGCTGTTCGCCTACCCCTCAATCAGCGCCGGGCAACTGGTCGGGACCGACCTCGCCCAGGCGGTCCCGCTGACCTGCTCGGCCGCTTTGGGGGCGCTGATCTTCGGGCACGTCGAGCTTGGCCTAACGGCGAGCCTCATCCTCGGCAGCGTGCCGGCGGTACTGGCCGGCTCGCTGCTCTGCGCACGTGTCTCAGACCGGCTGCTGCGGCCGCTGATCGGGTTCGTGATCCTCGCATCCGGACTGAAGTACGTGGGGCTCGGTGGCGCAGGGCTCGGGCTGGCGCTGATCGCGATCCTGGCGCTGGGCCTGAGCGCCGCGCTCCTCACGCGCCTGCGACCGCGGCTCTGGACCGCGCCCCGCTGAGCCGCTGAAGCGCAGGCACTGCCGCTGGGCCGGCGCACCCGAAGCGGCGCAGCCAGGCCGACCGGGGCAGTCCGCCACGGCCGTGGCCCGGCTGATCTTGGGCCTGCGCAAGAGGGCGCCGACCTGGCCCGGACGGTGAGCGCGCATGCCGCCGCGCGAGCGGCGACAATCGGCCGGTGTCGCCCAGCCCCCCGCGCCCGGCCGCTGAACAGCGGCACGAGTTGCTCGAGCGCGGGCTGAGGCTCGAGTACGCGACGCTCGGTTGGAACGTCGTCGGTGTGGTGGTGCTCGCCATCACCGCGCTCGCCTCCGGCTCACTCGCGCTCGCGGGCTTCGGGGTCGACTCGCTGATTGAGATCGTCGCCTCCACCGTGGTGGTATGGGAGCTGCGCGGTGAGCAGGGGACCGGCCGGGAGCGGATCGCGCTGCGCATCATCGCGGTCGCATTCGCGCTGCTCTCGCTCTACATCGCGGTGCAGGCCGTGGTCACGCTGACCGGCGGCTCGCATCCACAGGGGTCGGTGCCCGGCGCCGCCTGGCTGGCCATCACGGTGGCGGCGATGTGGGCGCTGGCCTACGGCAAGGCGCGCACCGGTGAGCAGTTGGAGAACCCCGTCCTGCGCACCGAGGCCCGGGTCACGGTGATCGACGGCGCGCTCGCCGCCGCGGTGCTGCTGGGGGTCGCGCTGAACGCCGCGTTCTCCTGGTGGTGGGCGGACCCGCTGAGCTCGCTCGTGATCCTCGTTTACGGCCTGCTTGAAGCTCGGCACGCCTGGCATGAAGCCGGCTGATGGTCGCCAAGCTCGTCGGCCTGATCGCGCCACTGGGACTAGACACTCTGGCCATCAGCTGTGCGCTGGGCGCCGCCGGCGTATCGAGCGTGCGCCGGCGCACGCTCTCGCTCGTGATGGTCGGCTTCGAGGTCGGCATGCCGCTCCTTGGCCTGGCCCTGGGGGCACCGCTCGGACGGCTGCTCGGAGCTGGCGCGGAGTACGTTGCTGCCGGGGTACTGATCGTGCTTGGCGTCCGGATGCTCAGTGGCGAGGAGGAGGATGACCTCAGCGGGCTGCTGAGCGGCGCCGAAGGTTGGCGTGCGCTTGGGCTGGGTGTCAGCGTCAGCCTCGATGAGCTGGCTGTGGGCGCCACGCTCGGGCTGTTGCGGCTGCCGCTGCTCATCGCCGTGGCGGGGATCGCCGCCCAGGCGCTGGTGCTGAGCCAGTTGGGCCTGTGGCTGGGGGCGCGTCTCGGTGCGCGCCTGGGGGCGAGCGCGGAGCGCCTGGCAGGGGTCGCGCTCGCGGGGCTTGGCTGCGTGCTGCTGGCCTCCAGGCTGGGCGGCTGAGCTGCTCGGGCGCATCGATCGACGCGGCGCTGCCGGCCGTACGCGCACCCCGGGGCGCGTGTGAACGTGATCTTGCGGTGCTGGCCACCTGGCTCTGTGTCGTGATCGATTGGCGCGAGAATCGCCACGCATGGGATCCGAGCGCCAGCCTGAACGCAACCACTCGCTTGACCGGCTGCTCGTCAGCTTCGGCCTGCTGAACGTCGCCGAGTGGGGCTTCGTCACGGCGCTGAGCATCTATGCGTTCCGTGCCGGCGGGACGCTCTACGTGGGGCTGCTCGGCGTGCGCCTGCTGGCGGGTGCGCTCAGCAGCGCGGTGCTGGCACCGCTGGTGATGGGGCGCCGGGGGGTGCTCGGGCTGATCACCGCGGCGCGCGTGCTCACGCTCGGCTGCGCGGCCGCGCTGACGCTCGCGGGGGCCGGCTTTCTGATCGTGCTCGGTGTCGCGCTGGCAGACGCGCTGGTCGCGGCCGCCTACCGCCCGGCGCAGGCGCGCACGCTGCCCGCCCTGGCCCGCTCACCGCAGCAGCTGACGCGCGCCGTGGCCGGTACGAGCATCGCCAAGACAGTCGGTCAGGCGGCCGGTGCGCTGTTCGGCGGCCTGGCAGTGGAGCTGATGCGCCCCGGCCTGGCGATCGGCCTCGCCGCCACGGTGATGCTGCTCGCCTGCCTGGGCAGTCTGCGCCTGGCACCCGCTGCGGTTGTGGGGGTGCGTGGCGCGGACCGGCCGCTGCGGGATGGCCTCGCCGCGATCCCCGGTGTGCTGCGTGCGCCTGACGCCCGGCCGCTGGTGCTCGCGAGTGTGCTGCGAACACTGGTCAGGGGGCTCTGGGGAGCGCTGCTGGTGGTTGTCGCACTGCGACTGCTGCACGACGGCAGCACGGGGGTCGGCGTCATTCAGGCCGCCACCGCGCTCGGCGCGATCCTCGCGCTGCCGCTGACCGCGACGCAGATCGGTCGCGCGAGGTTGGCGCTGCCGTGCGTGCTCGCGTTCGTCGGAGCCGGCGTGGCGGTCGGCACCATCAGCGCCGCGTCGAGCCTGGCGCTGGTCGCGGCCCTGGTCTGCGTCTGGGGCGCTTCGATGGCGTTGGCCGACGCCACCTCGCTCTCCCTGCTGCATCGCCTGATGAGCACCGAGGCCTTCTCCCGCACGGTGGCCGTGATGGAGTCGCTCAAGCTCATCTCGGAGGGCGCTGGGGCGCTGCTCGCGCCCGCGCTGGTCGCCGGTCTCAGCCTGCGCGCGGCGATCGCGGTGGCCGGCCTGCCGCTGCCGCTGCTGATGCTCGCAAGCTGGTCACGTGTGCGCGGCGCGGACGACGTGGCCGCTGGTCGTGGCCGCCTGGTCGCGCTCCTGCACCGCGTGCCGCTGCTGCGCGGCCTTGACATGGCGGCGCTGGAGCAGTTGGCGGCGCACGCCCAGCCGCTGGCGTGCACGGCCGGTGAGGTGGTGTTTGCCCGCGGTGAGCCGGGAGACAGCTTCTATGTGATCGAGTCCGGTGAGGCCGAGGTTGCGATCCACGGCCGGGGTGTGGCGCGGCTCGGGCCGGGAGCTGAGTTCGGTGAACGCGCGTTGCTGCGTGACACGCCCCGCACCGCCACCGTCACGGCACGCTCGAATCTGCGCCTGCGCACGATCGGGCGGGATGCGTTCATGGAGGCGGTTACCGGTGAGCGTGGCGTGCGCCTGGCGCCGGCGGACCTGACGGCCCTGCCACTCGAGCAGGCGCTGGCCAAGGCGGCGCTCTTCAGCGGGCTGGGAGCTGGCCCACGCGCGCGGCTGGCGGCGGTCAGCACGCCCGTGACCCTCGCGGCCGGCGAAGTGGCATTTGAGCGCGGCGACGGTGCTGAGCACCTGTACCTGCTGCTCAGCGGTCGGGTGGAACTGATCGACGGTGCCGGCCTGCGGTCGGTGCTCGAGCCCGGTGACACCTTCGGTGAGCTGAGCGCGCTGGGTGGCATGCCGCGCCTGGCGCAGGCCCGTGCACTCACGAGGCTGCAGCTTGCGAGCCTGCCGGCGGCCGTCGCCCTGGCTGAGCTGGGTGAGCGCGTGCCGTTCACCGCTGAGGCGGAACCCAACCATGGCGTGGGCGCCTGACTGTCGCCGATCGCAGCCGTGCACCGTGTGGCGGTGCTGTGGTGCTGTGGTGCTGTGGTGCTGTGGTGCGGTGGGGCCGTGGGGCGGCTGCGCGTCGTGGCGGCGTGGCGGCGGGGTTGCGCGTCGTGGCGGAGGGGCGGCGGCGGTGCCGAACGCGTCGAACCAGAGGTCACGGACAGAGGCCGGCTGCAGGCAATGTACGTGCCCGTATGTGGCCCGGTGCAGGGATGACTCAGCGGGTGAGCCGCTCGAGCAGCGACCGGTCCTCATCGAGCATCCGCTTGACACGGGAGCGGAAGTCTGGATCGTGTCGGCGGCGCTCCAGGGCCTCGCGCAATGCCAGCTTCACCGTCTCGTTGAGGCTCTTTCCCTCGGCCCGCGCCAGCGCTTCAGCATCTGCTGCCAGCTCATCGTCCAGCCGCACAGTCAGAGCGCGCGTCATGGCGGCATGCTACCAGCACACCATGTCATCGCAAAGCTGCACCGTGGCTCTGCGGGCGCGGGGCGCTCGGTGGTGGTGTCACAGCGACGACCGTGCCGCCGGCGCTCATCTGATCCTGCGTCCTTGCCGTCCATCTGCCGGGGACAGCTCTTGGTGTCACCGAACTCACGGCGCGGGACGCCGGCTGCAGATGGTGACAGCGTGTGCCCGAGTGTTGCGCCGCCGGGCCCAGGACCGGTCGGGCCTGCGCGAGCCTCACGCAGCGTAGGCAGCCCGTCTGAGTTACGCCGCTTCGCGCGGTCGGGCACACTGAGGCCCATGGAGCTGCTGCTCGCGCGCAATCCCGATCCATCGAGTTCACTGCCGTATCTGCTGCGCCTGCCACTCGAGGGCGGGATCGTGTTCCGCACCAAGGGAACCTGGCCGCGGACCAACGCGCTCTACTGCCATCCGGTTGATGCCAGCGAGTGGCCCCTGGACCCGGAGCTGGTGGAGCGGGTCGCGTTGCGGTCGTGTGTGCGCAGGGGAGCGGCGATCGACGTCGTCTGCGACCGCGGCCGTGAGCAGCGCTCACAGATCGTCTTCACGCGGGCCCGGGGCCGTGACATGGTGTTCTGGCAGTCGGCGCGCACGCGCAAGCAGTCGCGGCCGGATGTGGCGATCCCGTCGGCGCGCGCCGGCGGCATCGCGGAGCTGGAGATCCTCGTTGATGCGCATGAGCGCTACCCCTACAGGTTTGCGGCGCAGCAGGCTCGCGTCGTCAGGCGCGGCCTCGCCTGTGGGGACTATGCGGTCAGCGTCGAGGGTCGCATCGTCTGCGCCGTGGAGCGCAAGTCGATGGTTGACCTCGTCAGCAGCCTGACCAGCGGGCGCCTGCGCTACGCGCTCGCAGAGCTGGCGGCGCTGCCGCGCGCCGCGTTGGTGGTGGAGGAGGGGTACTCCCGCGTGTTCGCCGTCAAGCACGTGCGCCCCGCGGTCGTGGCCGACGGGCTGGCGGAGCTTCAGATTCGCTGTCCGAACGTCCCGATAGTCCACTGCGAGACCCGCAAGCTGGCGGAGGAATGGACCTACAGGTACCTGGCGGCAGCGCAGTTGTGGGCCCAGGCGGAAGCGGCAGCGCAGGCGCGCATCGGGGTCGGCGAGCGCGCGGATGCGGCCGGCCCGCCGGCTCCCGTCCCGTCGAGCGCTGAGCTGCGCGCCTGGGCCCGGAGCAACGGCCTTGCGGTATCCGACAGAGGACGGATCAGCCAGGAGATCGTGGACGCCTGGCAGCGCGCGGTGCTCGACCGCTGAGGCGGGCCTTCGCGGCCGAGCATGAGCGGCGGGCGGTGGCCCATCCGCCACCGGGTGGCGCGTCGGCAGGCCTCGTGTCGCGGTCCTCAGCGGCTCGGTTGGCAGCCGACCGCCGCGAGGTAGCGCGCGGCGGGCAGCCGGTAGAGCTGTGCCGCGTCGGGGTTGCTGCGGATCAGGTCAAACTCCCAGCGGCCGTGCGTGTAGCGCCAGTAGTCGGTCAGCTCGACGCCGGAGATCGAGTAGTGAACGAGCCACCAGCGGCCGGCGCGCTCGACGCCCTGCACGGTCGCGGGGCCGGGGGCTGTTGGGCATTCACGGTGCAGGCGGATGTAGCGCGCGCGGGTGATGATCCTGCGGCTGCGGGCGTCCCAGCGGTCGTATACCGCACCGTCCCTGTTGGCTGAGTAGTTGGCGTTGAACCGTGTGGCAATCACGAGCAGCGCCCCGGCGGTCTGTGGATCCCTGCGTGTTTGCGTGGCACGCGCCGATCGACCCGGTCCTGAGCCGCCGCATCCTGTCAGGCAGCTCGCCACAAGCGCCGCGCAGATGAACACGGACAGGCGACGCATCGCGGCATGGTAACCGCGCTGCCCACTCGCGCGGCTCGCTGCGAGCTTCGGGCGAGCCCCGGTCCACGCAGGTGGGTCTGTGGTGACGGTGAGCTCGCGGTGGTCTGATGACCGCCCGCCGGGGGCCTGATGACCGCCCGCCGGGGGGCTGATGACCGCCCGCCGGGGGGCTGATGACCGCCCGCCGGGGGGGCTGTGTCGTCGCTAAAGCAGCCCCGCCGTTCGTCCTGAATCCGGTGCGGTGTGGCATCTGTGGGCGCTCCGGCCGGGAGAGGGCCTGCGCGCCACCCTGGGGGAGAAAGCCGTTCCCACGCCGCCTTTCTCCCCCAGGGTGGAGCGGTTCAGCACCAGGCGTGCCGGTCAGACCCACGCGCGCCGGGGCGATGCGGTGCCAGGCGCTGAGCATCGCGCGCGGGCAGCCGCCAAGATCCCTCCGGCGATCGAATTGCCACGGGTCCGTCACTCGCCGGCACCTGCTTCTGTCAGGCGACGAGCGTCTTCCGCGAGGCGAGCCGAGAACCGCAACGCGCGGAAGCTATGTCACAGCTCGGCTGGTTAGTCGAGGTGGAACGCGGCGTGAATTGCCTCGGTCAGGCTTGACTCTTGGTCCTCGAGCAGCAGTCCGATCTGCTCGCCGAGCGCGTTGACGGGGATTGTGGTGATGTGGTCGCAGGCCACGACGGAGTCCTGGCTCAGCCCGTTGCGGGAGCCGACGCGAACCTCGGTGGATAGCCCTCTGATGGTGCTTGTGATCGGTGCGACTGACACCGAGGTGAGATGAGGCCGAACGAGCTCCCGGGTGAGGACGAGCACAGGTCTGGCCTTATCGAGTGTCGCCGTGTGGATCGGTCGCATCAATCCTCGACGCGAACTCCGGCGGCATAGCCCGCGAGTCCTTCAAGCTCGGGATCTGGTCCGGTGGCCGCGAGGATCTCCGCGTCCCGCAGCGCGACCATCCGGCGGCGCTCGCGCTCAAGCGCGCGGGCCACCACAGCGGCACGGCTTCCTTGTTGTCCGCTGCCGACGACCTCATCGACGAACTCGACCAGGTCATCTGGCAAACGAACCGCAATCTGCTTGCTCATACCAAAATGGTACCAGTTCGGGATGCGTGTCCGGCCTGCTCGGGCCCCTTCGTTCGGCGACGAGCATCTAGCGAGGCGCCGGCCCAGACCTGCCTTGCGCGGCATGCAGGGACCGGACGCTATTGGCAGCCGTAGGCTTGGTCTATCCGCACGGAACTGAGGGAGCGCCGAGTTGTCGCTGTTCGGAGCGCGCGGGCCACATCTGAACCTTCTGCTCGGTGCGCAGATGCACGCGTCCGAGAGCGACATTTCAGAGAGCCAAGTGTTGTACGGCCGTGTTGTACAAACCCGAACCGACGTTCACGTCCGCCTCTCCAGAAACAGAAAAACCCCGCGATTAGCAGGGCTTCTCTATCAAGCGGCTGAAGGGACTCGAACCCTCGGCCTTCTGCATGGCAAGCAGACGCTCTAGCCAACTGAGCTACAGCCGCGCTGAGGTGGACGAGTATAGCCTGGGTGCTTGGCGGGTTGGTGTGCGGCTGGGGCGGGGGCGCGGTCGCAGATAATCTTGCGCTGTTGCGGCAGGAGAATTCGAAGCCTTGGCGACGCCCAGGGAAGCCCAGGAGAGCCGATGAGACAGCGCGTGCGGGACATGTCGTTGAGCAGGAAGCTGTTTGCGTCGTTCGGGGTTGTGATCCTGCTCGCGGTGCTCTCGGGGGTCGTGCTGCTGGCGGAGATGGGGAGCGTCAACAGTGGTGGGCAGAGCGTCGGGCGTGACTCCCTGCGCAGCGTGCACACGATCGACCTGATCGGCTCCGCGGCGGCTCAGTCCAGCGGCCTTGCCTTCCAGTACCAGTACCTGCCCACGTCCGCTCAGGGCCCGGCCGCGGCTGCGCTCTCGGGCGAGGTCAACAGGGTCCAGCAGCTGCTCGACTTCTACGGTGCGCAGCTGGTCAGCGGTCCGGCGGACCGGGGTCTGCTGGCGGCCACGGTCGTGCGCTGGCACGCCTACAGGGCGCTGCTCGAGTCCACGGCTGCGGCGCTGCGCAACGGCGGCAGCGTCGCTCCGGCAGCGGTCTTGCGGACCGCTGCCGCGTATTCGCGGCTGCGCTCAGCGGTTGAGAGCTGGGCCGCGCAGCAGCAGGCTGCGGCCTTCTCAGCACTGAACGGCAACAGCTCCACCTACAGCACGGCCCGCCTGGTGGGGATCCTGCTGCTGGTGGTGATCGCGGTACTGGGGCTGGCTGTGGCACGCCTGATCTCCTCCGCGATCAAGCGTTCGGCTGACCTGATCATCGAGCGGCTGCGCTCCTTGCAGGACAACTGCCTGGTGTTCATGGGGGATGGCCTGCAGGCGCTGGCGCAGGGCGACCTGACCAACCGCTACCAGCCGGTCACCGAGCCGATCCCGGACCCGGCCGACGACGAGCTGGGGCAGATCGCCCAGCTCACCAACGGCATCCGCGAACGGCTGGTGGCGGCGATCGCCGGTTACAACGAGACGGCCGACCGGCTGAGCGAGGTGCTGGCGCGCCTCTCCGGTTCCGCGGAGCAGGTTTCGGCAGCCTCCCAGCAGATCGCCGGCACCTCCGAGCAGGCGGGACGCGCGACCGCAGAGATCGCACAGGCCGTCGGTGAGATCGCACAGGGCGCGGGGCGTCAGGTTGAGCTCGTCGAGCATGCGCGCGCAGCCGCGGAGGAGGTTGGCAACGCGGTCTCCGACGCGGCGCTGGCCGCGCACGAGACGACCGACCTGGCGCAATCCGCGCGCAGCGCCACGCAGGAGGGGCTGGCCTCGGCGGAGCAGGCCAACGCGGCGATGCGCGCCGTGCGCGACTCCTCGGCCGAGGTCTCACAGACGATCACGAGCCTCGCTTCCAAGTCCGAGCAGATCGGAGCGATCGTGAAGACCATCACCGGGATTGCCAGCCAGACGAACCTGCTGGCGCTCAACGCCGCGATCGAGGCCGCCCGTGCCGGCGAGCAGGGCCGCGGCTTTGCGGTCGTAGCGGAGGAGGTTCGCAAGCTGGCGGAGGAGTCACAGCGGGCCGCACATGAGATCGCCGATCTGATTGGCGCGATCCAGACCGAGACCGAGCGCGCCGTGCGGGTCGTGGGGGAGGGTGAGCAGCGCACCGAGGACGGCACAGAGGTGGTGCAGCGCACGCGCCAAGCGTTCGAGGCGATCGGCGTGGCGGTGGACGACATGGCGGCGCGGATCGAACAGGTTGCGGCGATCTCGCAGGAGATCTCCGCCAGCACGGAGACCGTGCAGGAGACGATCGCCGACGTGGCGGCGCTGGCCGAGCAGTCGTCGGCCGCGAGCCAGCAGGTAACGGCCTCCACGCAGCAGAGCTCTGCTTCCGTGCAGCATGTCGCGGCGTCGGCCCAGGAGCTGTCGCTCAACGCCGCGACGCTGAACGAGCTGGTCGCGATGTTCAGGCTGGCGGGGACACAGCCGCTCGGGGCCGGGCGGTGAGGCGCGGGCGCTCCCGCGCCGGCACGGGAGCACGACTGACCGGCGCGCTGCTGCTGGCGCTCGCGATGGTGGCAGCCGCTGGGCTCGCGTCGCGCGCCGGTGGCGCCGCACGCCTGCCGATTCTCGGCTTCCAGGCGGAGGGCGACCCGCCGTCCGCGATCACCCGCAGCGCCGGCGGGTTGGCCTCGGTCGGGGTCGACGGGCTGCTGCTGACCGGGCCCGGCGAGGTCAGCAGGGTCGACTCCGCAGAGCTACGACAGCTGGCGCGCGCTCACCGGCAACATCTCCCGGCACAGCTGTTGGTGAGCAACTACTCCAACCGGATCAACGATTTTTCGGAGCGCCTCGCGCGGGCGACGCTGGCCAACCCGGCGGCGATCGCCGCTCTCGTCAGCCGGCTGCGCACCGAGGTGCTGTCGGGTGGCTGGAGCGGCGTGATCCTGGACATCGAATCGCTGCAGCGGCGTGACGCTCGCGGGTTGGTGCAGCTGGCGAGCAGCCTGCGCGCCGCGCTGCCGGCGAACCTTGGGGTGGGGGTCACGCTCGGAAACTCCACCACGGCGGCGGGGTTCGTGCAGACCGGCTTTGACCTGGGCGGACTGGCCGCCAGCGGCGCTCAGCTGATCCTGATGGCATACGACCAGCACGGCACCTGGGAGAGGACGCCGGGGCCGGTGGGGGCGCTCAGCTGGGCCCGGGCCGGTCTGCGCGTGCTGCTGGGCAGGGTCCCCGGCAGTCATGTGGTGCTCGGCGTCGCCGGCTACGGCTACGCCTGGCGGCCGCACGGCGTCACCTACGTCAGCGACGCGCAGGCCCGGCGGCTGGCCGGCCAACCGGGAGCGCACGCCCAGTGGGTGCGCTCAGTTGGCGAGTGGCGTGCGAGGCTGCGCGACGGCTCGACGGTCTGGTGGTCCGATGCCCGCTCGCTCGGTGTCCGCGAGCGCCTGGCTGCGACCCTTCACCTGGCGGGCCTGGCGGTCTGGTCGCTGGGGCTCTCGGATCCGATCCGGGGTTGAACGGCCACACCTCCGCTCGGCGCCGCCATACAGTGGCACGGCGCTGAAGGCGACGACCGGAATCGAACCGGTGTGGACGGCTTTGCAGGCCGCTGCGTAGCCACTCCGCCACGTCGCCAGAAGCAGCTAGGTTAGCGCCCGGGGCTGCGCCGAAGCGCCGCGGGTTCGGGTTGCCGTGGGGCTCACGTCCGGGCATGCTCGCGGCCCGGCGGGGACGGGGTGGATGCGAAGCGCGCATCCACCCCGTGGAGAGGCTGCCGTGCTCAGGCGGCGACCAGCGAGCGGTGGTGGTCGGCCAGCGCGCTGACGATCTCCTCGATCCGGGCGATCGTCTCGGGGTCGGTGAGCTTGCCGGTCTGGTCGAACTTGGAGGCGGCACCGCCGACCGGCAGCTCCACCTCCGTGACGCGCGCGCCGGCGAGCGCCAGCGCCTTGCGCAGGTGGTCCTGCGCCCAGATCGCGCCGTAGTCCGTCTTGCTCGCGCCGATCACCGCCGCGGGCTTGCCGTAGAGCGCCGCCTCCGGACCGTATGGGCGCGAGCCCCAGTCCACCACCTGCTTGATCTGGCCGGGCATCGTGGTGTTGTACTCGGGGGTCGCGAACAGCAGCGCGTCCGCCTGCTTGATCCGACGCCGCAGATCCTCGACCACGGCGCCCGGGTCCTGCTCACGGTCTTCGTTGAAGGGCGGCAGCGACTCGAGCCCGTCGTAGAGCTCGATCGTGACGCCCTCCGGGGCGTGCTCCGCGGCCGCGCGCAGCAGTCCCGTGTTGTGGGAGAGCCTGCGCAGGCTGCCGGAGATGGCGAGGATCCTTGTCATGTCAGGCGGCCTTCACGGCTGAGACGCTGACCACCAGCTTGACCTCGTTGGAGACCAGCAGGTTGCCGTTGGGGAGCGTCTGGTTCCACTTGAGGTCGAACTCCCGGCGGTCGATCTTGCCCTCGACCTCAAAGCCGACACGCTGGTTGCCCCAGGGATCCTCGCCGTTCTCGGCGATCGCGCCGGTCAGCTCGATCGGCTTGGTGGTGCCCTTGATCGTGATCTCGCCGTTCAGCGTCAGCGCGCCGTCGGCGCCGGCGTGCGCGCCGGTCGAGCGGAACGTGATCTGCGGGAACTGCGCGGCGTCAAAGAACTCCGGGCTCTGCAGGTGCCCGTCACGGTTCTCATCGCCGGTGTCGACGCTGGCGACCTCCACGGTGCCCTGCAGCGTCAGCTCCGAGCCGGACTCGACCGTGCCCTCGAACTTCTTGAACGCGCCGCGGACGGTGGCGATGCCCATGTGCTTGACCTCGAAGCCGACGTGCGAGTGGGAGGCGTCGACGTTGTAGGTGCCGGCCGCGACGGCCTCGGGTGCGATCGTGCTCATTTGCTTGCTCCTGGTTGGTTTGAGGGGGTTAGTGTCGTTGAGGGATCAACTAGAAGAAAGGTTAGCTGATCAACTATTGATCTGTCAACTTATTTGCCGGGGGTTTCTGGCGGGCTCCTGGCGGGGTTCTCTGTCGGGCTCCTGGTGGGGCTCCCGGCCAGCTCCTGGCGGGCTTCCCGGCCGGCTCCTGGTTTGGTGTTCCCGGTCGGAGCCCGGGAGGGGGCACCGGGCCGGCGCCGCAGGCCTCCGTGCGGCCTCTGATCCGCTGCTCAGCCGGCGCTGTCGGCGTCGGCTCAGCGGGACGCTATGAGACCGAGCAGTCCGGCGGGGCCTGCGCGTCGCCCGCCGTGCAGGCGCCCGGCTGGCTGGCGCCCGGCAGGCGGCTCAGTAGGCTGGAGAGCAGCTGCGTCTCCTCGGGCGTGAAGCGCGCGAGGAACAGCCGCTCGATGCTGCGGACGTGGGAGCAGCCTGCGCTGCGCAGCTTCTCGTAGCCGGTGGCAGTGATCCGGGCGTAGGAGACGCGCGCGTCGGTCGCGCAGGAGACACGCTCGATCATGCCCGTGTGGACGAGCCCGTCCACCAGTCGCGTGATCCCGGAGCGGGTGAGCATCGTGCGCTCGGCGAGCGCCGACATCGGCAGCCGCTGGTCATCTGCCTGGGCGAGGTAGAGCAGGACCTCGTAGTCCCGCGTGGTCATCCCGTGCTCGGCCAGCAACTCGGCGTCGAGCTCGCGCAGGATCGCCGCGTGGCTCTGCAGGTAGCTGCGCCACGCTTCAAGCGCGGTGCCCTCGAGCCGGGATGTCTCACTTGCGGCCGACATGTGAACAAGTGTAGTTGACAGGTCAACCGGTATCCAGGGTTGGGGCTCAGGCCGCCCAGGATCGCGGCTCAGGCCGCCCAGGATCGCGGCTCAGGCCGCCCAGGATCGCGGCTCAGGCCAGCGGTCGCAGACCGAGCGCCACCGGGTCCCTGAACAGCGGGCTGCCGAAGCGATGCGTGCAGACGCTCACCGCCTGCTCGTGGAGGAAGACCAGCAGCTCGAGCCTGCCGCTCTCCGTGACCGGGTGGTCGTGGACGGTGATGTCGGGGCGCCCCTCTGCGGCGCGCAGGACCGTCTCGGCGTCGATCTCACCCAGCAGCCGCAGGCGGCCGGGCGGCCGCGTGCGCAGACCCGCAAGCCAATCCTCGCGGCTCTGCACGAGCACCGGGATCCGCCAGCCGGCAAGCACCCGGCTGAGCTGATCCGGGAGCGGCTGCGCAACCGACACCGAGGCCGGCGCGCCCGCTTGCGCGCCGGCTGCCGCCACCCGCAGCAGCCCCGCGAGGTCGTCGCCGTCGAGCCGGATCTCCACCGGCACCGGCAGGTAGCGCAGCACGTTGAGCTCGCTGCGCAGCCCGCTGGCGTCGCGGTCCACGCCGTACTCCGTGCTCCACGCCTGCGCATCGCTGCGCAGCGCGCGTTGCAGGGAGGGGGTCTCCAGGCCCGCGGCCTCGGCCGCCTGCAGCGCCTGCCTGCCGATCGCCGTCGGCTGCGCCTGCGCGCGGCTCTCGCGTGGCTCCCAGTCGCTCAGCCCAATCAGGTAGTTGGGGCCGCCGGCCTTGGCGCCGGCGCCGACCACCGAACGCTTCCAGCCGCCGAACGGCTGGCGACGCACGATCGCCCCCGTTGTGCCGCGATTCACGTACACGTTGCCCGCCTGCACGGCGTTCAGCCAGCGCGCTATCTCCTGCTCCTGGAGGGAGTGCAGCCCGGCGGTGAGCCCGTACTCGACCTCATTCTGGATCGCGATGGCCTGCTCCAGGTCCACGGCCTCGATCAGCCCCAGCACCGGACCGAAGTACTCGACGCGGTGAAACTCCGAGCCGCGCTGCACGCCGCTCTTGACCCCGGGCGTCCAGAGGCGGCCCTCGGCGTCGAGCCGGCGCGGCGTGACCAGCCAGCGCTCGCCGGGCCCCAGGCGCGTGAGCGCCTGCTCGAGCTTGCCGCTCGCGGGGCCGATCAGGGGTCCCATCTGGGCGCGCGGGTCTTGCGGCAGCGCGACGTGCAGCGAGCTGACCGCGTCAACCAACTGGCGGCGAAAGCGCCTGGAGCCGGCCACCGAGCCGACCAGGATCGCCAGCGAGGTGGCTGAGCACTTCTGGCCGGCGTTGCCGAAGGCCGATTGCACGATGTCCCGGACCGCGAGATCCGGGTCGGCGCTGGGCATGACGATGATCGAGTTCTTGCCGCTGGTCTCCGCCAGCAGCGGCAGCTCGTTGCGCCACGAGCGGAACAGCGCGGCTGTCTCATAGGCGCCGGTCAGCACCAGGCGGTGGATGCGCGGGTCACTGACCAGCGCGCGGCCGAGCTGGTCCTCGCCGACATTCACGTAGTGCAGTGCCGTGCGCGGCACACCGGCGTCCCACAGTGCCTGCACCAGCACCGCCGCGCAGCGCTGCGCCTGCGGTGCCGGTTTGATGACCACCGGTGAGCCGGCTGCCAGTGGCCCCAGGGTGCTGCCACAGGGGATTGAGACAGGGAAGTTCCAGGGTGAGCAGACCAGTGTCAGTCCGGCAGCCGTGTGGGCCGCGCCGTCGAGCTGATCCAGCTCGATCGCACGGTCGGCGTAGTAGCGGGCAAAGTCCACTGCCTCGGAGACCTCGGGGTCGGCCTGCTCCACGGTCTTGCCGCACTCCGCGGCCATCACCTCGATCAGCTCACCGCGGCGACGCTCCAGCTGCTCTGCTGCGCGTCGCAGGATCGCGGCGCGCTCACCGCCACTGCGTGCCGACCACTGCGCGCCGTCGCGCTGGGCGTCGGCGAGCATTTGCTCCAGCCGCGCCGGGTCGGTGACCGTGGCCGCATCCGCGAGCTCCGCGCCCAGCCGTGAGTCGGGGACACGCGCGAGGATCGCGCGCGCCCAGTGGCGGTTGGCCGAAGAGGCGGGATCGCTGTCGGGCGCGTTGGTGAAGGCGGCGTCGGCCGGCTCGGCGCCGGGCGCTGCGAGGCTCCGGTCCTGGCTGCGTTGCGGCTCGGGTACGTCAGCGTACATGGCCTCCGCGGCGGCGATGAAGCGGTCCCGCTCACGCTCGAACAGGCGCTCGTCGCGCGCCAGTGAAAACGCCGCTGAGAGATAGTTTTCGTGGCTTGCCACCTCCTCCAGGCGCCGCACCAGGTAGGCGATTGCCACGTCGAACTCGGCGGGGTGCACAACCGGCGTGTAGAGCCGCAGCGGCCCGACGCTCTCGCTCACCGCGCGCGCCTGGGCGCTGGCCATGCCCAGCAGCATCTCGAACTCAACTGCGTGGCTGACGCCGCGCTGCTCAGCAAGCAGGTGTGCGAAGGCGACATCAAAGAGGTTGTGGCTGGCGACACCGATGCGGACGTTCGCCACGCGCTCCGGGATCAGCGCATACTCGAGCACGCGCTTGTAGTTGGTGTCTGACTGTCGCTTGCTTGACCATGTCGCCAGCGGCCAGCCGCGCAACTCCGATTCGACCAGCTCCATCGGCAGGTTCGCGCCCTTGACCAACCGCACCTTGACGCGCGCGCCACCGCGCTCAACGCGTGCCTGGGCCCACTCCTGGATCTGGATCATCGCGCCCAGCGCGTCCGGCAGGTAGGCCTGCAGTGCGATCCCCGCCTCGAGTTCCATCAGCTCCTCGCGATCGAGCAACTGGGTGAAGACAGCGAGTGTCAGGTCCAGGTCCCTGTACTCCTCCATGTCGAGGTTGATGAACTTGCGCTCGCGGGCGGCGGCACGCATCAGTGGCAGCAGCCGCTCCTGGATCTCGGCCACCGCCTCATCGAAGCCCCACGGTGAGTGGGGGGGAACTGCCGCCGAGACCTTCACCGAGACGTAGTCCACGTCGGCGCGCCGCACCAGTGACTCGATTCGCTCCAGGCGCCGATCTGCCTCGGCGCGACCGAGCACCGCCTCGCCCAGCAGGTTGAGGTTCAGGCGGGTGCCGTCGGCGCGCAGCCGGGTGATCGCCGACCCAAGGCGTGAGTCCCTGGCGTCGATCACGAGGTGGGCGACGAGTCGGCGCAGCATGCGGCGAGCGATCGGGATCGTGAGGCGGGGGAGGGCCGGCGCGATCAGCGCGCCGGCCTGAAGGGCCAAGCGCAGGTGCAGCGGCAGGAACGCCGGCGGCCGCCTGGCCACGCGGCGGAGGTTCTGTGCCGCCACCGTCGCGTCCTCGGGCCTGATCACGCCGTCGATGAACGCCACCGCGAACGCCAGCCCCTGCGGGTCCTCCAGCATCGCGGCCAGCCGCTGGGCCGCCGGATCGGGCGGCATCTGGGCTGCGCGGTGCACCCACGCACGTGCCTGCTGGACGACGGCCTCGACGCTCAGCTCTGTTCCTGGAATCTCGATCTCACGCACGTCCTCAGTCTCGCTGATGGTCGGGCGTCTGGGGAGCACGAGGTCTCAGCGGCGGGACAGTCCGTGCTCCGCGCGGCTCGCACGGCTGTCGCTGGACGGCAGTTCGCGCTCCCCGCGGCCAGGCAGCCGAGGGCGGCCCAGATGGTACTGAACGGTCCAGTACAGCCGGTTGGCGTGGCCGGGCTCAACAGACCTGCTGGCGGGGCTCGCGGGGGCGGGAACTCCAGGCCGGGGCCCGCACCGGTGGGGTGCCCGCGTGGAGAGGGGCCGGCGGGCCGCCTGTGCCACGGCTTTCGCCGTCACAGATGAGCTTCCTGCGCGCCGGTGGGGTCGGCCGGCGTGGGGTGCGGGCGTGCCCGCGGTGGGGTGCAGGCGTGGCCGCGGGTGGCGTGCGGGCGTGGCCGCGGGTGGGGTGCAGGCGTGGCCGCGGGTGGGGGCGGCGCCGATTGCCTTGGGAGTGCGCGGATTGCCGGATCGCTGAGCGAGCGCGGGGCCTCGAGCGGGTGCAGGATCTACGTCGCGCAGACGCAGAAAATGTGATTGATACGCGCGCCCTCTGGTTTACTGCCAAGATGGCTCGGCGCAATTCACGCCTCTACCTGATCGGGCTGGGCGTATCCCTGCTCGGCAGCGGGGCGATGAGTCTCGTCGCCGGCGTCTGGGTGCGCTCGCTGACCGGCAGCAGCGCCGCCGCCGGCCTTGTCTCGGCCTGTGTCTACGCGCCGTCGCTGCTGGGGCCGGTTGCCGGGCTGATCGCCGACCGTCTGGATCGCAGACGCCTGCTGGTGGCCGTGAACCTGCTCAGCGGCGTGATCACGCTCTCGCTGCTGGCGGTTCGCTCACGTGGTGACGTGTGGGTGATCTACCTGGTGATGGCGTCATACGGCGCCCAACTGGCGCTGAGTGGGCCCGCCGAGAGCGGGCTCTTTGCCGAGTTGCTGCCGCTCCCGCAGCGGCTGCGGGTGAACGGCCTGCGGCTCGGACTGCAGGAGACCGCGCGCGTTGTCGCGCCGCTGATCGGCGCGGGGCTCTTCACGGTGGTCGGCGGGTCCGGCGTGGCGGCGCTCGACGCGCTCACGTTCCTGATCGCGGCCTGGCTCACGGCGATGCTGCGCTTCCGCTCGCAACCGCGGGCGCGCGCCGGGGCTGCGAGCGGCCGTGAGTTGCTGGCCGGCTTTGCGCACGTGCGCAGCGTCCCGCTGCTGCGCGCCGTCGCCATCGCGGCAGCGGCCGCGATGGCGCTCTCCGGCGTCGTGGTCGCAGCCCAGTACAGCCTGGTGAGCGCGCTCGGGCAGCGGCCGGCCTTCCTCGGCGTGCTGGCGGCCGGTCTGGGAGTCGGCTCGGTCGTGGCGGCGCTGAGCGCGGCGCGTGTGCAGCGGCGGATCGGGGAGCGGGGCCTGGTGCTCGCGGGGCTGTGCAACTACGCGCTTGGCAGCGCGCTCTACGCGACGGCCACGATCCCCACCGCCCTGCTCGGATCGCTGGTGCTGGGGTTCGCGCTGCCCTGGATCTTCCTCGCCGCGCTGAACGCCGCCCAGCGCCTCACGCCGCAGGAGCTCCAGGGGCGGGTCTCGGCCGCGCTGACGCTGATGCTGTTCGGGCCGCTGGCGCCGCTGCAGGCACTCGGCGCGTGGGCGATCACGCAGACCGGCTTCCGGAGCCTCTACCTGGGCGCGGCGTTCACCGCCGGCCTGCTGGCGCTCGCGTTCGCGCGCCTGGGGCTCGGCGCGCCGGACGCGCAGCGCCCACAGCGCCGCTCCGGGGAGCGCCCGCGGGCGGGTGGTTAGGATCACCAGACCGTGAACGACCACGTGCAGATCAACCGTGAGAACTGGGATGAGCGCGCTCCCGCGCACGCCGCCTCCCCGGACTACGCGGTGCAGCGCTTGATCGAGGATCCGGGCTTCCTCTCAGGGGTCGTGCGCTTCGACCTGCCGCGACTCGGGGACATCCGCGGCCTCGACTGCGTGCACCTGCAGTGTCACATCGCCACCGACACGATCTCCCTCGCGCGCCTGGGGGCGCGCGTGACCGGGCTGGACTTCTCCGCCCAGGCGCTGGCTGAAGCCCGGCGTTTGGCCGACGCCACCGGCACCGCGCTGAGCCTGGTGGAGTCCGAGCTCCATGATGCGCTGGAGCACCTGCAGCCGCACTCCTTTGACCTGGTGTACACCGGGATCGGGGCAATCTGCTGGCTGCCGGAGATCGGCCGCTGGGCGCAGATCGTGGCCGGCCTGCTGCGCCCCGGCGGCAGGCTCTTCATCCGTGACGTGCACCCGATGCTCGGAGCGCTCGAGCTGGAGGCCGGAGCCCTGCAGCTCTGCCATCCGTACTTTGAGCGCCCGCAGCCGACCGTCTCCGACTACTCCGGCACCTACGTCGAGACCGACGTGAGCTTTGTGGCGACCCGCAGCGCGCTCTGGAACCACGGGCTTGCGGAGATCGTCAGCGCCCTGCTGGCCGCCGGCCTGCAGCTGACAGCGCTCGAGGAGCATGACTGCGCCCCGTGGAACGCGCTGCCGGGCCTGATGAGCGTCGACGCGGCTGGCGAATGGCGTCTCAGTGAGCGCCCGGAGCGCCTCGCCGCCACCTTCACGCTGCAGGCCCGGTCCGGGTCCGGGGCAGTGGCTGTGGGGTAGCCGGGGCGCCGCCACGGCCACGGCCACGACGCGCGGGGCGCCGCCACGGCCACGGCCACGACGAGCGCGGCCAAAGCCGGTCGCGGTGAGCCTCAGTGGCCCTGCTGCGCAACAGCCTGCGCGGAGCGCTCGGCCGCCTCTGGATCGAGGTAGCGCCCCCCCCGATGCAGGACCCGCAGCTGCTCGTCCAGCTCGTAGAGCAGCGGGATGCCGGTGGGGATGTTGAGCGCCGCGATCGCGTCGTCGTCGATGCCATCCAGGTGTTTGACCAGGGCGCGCAGTGAGTTTCCGTGCGCGACCACCAGCACCGTCTCCGTCGTGCCGAGGTCCGCGAGGATCACGTCGTACCAGTACGGCAGCAGCCGCGCCACAACGTCCTTGAGGCACTCGCAACGGGGACGCAGCTCGGGCGCGAGCCGCGCGTAGCGCGGATCGTTGGCCTGTGAGAACGGGTCATCGTCAGGGATCGGCGGGGGCGGCACATCGTAGGAGCGGCGCCAGAGCATGAACTGCTGCTCCCCGAACTGTTGGCGCGTCTGCGCCTTGTTCTTGCCCTGCAGCGCGCCGTAATGGCGTTCATTCAGGCGCCAGGAGCGGCGCACGGGCAGCCACAGCAGGTCCGCAGCCTCAAGCGCGATGTTCGCCGTCTGGATCGCGCGGGTGAGCACCGAGGTGTGAACCACGCTGGGAATGACGCCGGCCTCGGCCAGCAGCCGCCCGCCATTCTGCGCCTCGGCGACGCCGGTCTCCGAGAGGCCGACATCCACCCAGCCGGTGAAGCGGCCCTCGGCGTTCCAGAGACTCTCACCGTGGCGCAGCAGCACGAGCGTGCTCATGCAGAGGACCTTAGCGCCGCGCGCCGCGGTGGCCACCGGGGTTTTTCCCCGACGGCCACCGCCGTTTCACCGAGGCGAGATCACGCGTCCCGCCACAGCGGGGGAGACCGCGCGTCGCGCTCCGACCAGGTGACGGACGACGTGCGATCCCGCCCCGAGCGTCACTCGGTCAGCTCGCGCGCCATCTCCGCAAAGACCTCGACGTAGGCGTCCACGGCCTCATCGGTGTGGGTGACGGAGAGCGTCCACTCCTCCTCACGTCCGGGGGTCATGAAGATCCCGCGGTTCATGTTGTAGAGCCATGCCAGCTCCGTCACGGCGACATCCTGGTTGGCCTTGAACGACTCGTAGTCGACGATCGGGACGGGGGAGAACGTCACGCAGCCCTTGGAGGCGATGCCAACCGCATACCCGGGCAGGTTGTAGCGGTCGACCACGGCCTGGCAGCCGTTGACGATCCGCTCGTTGAGCGCGTCGAGGTGGCGGTAGGCGTCGGGCGTGAGCACCTCCAGCAGGCTCGCGCGCGCCGCGGCCATCGTCAGCGGGTTGCCGTTGTAGGTTCCGACCTGGTAGACGCTGCCGTCCTCCACGACGTGCATGACCTCAGCGCTACCGCCGATCGCGCCCGATGGCAGCCCGCCACCCAGGGTCTTGGCGAGCGTGACCATGTCCGGCTTCACGCCGAAGCGCTCGGTCGCACCGCCGGCGGCGATCGCCAGGCCGGTCTTGACCTCGTCAAAGATCAGCACGATCCCGTGACGGCGGGTGATCTCGCGAACCTCCTCCAGGTAGCCGGGCTCCGGCAGCACCACGCCGAGGTTCATCATCGCCGCTTCCATGATCACGCAGGCGGGTTTGCGACCCTCCGCCTCGAGGCGCTGGATGCGCCGCTCCATCGCACCGGCGTCGTTGAACGGGACAGCGACCGTCATCTCCGTGATCGCATGCGGGACGCCCGCACCGTAGGGCAGCGACGCATAGTCCTCACGGTCGCCGATCTTGTCGTAGGGGACGCCGATCGAGACCATGACCGCGTCGTGATGGCCGTGGTAGGAGCCGAAGATCTTCATCACCGTGTCGCGGCCGGTGAAGCCACGGGCTATCCGGATCGCGTCCATCGTCGCCTCCGAGCCGGAGTTGACGAAGCGCCACTGCTCAAGGCCCCAGCGCCGCTGAAGCTCCTCGGCAACCACCACCCCGTCCTCGGTGGTCGCGGCGAAGTGCGTGCCCAGCGCGACCCGCTCCGAGACCGCCTTGACGATCGCCGGGTGCCCGTGACCCTGGACCATCGAGCCGAACCCGTTGTGAAAGTCCCACATGCGGTTCCCGTCGACGTCAAAGACCACCGCTCCCTCGCCGTTGGTGAGGTAGATCGGCCAGGGGTTCCGTGCCTGGTAGGTCGAGGCGACGCCGCCGCTCAGGGATTTGCGGGCGCGTCTGTACATCTCCGCGGAGCCGCGCGTGCGCTCATCGAGCATCGCGCTCTCACGCTCGGTCAGCTTCCGGACGCGCTCGGGGTCCAGCACTACGGTTGAGTTGACAGCCATCTCTTCACTCCAGTCGGCACGGTTGCGTCAGCCAGTTAAAGATTTCTACAGGAGCCGGGGCTGCCGCTGTGGATGAACAGCTGTGGGCGAGCGTGACGGATGGGCTGAGACCGGCGCGGCGGCGGTCGCCGCCGCGCCGATGCACGGAGGAGGTCCGGGGCCGGCGCGCGCAGGGAGCCCGGGGCTATTTGCGGAGGGATCCCGGGGAGATGCGCGCAGGATCCCGGGGCGATGCGCGCAGGAACCCGGGGCGATGCGCGCAGGGCGTCGGGCCAGATGCGAGTGAGATCCTTGGCCTTTGGCGGTCAGTGAACTCGCCGGCGCCGCAGCCCAGCCGTTCAGGCGAGAGCTGTCGTCTCCGCGCGCCGCTGCTCATGGCGGCGGCTCAGCCACCGCGCGTGCTGCTCCCCGAGTTCTCCGACCGGGGCGCCGCCCTCGACCAGCTCACGCATCAGCTCCCCCCAGGGAGCGCTGGCACGCAGCGTCGAAGCGGTCTGGAAGAGCAGCCCCTCCATGCGCCGCAGCAGCAGCGCCTCCGGAGGCAGGCGCATCTGGCGCAGCTGATCCATGTGCTCGCGCACGATGCCGGTGCTGCGCCAGAGATCCTCGGGGCTCAGGCGCAACGGCCCCTCGACCTGCAGCCACCAGGAGGCCGAGCTCATGTACTCCAGCAGCAGTTGGCTGTCCCACTGCTCACCATCGCCCGGCAGGTAACCCAGTTCCAGCATCCCGCGCAACACCGTCTGCGCATCGGCTTCGCGGATTCCGCGGGCGATCAGCGCCTCGCGCTGCAGATACCCGTCGGGCAGGCGGCGCAGCATGCCGAAGTCAAAGAACGCAACGCTGCCGTCGGGGGTGAGCATGTGGTTGCCGGGGTGGGGGTCACCCAGCGCCAGCCCCAGGTGCACGGCTGTGCCGTAGAAGAAGCGGTAGGTGATCTCCGCGTAGCGGTCACGCACCGGTTCGGGCTGCGCACTGATGTGCGCGAGGCCCACACCATCGATCCAATCGGTCACCAGCACCCGGCGCCGGCTGAGCTCGGTGTCCACTCCGGGAACCTTGATGAACGGGTGCCCGCGCCAGAAGCGCTCCACACGCCGGTGGTTGCTCGCCTCCAGCTCATAGTCGCACTCCTCGGCGATCCGCTCCTCGAGCTCTCCGAGGATCTCCTTGACATCCAGCCCCGGCATCAGCTGTCGCAGCAGCGGCGAGAGCAGTCGCAGGTTGCGCATGTCTGCCTCCACCGACTCGGCGATCCCCGGGTACTGGACCTTCACCGCGACCTGACGTCCGTCGAAGGTTCGCCCGCGGTAGACCTGGCCGATGCTTGCCGCGGCGGCCGGTCGCGTGTCGATCTGCGCCAGCATCCGCTCGGGCTCGGCCTCCCAGTCGGAGGCGAGGACGCGGCGCATCTGCTTCCAATCAACCGCTGGCGCGCTGTCGCGCAGCGACGCGAGCCGGCCCTGCAGGTAGGCCGACTGCTGCTCATCGAGGCCCGGGAACTCCACGGTCGAGAGCACCTGCCCGGCCTTCATCGCGGCGCCGCGCATGGCGGCCAGCTGATCGACCAGCGCGTCGATCGTGGCGACTATCCGGTCGCCACGTCGCTGGCGCTGCTGCTGCTCGGTGCCGCGCGAGTCCAGGCGGTCCCCGGTCCACCGCGCGGCGGCCCCCAGCGCAACCCGCCCCAGCCGCGCCGTCCTGACCCCGCGGTTGCGGCTCGGCGGGGCGCTCTGGCGGTCAGAGATCTCGGTCATGGTGCGTTCCTTCGCTGTTGTCGGGGCGCTGCCTGACGGCCGCCAGCAGCGCGCTGTAGGAGCGGACCAGTGCGGCGCGCTCCAGGTCGATGAGTTCGCTGGACGGGTCGCAGCCGGCTCTCACCCATTGATCTGAATGGCGCATCGCCAGCGCGCGCTGCTGCGCCGCCGCCGTCACCGTCCGCTGCGGGACGCTGTAGACGTGCGCGTAGAGTCTTGCCAGCGCGTCGGCCAACTCGGGTGAGCTGCCCTCACGTCCGGAGAGCTGATGGTCGCGGTGCACCCGCCACCACTCGATCTCCAGCGCGGCGGCGCTGGCCGGGTCAAACGGCTCCTCGTACAGACCCTGAACAATCGCGTAGAAGCGCTCCATCATCCGCCGCGAGCGCTGCACACCGTTGCCGTTGGCCGGCGCCCAGAGTTGGTTGGCGCGCAGCACCAGCCACGAGCACTGGATGGTCGTTCTCCAGGAGAGCCCGAAGACATGTCGGCTGACCCTCACGGCCGCCGTGAGAAAGGCGAGCCAGTCCCGACGGTAGTAGGCCACCCAGGCGCTGCACTCGAGCGCTCCCACGAGGCTCGGGTCAAAGGAGCGGTGGGCATCGCGCCTGGTGCCTTGCGCCCCGTGGGGTAGGGAGACGCCGGCCGTGCCTGCGTGCAGCGCGGGGGTCAGGCGACGCAGCATGGGCGTGCTCATTGACCGGCCCGCCGCTGCGGTGCTGGGCGCGGAGATCGGCTGCGGCCGGGACCGCCGGAGTCCGTCGCTGTACAAGTCTTGTCCAAGGTTCGTCAAGCTTAGCACCCCAAAATCAGTGAGCGGGAGGCCATAAGCTTCGCCCGTGGTTCACCTCACCAAGATCCGCGCCCGCTGCTGCGGAGCCGCGACGCGGCGGGAGCCTTGCTGATCTATTCGATCAGCGTTTCTGTCGACGGCTTCATCGCTGACCGCGATGGCCGGTTCGACTGGACCGCGCCCGACGATGAGCTGTTCGCGTTTCATCTGTCCCGCGTGCGTGAGCTGGGTGCCCATCTCTGCGGGCGCAGGCTCTACGAGACGATGCTCGTGTGGGAGACCGATCCGTCGCTGCGCCGGACGGCGCTGCAGGCGGCGTTTGCCGAGGTCTGGAGCGCGCTGCCGAAGGTGGTCTTCAGCCACACGCTGCGCACGGTTCAGGGCAACGCTCGACTGGCCACGGCGTCGGTGGGGGAGGAACTCGGAGCCGTGCTCGCCGCCACCGACAGACCGGTTGAGATCGGCGGCGCCGGCCTCGCCGCGGGTGCTCTGCGGCTCGGGCTGATCGATGAGCTGCGGATCTTCCGCTGCCCGGTGATCGTCGGCGGAGGCACGGCATTTCTCCCGCCGCTGACGCAGAGCATCGCGCTGGAGTTGCTGGAGAGCAGAACCTTCGCCTCGGGAGTGATCTACGAACGCCACCGGCTGAGCCGGGGCTGAGCCGCGAGCGCAGGCCCAGCTCAGCCGTGGCCCGGGCCTGGGCTCGCGGCCCCAGCTCAGCCGTGGCTGGGCCTGGCCTCGCGGCGCAGGCTCAGTCGTGGCTGAGCCTGCGCGATCACTCTCGTCGCTTCCGTCACCTCACCGGGTCAGGCTCCTGACGGTGGGTGTCCGACGGACGCCCGGGGTGCGTGCAGCGTCGCCCGCGGGGCCCCTCGGACTACTGGGAGTCCGGCCAGCTGGCCTCAGCGCGCACGCCGTCGCCCTCCTCGGGCTTCGGTCCACCGACGGCGATCACATCGAGACCGTCGGGGCCTGCCTCAAATGCTCGGACCACCTCGGGAGCGACGCGGATGACATCCCACATCCGGATCTCCTGCACCTCGTCATCGAGCAGGATCCGGCCTGAGCCGGAGACCACGACGTAAGCCTCCTCCTGCTCCTTGTGGCTGTGTGCCATCGGGCTGCGCAGGTTCGCCGCGTACCGGAACAGACTCACCCCGAGGTCACGGGAGTCCAGGTGCTTGCGGCCGAACCGACCCTCGAGCCCTTCGACGCGGCCCGCGACAGAGTCCTCAACCTCGAGCAGATTCACCTTCGCGAAACGGGACATGGGATCTCCTTGCTTGACAGCGAACACACGATCTTCGGAACCCTAGCCGCAGACGCCGGCCGCCGCCGCCGGACCGGTGCGCCGCCGCCGGATCGGTGCGCCGCCGCCGGATCGGTGCGCCGCCGCCGGATCGGTGCGCCGCCGCCGGATCGGTCGTCGGCGGGCGGGGTCGAGGTGATCAGCGCAACTGCTTCCGGAACCACCACGACCCTGGGGGATGCGCGCAGAGGCGGGATCGCCCTGGATCCGGTGCGGCGCGTTGTCTGTGCGGTCGCAGACAACGGCCAGATCCCGTGAGTCGCTGGGGGAGAAAGCCGTCGCCACGACGGCTTTCTCCCCCAGGGTGGCGCAGGTCAGAGTGAGCGCCGCCGGAGCGCGGGCGTCGACGCGCGCACCTCGGTCGGTATCGACCAGGCCGAAGCGCTCGACCGGTCGACTGATCCGGTCAAGCGCGGGCCACGCAGCGCATCGCGACCGGTGACTGACGGATTGGACGGCGCCGCGCCCTGCGACTTCGCTGGCCCTCGACGCCTGCAGCGGTCATCTGAGAGTCGCTCCCGTTGCCGGGTCGATGGCTGCCGTGGGGGCGCGTCTGCCTGTGCCGGCAGATTTTTCTTCTCGAGCCCCTTGACTTCAAGCGCTTGAGGTCTGTTTTGCTGTCGTCATGACAGCTCTGACGATTCAGGATGCAGCGCGGCGCAGCGGGCTGAGCGAACCGACGCTGCGCTACTACGAGGAGATCGGGCTGATCGGTCCGATCTCACGCGACCCCAGCAGCCGGCATCGCCGCTACCGCGAGGAGGACCTCGATACCTTGCAGGCGCTCGCCTGCCTGCGCGCGATGGGCGTCGGGATTGAGGACATGCGCATCTATCAGGCAAACCGTGCGCTCGGCAACGTTCGTGCTGGTGCTCAGCGTGACCTGCTGCTGGGGCACGCCGAGCGCATTGAGCAGCAGATCGAAACGCTGCAGGTCCATCTTGGCTACCTGCGCGCAAAGGCGGCACTGTGGGACGCGCGTGAGCGTGGCGACGCAGCTGCTGAGGCAATGGCAAATTGCGCGGTGCAGGAGATGCTCCCGCGCTTGGAGGAGGCGATCCTGGGATGAGCAAGGTTCTGGTTACAGGAGCAAACGGGTACCTCGCGACGTGGCTGATCACGATGCTCCTCTCCGAGGGGCACGAGGTGCGTGCGACGGTGCGCTCCGACACGGGCGAGCGTGAGGTGCGCGAGGCAATCTCGCGCGCCGAGGTCAAGGACGGCGCGCTGGAAGTCATCAGCGCCGATCTGAGCAGCGACGCAGGCTGGCTGTCTGCCGCAGCTGGGATCGAGGAGGTCCATCACGTCGCCTCGCCGATCCCGTCACGTCAGCCTGAGAACCCCGACGAGTTGATCAACCCCGCACGTGAGGGCACCCTGCGCGTGCTGCGAGCGGCCCGCGATGTCGGCGCGCGGAGAGTCGTGCTGACATCATCGTTCGCCGCGGTGGGCTATTCGCCCAAGGCGGTCCGCAACTACACAGAAGAGGACTGGACCGACCCCGACACGCCAGGTCTGGCTCCGTACCCGCGCTCCAAGGCGGTCGCTGAGCGCGCAGCCTGGGACTTCATTGGTCTTGAGGGTGGGGATACAGAGCTTGTCGTCCTCAACCCGACCTTCATCATCGGACCGACTCTAGTCGGGTCAGTGCGGTCCTCGCTGGCCGCCGTCAAGGCGATCGCCGAGGGCACGATGCCGGCGTTGCCGCGCCAGCGCTTCGGTGTCGCTGACGTGCGCGACGTCGCTGTCGCGCACCTCAAAGCCGCGGAGGTTCCGACTGCGGCCGGCAACCGGTATCTGCTGCTGGCCGACGGCCCGACCATGACCTGGCTGGACCTCGCCCAGGGGATCCGTGATCACCTCGGCAACGCCGGCGAAAAGACGACTCTCACAGAGGCGCCTGGAGAGGATCCGGTGCCGCTCACGATTCACAACGACCGGGCCAAGCGAGACCTGGGCTGGCGCCCGCGTCCCGCCATGACTACGATCACCGAAACCGTCGACAGCCTCCGCGACCTCGGCCTTCTGGGGCTCTGATGACGCTCGCTCCAGATGTCCCGTGCCTGCCGGCGGGAGTCCGCCATTGGCAGCCGAGGTCTCCTGATCCGTGATCTCGGTGCGCGCCAGGCACCACGAGATTCGACGCAGGTCAGCCGCAGCGGGAGCGGCGCATCGGACGCCACCACAGACCGATTCTGGGGCGGCGTGGTTGCCGCTCCCGCGGCCGAGTGAACCGCGCTGCTGTCGGTTGTTCGGTGTGTCGCCCTTGAGCGGGAGTGCGTCCCGACTGCCATCGACTTCTCCGCTTGACCGGACATGCGGTGAGGAGACTGACCGGGGGCGTCACACGGCGTGCTCCTGGGCGGCTGCGGCGCAGACGCCGTCGGCGTTTGCCTGTGCGTCGATCCTCGTGAGCGGCGCATCGGGCAGGCAGATCGTCACCGTCGCCGGTCGCCGGGCATGCCCGCGCTCACCGGTCTTGTTGACGTCCTCATGACGATCGCCCCAGCCGACCGCAGCCAACGGGCCGGTCCAGCGCAATCCTGACCGCCCATACCTCCGTCGCCCGTTGCACTTCTCTCCTTCGCCCGTTGCGCTTCTGGCGACGAGCGGGTCGATGGCCGCGTGGCCTGCGTGACCTGCTTTCGCCGCCAGGCTGGTATCGGCTCATACGGATCGTCGGCAGCCGGTTCGTCTGGAGCTGGCAAAGCGTCCTGGCATGATCACCGCGATCGCTTGAACCGTGGGCCATGAGACCAGAAGGCAAGCTCCACCGCGCCGCCTCCCAAGCGCCTTCTTGCGCGGAGGCCGCGCGGCTGCTCGGTGTCTATGGCGTCTGTCCGGCGGATGGTCCGAGGCTGTAGCCGGGTAGTAGCTTGCCGGCCGTGTAGTCGGGCTGCAGTTCCTGGCCGGCGGAGTTCAACACCTGGAGGTAGTCCGCGTCGCAGCCGCCGCAGAGGGTCGTGTTCGGCGGTGGGCCTGGCTGTCCGTGCTCGGGCACTGCGAGCGCGTAATAGCCGTCGTTCGTGATGTCCGTGGTTGTGCCCGTTAAGGGGTCCCGGACAGTCGCCGCGGTTCCGTCCGCAGTGACGTAACCGAAGTAGATGTCCCAGAACTTGCCTGAGTCGTTGCGGACCACGTCGTACTGAACCTCGAGCGACCGGGGCGGCGCGATGCTCTGGGCCGCGCTGTGCTCGACGATCTGTTGCTGATTCGGTTCGACGCAGCCCGGGACTACGCCGCCGGAGAAGCCGTCGGCCGACACCGAAGCGTCCCCGTGGGCGTAGCCAGCCCACGTACCAGCGGGGAGTTTCAGCGCGAAGCAGAATCCGTTCTGCGAGGTGCTGGCCGCCCAGAACTCGACGGTGCCGTAGTCGGGGATCGCTGTGGTGGCGACCTGCGCGACGCTCGACGGAACCACGGTCTCGATGCCGTTCCCGTGTCCATCCAGGCTGATCTGCGGGTTGAGCTGGAAGAGACTCGTCGCGCTCAACGTCACGGCAGCCGTAGCTGCGGCGGTGGAGAGGACCCCGAGCGCGCCAACCGGCACTCCGATCCCGGCGATCCTGATCTTGCGACGAAGCCAAGCGACGCGACGAGGCCTGAGAGCCATGGGGCTGTCGGCGTTCGCGATGAACCGTGCGCGTGCGCCGTCCCGGGCCGCGGGGTTCGGGGCGCCCGGCTCGAACATGATCGAGCGGACGATCTCGATGTCGATGTCTTGGTTCATGCCGTCCTCGGTTCTGTCGTGCCCGTCCCGGCGGGGTCAATGTCCAGTTCGCCGATCGTCTGCCGCAAACGACGACGCACCCGATGCAGCCGCGACCGAACAGTCCCAACCGGCGCCCCGGTTGCGACTGCGATCCCCGCGTAATCCAGTTCAGTCAACGCGTACAGCAGGAGAGTGTCTCGGTCGTTCGGCTCCAGCTTCGCTAGCTCAACGGCGACGGTTGGCGCCAGCTGAGCGGCATCAAGACGATCTACGACGGCATCCTGGTCCAACACATCCTCGACCGGGACGTTCAGCCTGGCGTAAGCCCGAAGATGCCTGATCTCCTTGCGGGAGCGTTCCCGAAGCAGGTTGGTCGCGGTCCCATACAGCCACGCACGCTCGCTCCCCGAGCTTGGTGGTGAGCCAGAGCGCAACGCCCGAAGGAACACCTCGCCCGCGAGATCATCCGCGACGGTTGGGCCGGCTCTGTGGCACAGGTAGCGCCAGATCGCGTTGTGGTGAGCGTCGAAGAAAGCGCCCCAGTCCTTGGATGAGCGCCCGGCGGGTGCGCGGTCATCTTCAGTGTCAATGCCAGCCATCGCCTATTAAGTGGCCGCAGCCCGCGAACCGGTTCACGAAGACTTCGAGCGCTCAACCCAGCCGGTGGCCGAACCAACGAGATGGTGTCACACGCGGACGGTCGCATTCGCCACGAGGACCAGACTAGGCCGACGACCGAGATCCGCATTGCTCGCACGACACGCATCCTGAAGACAACGCAGGAACACCCGCAAGCGCGGAACTCGCGTTGGTCACGCGCGATACGGTCCATCGGATATGAGTGAGCCCGCGCTGCGAGTGGAGATGTTCCCGAGCGACCTCACTCGGTTCGTTGACTTCTATGTGGCCGTGCTGCGGTTCGAGCTAGTTCAAGACCGGCGGGCTGATGCGATCCCTTACGTCTCGGTTCGGCGAGGCTCGGTGAGAATTGGGGCAAGCCAATCCTGGCAACCCATTGACCAGGCGCAGCGATCGGTTCCCACCGGGATCGAAATCGTGATCGAGGTGGACGATCTGAAGGCCGAGCGTGCCGCCATCGTCTCGGCCGGCCATCCGGTCGCCGAGGATGTGACCTCCTGCCCATGGGGGCTGCCGGACTTCCGTATCTTCGATCCCGATGGGCACTACGTCCGCTTCACGACGCGCCCAACTCGCCGGAATGCCCCGCTTTCATAACGCGACAGGCAGCTCAAGACGGTGGCCCCGGTCGCCCGCGTTGCGCGGCTTGCGCTATCGCAGCTTCCGTAAGGTCGCTTCGATCTCTGAGGTCAGTAGGTACAGGTCGAGCTCTGCTGGGTCGTCGGGGTAGAACGGGTGGAACCCGAGTCGCTGCCACCAGGTCCGGGCGTTCTGGTTGATCGCGGTGACGACAACTGCGCGGCAGGCGGCTTTCTCGTTGAGTTCGACGGCGGTGGCGAGCACGTGGGCTGTGAGGGCGGTGCCGATCCCGAGGTTGGCGTAGCGCTTGTCGACGGCGAGCCTGCCAAGCAGTAGGGCTGGGAGTGGGTTGGGGGCGCCCTTGACGAGATCGGGCGGGGCGGCGGAGCGGTCGATGCCGGTCATCGCGACGCTCGCATACGCCACGATCAGGTCGTCGGTGTCAGCGATCACCCAGGTCGCGGCGGTGTCGCGGCGGCGGTTTTGCCCGGCGTAGCGGCGCAACCATTCGTCGAGGATCGGTTCGCCGCTGTCGAACTGATCGCGTTTGTGAAGCGCTGGGTCCAGTGGCGTCGGCCGGCGCAGCTCAGTCAAGCCAGCTGAACTTCCGCGTGCGCCGCAGTGCCGCCGCGAGCCGGTCGTTGACCTCCGCCGGCTTCTGCAGTGCCTCGCTGAACGCGGTGGCGGCTTCTGGTGAGAGGCGGATGCTTGATCGCTCCGCGAGAACCTCTTCGGCTTTCAACGCGGCGGCCTGCACTACGAACGAGGACACGTTCAGGTGTGATGCGGCGGCCGCACGCTCGAGCAGCGCCTTGTCGGCGGGGTTGACCCGGATCTGCAGGCGATCTTCTTTGACCGTTGACATGTACTCACAATGGCAGTACAGCAGGTGGTTGTCAAGCAACCCCCCACCACTGGAGGAACCATGGAACCCCTGCTGGACGCCGCCGGTCACTTTCGCTCGCCGGCCACGATGCCGGGCTATCACCGCGGACGACCGCCCGGCAACAAGGGCGAGCACTATCCGGCCGATCCACCAACCGTCGAGGAGATCGTCGAAGTGATGCGGATAGCGGGCGATAGTTCTGACGGGCGGCGGCTCAAGGCGCTGATTGTGATCCTGTGGCGCGCCGGGCTGCGGATCAGCGAAGCGCTCGCGCTTCAGGAAAGCGACCTAGACCGTGATCGCGGAGCCGTGCTCGTTCGACGAGGCAAGGGCGGCAAACGCCGCGAAGTCGGGATGGATCGCTGGGCATGGTCCGAGCTCGACCCGTGGCTTGAGATCAGACATCAACTGCCGGTCGGGGCGTTCCTGTGTGTGATCCACGGCGCTACCGCTGGACGCCACTGGGAGGCCTCCGCGGCACGCAAGCAACTGCACCACGCCGCCCTCGCCGCCGATGTTGGCTGCGGACGCCTGAGTTGGCCCCAGTGCGGACGCTTGATTTGGCTCCACTTCCGTCCGAACTGGCGGCGACCTTCGATGGCTCATCGAGCGTTGAGGGGGGTCCGTGGAAGGGATGGGGTCAAG
>JAJZDA010000173.1 GCA_021851525.1 Actinomycetes bacterium | reverse complement strand
CCGGCGGCGCCGCTCGCTGCTTGGCGCCGTCGCGCTGCCGCAGGGGCTCAGAGCGACCGCGCGGAGCGCCGCGCGGTCGCCAGCAGGCTCGCCCGGGCGCGCGCCGAGCGCACAGCTGCGGAGAGCGTCTCAACGTCATATGCGCCGTGGTGACGGCGCCCGTTGATGAAGAACGTCGGTGTCCCGGTGACGCCACTGGCGTCGGCGCTGTCCACATCAAGCGCCACGCGCGGCGCCATCGCCCGCCGGCGGACGTCATCCCAGAAGCGCTCGCGGTCGAGGCCCAGCTGGCTGGCATAACCGTCCAGGTCGCGATCGGTGAAGGCGCTGTTGTGCGCCAGCAGCAGCTCATACATCTCCCAGAAACGACCCTGGGCCGCCGCCGCCTCCGCGGCCTCGGCTGCCAGCTGCGCCGTTGGGTGAACGTCGTTCAGCGGCAGATGCCGCCAGACGTAGCGCAGCTCATCGCCCCAGCGTGCCAGCAGCTCCCTGATCACGGCCTCGGCCTGGCCGCAGAACGGGCATTCGAAGTCCCCGTACTCGACGATCGTCACCAGTGCGTCGCGGGGCCCGCGCCAGTGGTCGCGCCCGATGTCAACCTCGTCGTCGAGGTCGAGGATGTCCTGGGCGGTGCCCGAAACCTGGCTCGCTCGCACGCGCACCGGCAGCCGCTGCCAGCCGGCGAGGCAGAGCTTTGCCACCGCTGGCGCCAGCACGATCGAGCTGAGCGCGCCGAGTTTCGCCTCGGCCAGTGCCGTTCCACGGAACGCGAGGCTCGAGATCAGGATCGAGACCGTGAAGCCGATCCCCATCACCGATCCGCCCGCGCCCAGCACCGGCCAGCTGAGCGTCGGTCGCGGGCCCCGCAGGGCCGGCCGCGAGGCGAGCAGCGAGCCGATCAGGATCCCCAGCGGCTTGCCGGCCACGTAGCCGAACGCGATCCCGAGCGTGATCGGTGAGCTGAGCGCCTCGCCCAGCAGCCCGCCCCCGAGGTGGATGCCGGCGTTGGCCAGCGCGAACAGCGGCACGATCACGTAGCTGGTCCACGGATGCAGCGTGTACTGCAGGCGCTCGTTGGGTGCCACGGCCAGGCGCGCGCTCGCGCGGGCGCTGTTGGCAAGCTCCGGCGTGGGCTGTTCGCGGAAGGCGCGGGCCAGCTCTGAGAAGCGTTCCAGCACCTGGCGCGAGGGGCGCCGTGCCGCCGTCGCCAGTCCCAAAGCCAGGCCGGAGATCACCGGGTCGATCCCGGACTCGAACAGCGCCAGCCAGACCCCGACTCCCAGCAGCGCCCGCACCGGCTCCAGCGGCGCCTCGATCCGCCCGGCGAGGATGAACAGCAGGAACAGGCCCGCCGCGACGCCCAGCGCCAGCAGGTCCACCTGGCTGCTGTAGAAGAGCGCGATCACCAGCAGGCCACCGAGGTCATCGAACACGGACGCGGTCACCAGGAACACGCGCAGCCGCGTGCTGGCGCGCGGCGCGACCAGCGCCAGCGCGCCGAGCGCAAACGCCGTGTCGGATGACATCGCGGCACCCCAGCCGTGCGCAGCTGAGCCACCGGCGTTGAACGCCAGGAAGATCGCGATCGGTCCGAGCATCCCGCCGAGTGCGGCCGCCGCCGGGATCACCAGCCGGTCGCGCTGGCGCAGCTCGCCGGTCTCGAGCTCACGCCGTGCCTCGAGGCCGACGACCAGGAAGAACAGCGCCATCAGCCCCTGGTCGACCCATTCGCGCAGGCTCGTTGAGACCGTCGCTCCCGCGAAGTGAACCGAGGCGACTGTTGTCCAGACCGACTCGTAGCTGTGCCACCCGGGCAGGTTGGCCCAGACCAGCGCGGCGAGCGTCGCCCCCAGCAGCGCCGCGGCGCCCCCGGTCTCGGTGTGCAGGAAGGCGCGGACCGGCGCCGCGAGGCTGCGAGCCCACGCGGTGTGTCCGCTGAAGCGCGCATCCGCGTCTGTTCGGGAGGCGGCCATTCCGGGTTGTATATCGATGCGCGTAGATCTCCGCGCGGCCGTGGCCCGCTGTCCGCGAGCGGGGCCGTCCGGTGATCCTCCCGGGGGCCGTGCTCGGCGGCGCCGTTACGCTTGTGGAGTGTCGATTGACGGCCCCGAGGATCTCGCGCGCCTGCAGGCGGTGGGCCGCGTCGTGGCTGCGGCGCTGCGTGCGATGCGGCGGGAGGTGCGCCCCGGCGTGAGCACCGCTGAGCTGGATGCCGTCGGCGGCCGCGTGTTCCGCGCTCACGGCGCGCGCTCCGGGCCGCAGCTCGATTACGGCTTCCCCGGGGTCAACTGCATCAGCGTCAACGATGAGGCGGTTCACGGCGTGCCGGGGCCACGGCGTCTGCGTGAGGGTGACCTGGTCAAGCTCGATGTGACAGCTGAGCTCGATGGCTTCTACGCCGACGCCTGTGTCTCGGTGGCGGTCGGGCGCGTCCGCCAGCCGGGTGCCAGGTTGGTCGCCACGGCGGGAGCCGCGCTGCGCGCGGGTGTCGATTCCGCTCGCGCCGGCGCGCCGCTGAACGCGATCGGCGCGGCGGTTCAGGGTGTTGTGGAGGCGGGGGGCGCGGCCGTCTGCATGGCGCTCGCCGGGCACGGGATCGGGCGTCGCATCCATGAGGAGCCACAGGTCCCCAACTTCTACGCCCCGGCCCTGGATCAGCCCCTCACGCCCGGGCTGGTCATCACCATCGAGCCGATCATCGCCGCGGGCTCCGGGGAGGTGTATGAGTCGGCCGACGGCTGGACGCTTCGCACCGCGGACGGCACGCTCGCCGCGCACGCCGAGCACACGCTCGTGATCACCGAGTCCGGCCCGCCGCTGATCCTCACCGTCTGAGCGCCGCTCAGACCGGCCGGCAGCCGCTCGGCGCGTCTTGTGGCCGCGCCGACCCGCGCCGCGCGCCGCCCCGACCAGTGCCGACCCGATCTGCATCGATACCGACGCGCCGAACCGTATCGACCCGCACCGATCCGCGCCGAACCGTATCGACCCGCACCGATCCGCGCCGACCCGTACCGACCCGCACAGACCCGCACCGCGCGCCGATCAGCAGTCCCGACGGTCAGCGCGCCACCGCCGGCCACACATCGAACGCTAACGCGGTTTTTTGCCACACGGTCCGCGGTCCGCGTAGCTTTCCGCCTGAGGGTCGTGTCCGCTCCGGGCTGGCCGGGCTGAGCTTCTCAGCGCGGCACAGGACCGGGGCGCGCCGCATTGCCGCGGCGCGCCCCGGGGCGGGAGTGCTCATGCGACTCAAGACAACACACACGATGTCGGAGGCTCCCTCGGGGGCCTTCGGCATTGATGGGCACGGTTCCTGCCTGCGGCTGCCCTGTTGGGCACTGGCTCGTCCCTGCGGCCCGGCTCAGCGGGATGAAGATCAGGCCGCGGCTGGGCGCTCTCCCCCTCCTTTCAGGGGGAGGGCTTCTCGCGAGTCATCCGCCGTGCCCGACCTGGCCCGTGCCCGGTGCGGCTCACGCCTCGTGGTCCCGTGCCCCGCCTGGCCCGTGCCCGGTGCGCCTCACGCCTCGTGGTCCCGTGCCCCGCCTGGCCCGTGCCCCGCCTGACCCGTGCCCCGCCTGACCCGTGCCCCGCCTGACCCGTGGCCGGTTCGCCCGTGCCCGGTGCGGCCCCGTCCCCGCACTCCCCCTACCGGGCAAAGCTACCCACTTCGTCCAAAGTATGTAATCCTTGACATACACAAGTCGGTCGAGGAACCCTGGACGGAGAGGATCAGCAGCAATGGCAACCATCGTCGGCGGCGTCGGCATGTCTCACAGCTCACTCGTGGTGGCGCCCTCGCCAGAGATGTGGCTCGCGCATGACAGGATCGACCGCGTCAACCCACACCTGCGCGACAAGCAGGGCAACCCCGTCACCTTCGCGGAGTTGCAGGGCATCCAGGGCACCAACTACGCCAGGGAGTCGAGCCCGGAGCATCTGGCGACACAGGTGCGTCAGACGGTTGACGCCGTCGCGCGGCTGCGTGAGGCCGTGGCCGAGCTACGGCCCGACGTGATCATCACCTTCGGGGATGACCAGGAGGAGATGCACGCGCCGGAGAACAGCCCAGCGCTCGCCGTCTTCTACGGCGAGACCCTCACGATGGGCACGAGCATGCGCTTCGTGACCTATGAGGAGGTCCTGGGCGATGCCACGCCGATGCGCAAGGGATACGCAATGGATGCCCCACATCGCTTCCCGGGGCACGCGCCGCTCGCACGCCACCTGATCGAGTCGCTGGTCCGCCAGGAGTTCGATGTTGCCGCCATCGCCGATGTTCCCCCGGACGGCCAGTTGGGACTCGGGCACTCCTTCGGGATCATGGAGACGCAGCTGATGCAGAGTCCTGGTGCCATCCCGCAGATCCCGGTCCTTGTGAACACCTACTGGCCACCCAACCAGTTGCCAGTGAACCGCAGCTATGACCTTGGACTGGCGGTCCGGCGCGCAGTTGAGTCCTTCCCGCAGGAGCTGCGTGTTGTCGTGGTCGCCTCCGGCGGTCTCAGCCATTTCACCACCGATGAGATCCTCGACCGACGCGTGCTGGAGGCCTGTCGCAACCACGACGCGGCGGCACTGCGTGGAATCGAGCCGCAGCTGCTCAACGGCGGCAACTCGGAGATCCGCAACTGGATAGCCACGGCAGCTGCCTGCCGCAACCTCGACGTCAAGTGGCAGGAGTACATCCCGGTCTACCGCACCGTGGTTGGCACCGGCATCGGGCTGGCGTTCTCGCTGTGGGCTGAGTGATGGCCACATTTGTGCTCGTTCACGGCGCCTGGCAGGGCGGGTGGACCTGGGACAGGGTGCTTCCGCTGCTCCGCGCCCGTGGGCATGAGGTCCACGCGCCAACCCTGACCGGAGTGGGTGACCGCGCCCACCTGCTCTCACCACAGGTCAGCCTCGACACCCACGTCCAGGACGTGCTCTCGACAATCCGCAACCAGCGCCTTCCTGAGGTGATCCTCGTCGGTCACAGTTACGGCGGCCAGGTGATCACCGGGGCGGCCAGCGCACTGCCAAGCGCACTGAGCAGGCTCGTCTACCTCGACGCCTTCCTCCCTGACGACGGGGAGTGCGCCACCGAGCAGCAGCCGGAGTCGATTGCACACCATTACCGGGAATCCGTGGAGGAACGGGGCTTCGGCTGGGTGATCCCGACCCGGAAGCTCGACGTGCTGGGCGTGACCGAGCCGGCCGACGTCGAGTGGCTGACGAGCCTCATGGTCCCGCATCCGTACCGGACGTTCAACGATCCGGTCCGTGTGAGCGCGGACGCGCTGGCGCTGCCGTCGGCGTTCATCGAATGCGTCGACTGGATGCGGGTCTTTCAGAGCGCGCGTGAACGCGCGCAGCGTCGCGGCTGGCCGGTGTATGAGCTGCACACCGGCCATCAGGCGATGACCACCGCGCCGCGGGAGCTTGCGGACCTACTTGATCAGATCGCAACGGAGGGATAGACGATGGCTGAGTTCCTGATCTACGCGGACAACCACTTCCCGCCCGACGGCGAGCCAGAGCTGCAGGCGTCGCTGCGCTCGCGCGAGCGCGAGCGCGCCGGCGAGTTGCGCGCCGCGGGCAACCTCAGGCGCCTCTGGCGCCGCCCCGGGACGACCGGCTGGATCGCACTCTGGGAGGCGCCCGACGCCACGGAGTTGCACGACCAGCTGGCCTCGCTGCCGATGTTCCCCTACCTGGACATCACGGTCGAGCCGCTGGCCACCCACCCGCAGGAGCGCTGAGCGCTTGGGGCGCCCAAGTGCTGCGCCCCAGGCCTCGCTCTTTGCGGCGCGGTACGCGCATATGGCGTATCGCGCCGCAAAGAACGGCTCACATCACGCGTCGTCAAGCTCGTCCAGCAGCGTCAGGCCTCGTCGCGCCCACTCGATCTCCATGCGCGCGCGGGCGGCCATCCCCTCGTACGCGAACACCTTCGCGGCGACGATCAGGCGGTGCTCATGCGCCGGCCGTGCTGCGAGCCGCTCATCAACTACCGGATCGCTGCCGCTGGAGATCCGCTGCTGCATTGCCTCCCACTCCGCCAGCCAGCGCTCGTAGTGCTCGATGTGCAGCTCAAACTGCGCTCGCGCCGCGCCCGGGGCGGCCCACTCCAGGTAGGCGGCCTTCAAGCGGTAGGGATCCTTCTCCGGCGGGGGTTCGCTGACCTCGCTGGCCAGCTCGCGCAGCGCCGCATAACCAAGGTCCGTCATGCGGTACTCGCGCTTGAGCGCCCGCGGCCCGCGTGGCACCTGCGCGCCCTCGAGCAGCCCCTCCTGCTCCATCCGCCGCAGCTCCGGGTAGATCTGCGTGTGCGCGGCGTGCCAGACGTTGCCGACCGAGCTCTCGAAGATCTGCAGCAGGTCATACCCGGTGCGGGGCCGGGCCGAGAGCGATGCGAGCAGGGCGAAGCGGAGGCTCATGTGTCAGCCCGGTTATACATATGGACCGGGCGTCGCGCGTCATGCCTCCAGGTGTTGTGCCGGCCACGTGGCGTTGGTGCTTGACCGGCGGCGAGCGGCCGGGCAGTGGGCGTCATGCCTCCAGCTGCTGCGCCGCCTCCAGCCACTCTGACTCGAGCTGCTCACGGGCGGCGCCCAGCTGCGTGAGCTCGGCCGACAGTTGCGTGAGCTGAGCGTGGTCACTGGCACTCTGAGCCATCAGCTCATGCAGCTCCGCCTCACGCGCGCTGCAGCGGTCGAGCTCACGCTCCAGGCGCTGCAGCTCCTTGCGTGCGGCGCGCAGTTGGGCCCCGGGCTTGACCGCGGGGCTCAGAGACGATGGTGTCGCGCCTC
>JAJZDA010000009.1 GCA_021851525.1 Actinomycetes bacterium | reverse complement strand
GGCCGCCGTGACCCGACCGCCGCGCCCCGGTCCCCGCACAGGCTGTCGTGCCCCCACCGCCGCGCCCCGACCGCCGCGCCCCGGTCCCCGCGCAGACCGTGGCACCCCGACCGGTGCGCCCATTCGAGGGCCATCCCGGCCGCGGTCTGTCGCGGGCCGCTCACGGCCGGTGGCTGAGGTGCGACACTGCCCGAGCCGATGCGTGCACAGCTGAGCGTCCACCACGGGGACAGCGGCCCTCCAGTTCCTGCCGGCCAGCGAGCGCTGGGCCGCCGATGATCTACAGGCTGCTGTTCTCGACGCTGATCCGCAGGGTCTCGCCCGAGCGCGCTCACGAGCTGGCGTTCAGGCTGCTGCGCCCGATCTCCCTGATCTCCCCGCTGCGCCGGCGCGTGCGGCGCTTCACGATCCCCGATGACCGCCTGATCCGCGTGCACGCGCTCGGCTTCAGCTTCCCCACCCCGCTCGGCGTAGCCGCCGGGCTGGACAAGGATGCGGAGCACTTCGAGGAGCTGGGGGCGCTCGGGTTCAGCTTCGTGGAGGTGGGCACCGTCACCCCGCTGCCGCAGCAGCCGAACCCCGGGCCGATCCTCGCGCGGCTGCCGCGTGACCGGGCGCTGCTGAACCGCATGGGCTTCCCGAACCGCGGTGCGCAGGCGGCGGCGATGCGCGTGCGGGCGCGCTTCGGCGAGACGATCGTCGGCGTCAACGTCGGCAAGAACCGCGACACCGCGCTGGACGACGCTCCCGCCGACTACGCGCGGGCGGCGGCGCTGGCGGGCGCCCGCGCGGACTTCGTGGTGCTGAACGTCAGCTCGCCCAACACGCCGGGGCTGCGTGACCTCGGGGCGGTTGCGCGGCTGCGCCCGCTGATCGGCGCGGTGCAGGAGGCGCTGTCCGCCAGCGAGGAGACCGCCGGCACCCCGCTGCTGGTGAAGATCAGCCCGGACATGAGCGATGAGGACGTGGACGCGGTGGCCGACCTGGCGCTGGAGCTGGGCCTGGCCGGGATCGTCGCCACCAACACCACGATCCGGCGGGAGGTGCTGCGCACCCCGCCGGCGCGGGTCGCGTCGCTGGCCTGGCCGGAGGGCGGCGGCATCTCCGGCGCTCCGCTGAAGGATCGCTCGCTGACAGTGCTGCGCCGCCTGCGGGCACGCGTGGGCGACCGGCTGGTGCTGATCTCGGTCGGCGGGGTGGAGTCCGCGGAGGACGTCTGGCAGCGCGTGCGCGCCGGCGCCACGCTGGTCCAGGCCTACACCGGCTTCGTCTACGGCGGCCCGCTGTGGCCGCGGTCAGTCAACTATGCGCTGGCCCGCCGCGTCTGGGAGTCCGGGGCTGACTCCATTGAGGAGCTGATCGGAGTTGACGCGGGACGCGCGGGGGGAAGCGAGGGCGCTGATGCAGCGCGGTTCTAATCTCGACACGACACGCAGGAGGCCATAGGTCATGCAGATGGGAATGGTGGGACTCGGACGGATGGGGGCGAACATGGTGCGCCGCCTGGCTGGCGACGGTCACGAGCTGGTGGTCTTCGATGTCAGCCAGGACGCGGTGGCGAGCCTTGCCGCGGAGACCGGCGCCACCGGCGCAGGCTCGCTGGCGGACCTCGTCGCCAAGCTCGCGCCGCCGCGGGCCGTCTGGGTGATGGTGCCGGCGGCCTTCACCGGTGACACCATCACCGAGCTGGCGGAGCTGGTGCAGAGCGGCGACGTGCTGATCGACGGCGGCAACAGCTATTACCGAGAGGACATCACGCGCGCCGAGCAGCTCGAGCCCCGCGGGATCCATTACGTCGACGTCGGCACCAGCGGCGGCGTCTTTGGCCTGGAGCGCGGCTACTGCATGATGATCGGAGGCAGCGACGCCGCGGTCACGCTGCTTGACCCGATCTTCAAGTCCCTGGCGCCGGGCCTCGGTGAGATCGAGCGCACCCCCGGACGCGAGGGTGAGCCGTCAACCGCTGAGCAGGGTTACCTGCACACCGGTCCGGCCGGTGCCGGGCACTTCGTGAAGATGGTGCACAACGGCATTGAGTACGGGCTCATGGCGGCCTACGCGGAGGGCCTGAACATCCTGCATCACGCCAACTTCGGCAAGGCTGCCCAGCAGCACGACGCGGAGACCGCGCCGGTGCCCGGGGCCGAGCGCAACTACGCCTACGACCTCGACATCCCGGCGATCGCCGAGCTCTGGCGCCGTGGCAGCGTGGTGGCCTCCTGGCTGCTTGACCTCACCGCCGCCGCGCTGGCCTCCTCGCCGGATCTGGAGGAGTTCGCCGGCCACGTCTCGGACTCCGGCGAGGGCCGCTGGACGGTCGGCGCCGCGGTCGACGAGGGTGTGCCGGCGCACGTGATCACCGCCTCCCTGTTTGACCGCTTCGGTTCACGCGGCGAGGCTGACTACGGCAACAAGCTGCTCTCCGCGATGCGCAAGCAGTTCGGCGGGCACGACGAGAAGTCCGGCGGCTGAGCATCCACTGCCGCTCGTGGGCCGGCGGCAAAGCGCGCCGCCGGCCCACGCGCCGTCCACGCGCGCTGAACCCGCCGCAGAGGGCCGTCAGCCGCCGGTCGAAGCGGAGCGCAGAGACTCGGTGAAGACGCGGTTGAACGCGGACTTGGTGGTGGCGCGTCCCTCGCCGGTGATCTCGATGAACGCCTCGTCTGAGATCGCCTGCTGGCGCTGATCCAGCGGGATGTATCGGCTGAGCGGCTCAGAGCCCCCGCCCTGGCGGGGCATGCGCTGCTTGACCGGGTAGCGGCCCACGCTCGCCCCGCTCTGCGCGTCGGTCTCCTGCAGCCCCGCCTGGCAGCTGCCGGCAACCGGCAGGTAGGCGGCGGTGAGCGGCAGCTGCGGCAGTCCCTCGGTCGCGGCCGGCGCGCCGCGCAGGGTTGCGCTCAGGTCGCCGACCGTCCGCCGCCGCCACGCGGAGATGTTGTCGATGTGGACGCCGAAGCGGCGCTCGATCAGCTTCAGCTGGGAGGTGTGGTCAAAGACCTCGCTGACGACGTGCCCGCCACGGCTGAACGGCGAGATCACCAGGCAGGGGACGCGCATCCCCAGGCCGAGCGGGCCGTGGATCACGTGGCCCTTGAGATCGCGGATGTCCGTGAACACGTGGTTCTCGGTGTAGAGCCTCGGCATCGGGGCTGTCAGGTACTCGCCGGGGGTGCCGGGCTCCGGCACCGGAGGGGCGACGTGATCAAACCAGCCGTCGTTCTCGTCGTACATCAGGAAGAGCGCGGTCTTGGCCCACACCTCTGGGTTTGAGACCAGCGCCTCCAGCACCAGCGAGGTGAACCACTCGCCGTTGCGGGATGAGGCCGCCGGATGCTCGTCGAAGCCCAGCGGCGGGATGATCCAGGAGACCGAAGGCAGGTTGCCCGCCTGCACGTCTGTGTAGAACTGCCCCGGGAACGTCTGTCCAAACGCCAGCTGATACAGCGGTGAGGACTCGTTCTGAAATGCCCCGAAATACGGCAGCACGTGGTCTGTCATGGGCAGGATGTCCGGGTTGCCCGCGGGCGTATACAGGGTGTTTGACCAGGTTGTGTAGTTGCTCAGACCGAGGCCCTGCCAGAACGGCGTGTTGGGCACGTCGCCGCCGTTGCCGGGTGAGTAGACCTTCCATGACACGCCCGCCGCCTGCAGCACCTCGGGCATCGTCTGCCAGCGCAGGTTCCAGCTGCTGTCAAGCGCCGCGCTGCCGTCGCCGCTGAGGCTGACGGTCTGCACCACCGGCCCGCCGCGCCGTCCCTGCGGATCGATCGTGCCGCTGAGCTGCATGATCCGGTTGGGATGGGTCGGGCCCATGATCGAGCAGTGGTAGGCGTCGCAGAGCGTGAAGTGGTCGGCCAGCGCCCAGTAGAACGGAAGGTCCTGACGCTCGTAGTAGCCCATCGTGGTGGTGCCCCGGTGGCCCTCGATGCGGGTGTGCACGTCCACCCAGCGGTCCATCCGTCCCCCGTTCCAGCAGTCGTGCATCGGTCCCCAGTCGTGCGTGAGGTCATCGGTGCACTCAAAGCCGGCGCGGCTGTCCAGATGGAAGGGCAGCAGCGTGTTGCGGGGAACCACGTGCTCACCCCCGGCCGCTGCCGGGAAGTGCTGCGCGAAGGCACCGAGCGAGTGCTTGCCGTGGTCATCAAAGCCGCGGCCCCGTGGGTAGGCGCCGAAGTAGTGGTCGTAGGAGCGGTTCTCCATCATCAGGAAGACGAAGTGCTCCACGTCCCGGAAGCTCGTCCCGCCGGGCCTGACCGCGGCAGCGCGCTCGATCAGCTTCGCCCACGACGGTCCGGCGTGCCAGGCGCTCATCGTTTCGCCCACCAGCGCGCCTGACCCGAGCAACCCCGCGCGCCTGAGCAGTTCGCGCCGTGTCAGGTTGCGTTCCTGCGCTGCACCATGCTCGGCTCCCATGATCCCCCCGTCGCTCGCTGGCCTGGGCGCCCAGCATAACCCGAGCCGCCTGCCCGCAGGTAACCCGGGGCGTCGAACATACGGGCGCACGGCGGTGGTGGCCCCTGGCCCCGGCACCGCGGGCGAGGGTCTGACCAAGTCACTGCCGGCAAACGTTTGTGGTGGTCCCTCGGTAAAGAAAGCCTCAAGCGGTGTCAATCGTTGGCCGATACCTCGCCAGACGGTAGAAACTCGATTGGGGGACGTGAGATGGGTGGATCTGAGCTCCTTGGTGAACACGGCGTGCGCCCGTGGACCAAGATGCTTTACAGCGTGATGGGACTCGTGGTTGTCGGCTACACCACGTCACTGGTGCTGCGCCCCAACGGCGTCACCTACACCTGGCTTGACGGCTGGGGTGTGCCGAGCTTCGAGCTGCTCGCCAGCCTGCTGGTGCTCGCGCGTGCCTGGTCAAACCCGCGTGACCGCCGCTACTGCACGTTCATCGGGATCGCCGGCGTCTCCTGGGCGCTCGGTGACTTCGTGATGACCACTGAGACGCTCGGTGGCGCCAGCGCACCGACCTTCTCTCCCCCCAACGTGCTGTGGGCCGGGTTCTTCCCGCTGGCCTACGTCGGCGTGATGCTGCTGATGCAGCGCGACGTGCGCCGGCTCACCGCCGCCAACTATCTCGACGGCGTTGTTGCCGCGCTGGTGACGGCGGCGGCGCTGGTGGCCTTCGCCTTCAACGGGATCGCGAGCGCCGCCGGTGGCGGCACGGAGTTTGTCGCGATCAACCTCATCTACCCGGTGGCTGACCTGCTGCTGTTCGGGCTCACCGCGCTGGGGCTGACGATGCTGCCGCGCGGCCAGCGCCTGCGCTGGGGGATGATCGCAGCGGCCGGGCTGATCAACGCCGCCGGCGACATCTCGGCGCTCTTCAACGGGATCGTCTCCACGCACGTGGGCTTCGTGCTGAACGCGGGCGCCTGGCCTGAGTCGCTGTTGTTGATCTCATCCGCGGTGTGGCTGGCGCCCGGAGCAAAGCAGCCGCCCAGGGAGTCCAGGGCGTCCGGCTTCACCGTGCCGGCGGTGGCCTCCGGGCTCGCGCTGGTGATCCTCTTCGTCGGCTCTCTGAACCACTCGAGTCAGGTGGCGATCGGCCTTGCGAGCGCGACCCTGCTGGCGGCAGGCGTTCGCTTCTACCTGGCGCTGCGACGCATGGACGAGCTTGCGCGTGAACGCGAGCTCGACCAGGAGCGTGCCGCTGACGCTGAGCGTGCCTCACGTGAGCTGCTCGAGGCTGCAGTTCACCGCTACTCGGACTTCGCCTCGCGTGTCGCTGACGGTGATCTCACGGCGACGGTCGATGCGCAGGGCGACGACGATCTGCGCGGGCTGGCTGACAGCCTCAACCGCATGGTCGTGAGCCTCGCGGAGATCTCCGGGCAGATCCAGGGCGGCGTGCGCGCGATTGGTGACTCCACCGGTGAGATCCTCGCATCCGCCAACGAGCACAGCGGCAGCGCCGCGCAGCAATCGGCCGCGATCTCACAGGTTTCCGCGACGGTCAGCCAGCTGCAGGCCTCGGCCGATGAGATGGCGATGCAGGCTCGTGAGGTGGCACGGGAGGCCGGTGAGTCGGTGAACGTCAGTGACGAGGGCTCGCGGGCGATCACCGCAATCGGCGGCGCGATGGAGGACATCCGTGAGCGGGTCGACGGGATCGCCTCGGAGATCGCCGCGCTCTCCGAGCGCACCCAGCAGATCGGCAACATCACCGCGACGGTCAACGATCTCGCCGACCGGCTCAACCTGCTGGCCCTGAACGCCGGGATCGAGGCGGCGCGCGCCGGTGAGCACGGTCGTGGCTTCGCGGTCGTGGCCGGCGAGGTCCGTGATCTGGCGGAGCAGTCCAAGGAGGCGACGGCCGGCATCGAGGTGATCCTCAATGAGGTGCGTGACGCTACCGACGGTGCGGTGCGCGCCAGTGAGGCGGGCAGCGGTGTCGTGGACGAGGGCCTCAAGCTGACCGAGCAGGCCGCTGAGGTCGTGGTCAGCCTCACGGACACCATTCGGCGCGCCTCGGCTGCCGCGGAGGAGATTGCCGCGGCCGCTCAGGAGCAGAGCGCCAGCATGGACCAGATCGCCGGCAGCATGGTTGAGCTCGAGCGCAGCACCGAGAACTTCCTCTCCGGTGCGCAGCAGTCCGAGCTGGCAGCCCAGAGCCTGCAGTCGCTCGCCGGGGATCTGGCGGCGGCAACCGACCGTTACCGCGTCTCCGAGGAGCTCGCGCGCGCCACGCAGGCCACGGCGGCTGATCCAGACGTCCTGGAGCCGCTGCCCGAGCCCGAGCCTGAGCCCGATCAGCTGACGCTCACACGCCGCGCCCCCGCTCCCGCGCTGGTCGGCGCCTGACACGCCAACCTGGGGTGCTCCGCGACTGTGGGTGCGGCCGCCCTGGGTGCTCCCGCCCGCAGTGGTGGGCGCCCTGGGGTGCTCCCGCCTGAGGCGTGGCCGCCCTGGGGTGCTCCCGCCAGCAGGCGCGGCCAACTCCGGGGGCCCCGCCAGCAGGCGTGGCCGCCCGACGCCCCCGAGCCCACCGTCCAGCGCCTGCGCACACCACGCACATGGCAGACTGCAGCCTCGGCCAACACACCGGGCGGTTAGCTCAGCTGGTAGAGCGCCTGCTTTACACGCAGGATGTCGGGGGTTCGAGCCCCTCACCGCCCATTCAAGATCGCCTGTCGTTTTGGGCGATTCGGGACCTGGCAAGGTCGCGGGCTGGGGGCCGCCATGTCCGATGGAAGCCTTTTGGAAGCCTCTCCGGCTTCTGCGATTGACCATCGGGGTATCCTTCCATGCACACCCCCAGATGCTTCGGCTACTGGTTAGAAGGCTCCGCCAAGGCGGAGCCTTCGGAATTTCTCGCCCACTCAGATGGTCGGCGGATGACTCCGTGGGAATCGGTGAGCTCGTCCGGAAGTTGGGCGGCCGCCAACTGCGCAGGGGTGATCTGGCGGTGCAAGATGGGTTGCGTCTGCTTGAGTTCGTTGCTCGCACGCTTGGGCTGCATCGGCGAAAGCAAACCGACGTTGCGTCCCAGTTCGTCCCGCACGAGACGAAGTGGCATCGTCAGATCCGAGTCGTTGGTGCAGACGGCATAGACGTCACACTCGCCCTTCATGGCGTCGACCAGGAGCATGCTGGCGAGCGCTACGTCGGAGCCTTTCTCCGGCGCTCCTGACGTTTCCGTGGGTCCGGTGAGCGTGCCTGGTTAGGGCGCACGCCCCGTCGTCTCTAGCGTTTCCGGCTGTTCGAAGGCTGGGGTCAGCAGGAGGCGAAACGAGACGTGCGCAGCGTCAGAGTATGGGCGCGGTTGCTTGGGCTGCGCAACACGGTGGTTGAGGACGTGATAGTCAACGGCGCTGGGGAAGGAGTAGAGGTCGTGGTGAGGGTCCGGCCGGGGTGGCGGCAGCGGGACCGGTGTGGGCTCTGCGGTCGACGCGCTGGGCGCTTTGATAATGGTGCCGGGCGGCGGCGCTGGCGGGCGCTTGACCTGGGCACGAGCTTCTGCTGGCTTGAGGCGGATGCGCCGAGGGTGTCCTGCCGCCGTCATGGGGTGGTTGTCGCCAGGGTGCCGTGGGCGCGGCATGACAGCCGGTTCACCCGCAGCTTCGAGGAGCAGGCCGCGTGGCTGGCGGTGAACACGTCCAAGACCGCGGTCAGCGAGTTGATGCGCTGCTCCTGGCGGACAGTCGGTCAGATCCTCGAGCGTGTCGCCAACGAGCGACGCTTGAAGGTCGATCTGCTCTCGGGTCTGAAGAGCATCGGGATCGATGAGATCTCGCATCGACGTGGTCAGCGCTACCTCACCGTCGTGGTGGACCATCACAGCGGCGCCCTGGTGTGGGCTGCCCCGGGTCGGGACCGCGCGACCGTGCTCGCGTTCTTTCACGCTCTTGGCGAAGAACGCTGCAAACAGGTCGAATCGGTGTCCTGTGACATGGCCGGTTGGATCGCCTCGGCGGTCGCCGAACGCGCACCGTAGGCGCAGCGGTGCGTGGACCCGTTCCACGTGATCGCGCTCGCAACTGACGCTCTGGATGAGGTCCGACGGGAGCTCTGGCGTGAAGCGCGCAGGGAGAAGAACCTGGCATTGGCCAAGGACCTCAAGGGCGCCCGGTTCTGCGTGTGGAAGAACCCGGAGAACCTCACCGACCGCCAGCAAGCGAAGCTCGCGAGCATCCAGGCCCTCAACGGGCCGCTCTATCGCGCCTATCTGCTCAAGGAACAGCTCCGTCAGATCTACCGGGCCACCAGCTACACCGAGGCCGAAGCGCTGCTCGATGGGTGGCTGTCCTGGGCACGTCGCTGCCGACTGCCGGCATTCGTGAAGCTCGCTCGCACGATCACCGCTCAGCGTGACGGGATCCTCGCCGCTGTCAGGCTCGGGCTTTCAAACGCCCGCGTCGAGCAGATCAACACCCAGATCCGGCTGATCACACGCCGAGCGTTCGGGTTCCACTCCGCCCAAGCGCTGATCGCGCTCGCGATGCTCACCCTGTCCGGGCTCTGCCGGGCTCTGCCCGCCACTCCCACACCGGTGAAACGACCCACGGAAACGTCAGGAGACCCAGATAACGCTGCCCGCGGCGGTAGCTGATCTGACCGGACCCCGTTCATGGGTCCACCTGCTGTGAGAGCTGGGTGGTTGTTGGTTCCTGCAGGGTAAGGGTGCCGACGGCGTCGAACGGAAGTCGGCCGTGGTCGATGCGGTCAGCGACGACCCGCTCCACGATGTTCCCGACGGTGTCCCAGCCGATCTTCATCAGCCGCCGGACCGGGGTCTTGGCCACCTGTTGCGCCAGCCACGCCACGAGATCCTCGAAGTCGCGGGTGTGATGGGGCCCGGCCCTGGCCCACGGCACCGCCTCCGAGCGCGCACCGCAATCAAGGCACCACACCCGCCGCAGCTCACACCCGACGTGGCAGCGCGCCGCCCCAAGATCGAGGTGCCGCCACCGCTTCAGGCGCCGGTCGTGCAAACGGGTGGCGAGCTGCACACAGCCGCCGCACGCCAAACGCCGGCGACGCAGACGAACCGTCACGATCACCCCCTCCGGGCTGAAGCTGACATCCGTGACAGACGCCCCCGGCAACGCAAGCAGGCGGTTGAATGCGGTCGTGACGCGCACGTAGTTCTCCCTTCGCAGGCAGCAGGACATAGATCACCCCGCAGCCTGACGCGGAGAATGCGGCGCGTCACGACAACCCGCGCAACCCACAATCCCGGCCAGCACGCCGAAAGCCTCGCTCAGCCCCCGATCACCGCGCGCGAGTCACCACCAACTCGACCGAAGACCCCTGAAATCCCGATGACGCTGACCCTCCGCTACCGGACACTCAAAGCGTGGACACACGACCCCCATGCCCAAGAGGGTCGAAAACGCCTTACCTACGGGCGATTCGGGCTATCCGTGCGCCCACCAACTGCGGAGTCAGCCAAGCCCGCCAAGGGCACCTCCTCGGGGGGCGGCTCCGCGGGCGCGAACCTGTTCTCCACCGGCGGCTGACCCGCCGCCCCACCGACAGAGGAACTGCTTCGATGTCCACGAGCTCCGATTCCACCGCCGCCGTCGCCGTCGAGGAACCGATCGTCGACCTGCGTCGCACCCGGGATGAGCTGCACACCCGGGTGGCCGAGCTGCAGTGGGACCTCGGCGGGTTGGTCTATGAGATGGCGATCCGCGACCGGATCCGCGTCGATGTCCTCGTCCGTCAGGCGGCTGCGCTGCAGGACGTCGAGGCCAAGCTGGCCGAGGTCGACCGCATCCTCAAGCACGAGACCGCCGGCACGGCCGGCGCCTGCGGCAGCTGCGGCGCGCCCCATTCGGCCAACGCCGGCTTCTGCTGGCAGTGCGGCCAGCAGATCCTCCGCCAGGTCGACACCTCGGCGATCTTCGGCGACCAGTCCGTGTAGTCACGTTCCCCGTGGCTGGTGGCGCCGGATGGATCGTGGCCCGGGGGAGTTGCTTCAGCGTGCCCGGTGGTTAGACGGGTGTCGAGTCGTGGGTGAGGCTCGATCCGGCCCGCCTGGACCCTGGTCTCCGTTGCCGACCGGCCCCCACATCCGAGATGGCCTTCGACCGGGCGGGTCACCGGGTTCGCACCTTGCCGTGGGCTTGGGAAGGGGCGCGCCTGCCGGGAGTCATCGAGCGGCATCAGTCTGAGATCTCAGGCGCCATGCGATTCGGAGGCATGAGGTCTGCAGCCGCGGCGGCGTTCGCCAGGTGACGTTGCATACAGGCTGCCGCACGATCCCCGTCGCCGGCGCGGACCGCTTCGAGCACCGCCTGGTGCTCGTCCAGGCTGGCGAGCAGTCGAGTCGGGTTCAGACCGACGGTTCTCGCCAGTATCCGAGCGAGGTGGTCACGTTGGTTCTGGATCGCGCCCAACACCTCATCGTTGCCGGTGAGGGCTGCCAGCGTGCGGTGAAACTCTGCGTCCTGTTCGACATACGCGAGTCGGTCGCCGCGCTCGATGGTCTCGCGCTGATCGGCGATCCGGGCGTCGAGCGACCGCAGCCCGGCGGCCGGCACGCCCCGGGAAAGCTGGCGAACGACCCATGTCTCCAGAGCCTCCCGCAGGCCGAAGTGGTCGCTGAGCTCCTTGTGCGTGATCCCACGCACCCGCACTCCGCTCTGCGCAACGATTTCGACGAAGCCCTCACGAGAGAGGCGCTCGAGAGCGACCCGGATCGGCGTCTTGCTCATGCCCAGCTCGGCCGCGAGAGTTCGCTCGCTCAACTCGGCTCCGGGCGGAATCGCGCCACTGACGATCGCCTCGCGCAGTCGCGTGAAGGCCTGCTCCTTCAGCGGTTGCCCGTTCTCGATGGGAAGGTGTCGTTCGGTCATCGCGTGTCTGAGGGAACTCGGCATGCCGGTGCTGGGTACAAGCTTGACACCACGGACCGGCGACGGCAAACTGAGATCTCAGTGACAGTGGTGACCGCAAACGTTGAGATACCGGCGGAACTCGATGACTGGCTTCACGACGTCGGACTGCTCGACGTCAGCGAGCGGTTGCCACCCTGCCGCCCACTGCCCGGCGGGGTCTCGAGCCGGACGGTGGTGGTAGAGCCTGACGGGCGGCAGGCGATCGTGGTGAAACAGGCGCTGCGCAAGCTCCGCGTGGAGAGCGACTGGTTCGCCGATCCTGAACGCATCCATGTCGAGGCCGACGGCATCCGCTGGCTGACACGGATCTGCGGACCTGGTTGCGTTCCGCGCCTGATGGCTGAGGACCGCGAGCATCACATCGTTGCGATGGAGTATGTCCGCGCGGCATCGCCGTCCTGGAAGGCGATGCTGCTCGCTGGGCAGCTTGACGCCGGAGTCGCTCGCTCCCTCGGACAGCTCTTGGCTCGCCTTCATGTCGGCTCGGCCGAGGAACTCGCGAGCGCGCGTGAGACATTCGCCGACCGAACGAACTTCGAGACGCTGCGCGTCGAGCCGTTCTACCAGCAGGTGGCGGCGACGGTTCCCGAGGCGCGCGTCGCCCTTGAACGGCTCGTGGATGACCTCCGCGAGCGCCACATTGCGCTGGTTCACGGCGACTTCAGCCCGAAGAACGTTCTGGTCCTTCCGAACCGCGTGGTTCTGCTCGATCACGAGGTGATGCACGTCGGCGATCCGGCCTTCGACCTGGGGTTCTTTCTGGCCCATCTACTGAGCAAGGCGAATGCCGACTCAGCCCGACGGCTGGGGTTGCTCATGCTCGCCGAAGAATTCTGGGCGACCTACTCCGCGCAGGCTGCGCGCGCAGCCTGGTTTCCGGGGGTCGCGGAGCGTGCCGTCGATCATACGCTCGGCTGCGTGCTGGCAAGGGTTGCGGGACGCTCACCTGTTGAGTATCTGGATGCTCGGCAGCGCGTCGTTCAACGGAAGGCCGCGCTCGCGCTGATGGCACAGCGGCCGTCGACGATTCCCGAATTGCTCTCGGCTCTTGTCGCGAGGTTCAGTTGAGCATCATTGAGGTAGACGCCCTGGAGGTCCTTGACAGCCGTGGCCGGCCGACGGTCAAAGCGATGCTCACGCTGGCCAGCGGCGCCAGAGGTTCAGCGTCGGTGCCCGCAGGCGCCTCGACGGGGGCGGCCGAGGCGTTCGAACTGCGTGACGGCGACCCGAGGCGTTTCCGCGGGATGGGTTGCCTGAAGGCGGTCGGACACCTGCGCGGTGAGTTCGCCGACTGGGCGTTGGCCGAGGCACCCGAGGATCAGGCCACCCTGGACGCCGGCATCCGTGAGCTCGACGGCACGGACGGATTTGCCAGGCTGGGAGCGAACGCCGCGCTGGCTCTCTCCCTTGCCTATGCACGCGCGCGCGCCGGTGAACGGGGTATTCCGCTGTGGCGCTACATCTCAGAGCTTGCCGGTACCAAGCCGGCAATTCCGTTGCCGATGATCAACCTTTTCAGCGGTGGGAAGCATGCGGGCGGTCAGGTTGAGCTCCAGGACGTGCAGGTGATGCCGCTGCAAGCCGGCAGCACCAGCAAGGTGCTCGCGACGGTCTTCGATGTGTTCACTGCTGCTGCCGAGTTGGTCCACAGACGCTATGGCATGCGGATGCTTCGGGCCGACGAGGGTGGACTCGCCCCACCGTTCTCGGACGCGGCGGAGATGCTCCAGTGTGCCGTCGACGCGATCAGCAGATCCGGCCGTCAGGGCGTCGCCCTGACCGTGGATGTCGCTGCCTCGCACTTCTGGAATGCAGGCACATACCAGATCGATGGCACTGAACTCGACTCCGCTGGCGTGATCGACCTCATCTCCGGCTGGATCGACCGTTTCCCGATCGTCTCGATCGAGGATGGTCTCGCCGAGGAGGACTGGGACGGCTGGCCGCAACTCAGGACGGTGCTGAACGGCCGCGCCATGACCCTCGGCGACGACTTGCTCTGTACGAACGTCGCCCGCATCAACCGTGCTGTCGCAGCACGGGCGGCTGACGCCCTGCTGCTGAAGGCCAACCAGGTCGGAACGCTGACCGACGCTCTCGCGGCCTTTCAGGCGGCGCGCGCTGCAGGTTGGCGCATCGTCGTCAGCGCCCGCAGCGGCGAGACCGAGGATGACTGGCTTGCGGACCTGGCCGTTGGTCTCGGCGCCGATCACATCAAGATCGGGTCGATCACCCAATCTGAAAGGCTCGCAAAATACAACAGGCTGGTCGAGATCGAGCATCTCTGGAAGCTCCCGTCGCCCCTTCCCGTCGTGCGAGGGGATGACGCGGGGCGCTCAGGCTCGAGTTGGTGCGACTGACAGCTTGGCAGCTCGATCCCTAGATCTCAGAGACCGCTGTTGGTGGGAGCCCAGTCACGCCCGGTTGGCAGGTGAACAGCGCCCCCGCCAGGGGCTCACGCGTGAGTTGCTCGGGGCTGAGACCGTAGCGGGCGGACGTGATGAACAGCTGATCAAGCCTCTTGCCACCGAAGCAGCAGCTCGTCGGCTGGCTGCTCGGAACGGTCACGATCGCCTCGAGCCTCCCATCTGGCCGGTACCGCCGCACCGTGCCGCCGCCCCAAAGCGCGACCCATAGAAATCCCTCCGCGTCGACGGTCATTCCGTCCGGATAGCCGTCCCTGGGGTTGATATCGATCAGACGACGTCTGCGGCTGATCGTGCCCGTCTCGGCGTCGTAGTCAAACGCATCAACACCTCCGGTCGGTGTGTCGACGTAGAACAATGTGGAGTGATCTGGTGCCCACGCCAGGCCGTTGGAGATGGTGACGTCGCGCAGGACGGTGGTCACCGAGCCGTCGTGCTCCAGTCGGTACAGCGCAGCCCCCCCCGCATCCGAACCGCTCGTCGTGCCAGCCCAAAAGCGGCCCTGGGGATCACACTCGCCATCGTTGAAGCGCACGTCTGAGCGCACGTCCGTGAGCTCAGCCAGAACACGCGGCTCGCCGTCCAACCGATCCAAGCCGAGAAGACACCGCGTGGCCGCGACGATCAAGCCCCCGCGAGCTCTCAACCCAAGCGCCGAAGGCTGGAGTTGGATCACCACCCGCTCATGGGCACGGCGCTCAGGCTCAAGGGCGTGGATGAAGCGCCGCTCGATGTCGAGCCAATAGAGAACGCCACCGTCGACATTCCAGAGGGGCCCCTCACCGAGAACGTCGCCCGCGTCACACGCCACATCCACAGCGATGCACTGAGCGTCGCGGCTCAACTTATGCCACTCCCTCTCCCGGACGGCTGCTTGCGCGCACCCCCAGCAGATCCTCGACGCCGCCGCGCGCAGACCCGCAGATGCCGCTGCGACTAGTCGGCGGCGACTGCGACTGCAGTCTCGGGGCTTGCCAGCCGCTCCTGCTGACGCGCAACCTTGAGAAGGTGGCGCATGGCAGCGGTCGCTCCATCTGAGTTCCGATCAGCGATGGCGTCGAACACCCTGCGATGGGATGCGAGGGTCTCCTCGCGACGTTCGTCGTCCGCCTGCACGGACTGGACACGCGTGAACAGCGCAGCCTCGATGATTGGCTCCAATTGCACGAAGAACTCGTTCCCGGATGCCTCGAGAACGGTTGCGTGGAACTCGAGGTCGGAGCCTGTGAACAACGCTCGGTCATCGAAGTTGGCGCCCATGTCACCGAGCGCACGGGCCAGGATCTGGAGTTGCTCATCAGAGCGACGTTCGGCCGCCAAGCCTGCCGCTGCTGGCTCCACCGAGAACCGGAACTCCGACAGCGAGTCCAGAAAGTGATGCTGGGGCTGAGTCTCATAGTGCCAACGCAGCAGGTCAGGGTCGAGCAGATTCCAGTGCGCGCGGTCCGTGACGAACGTGCCGGTGCCCTGACGGGCATCGATGAGCCCCTTCGAGGCCAGGACTTTCATGGTCTCGCGCAGCGCCGTCCGTCCGAATCTCATCTCCTGCTCGAGCCGAGCCAGGTCCAGGATCTCGCCGGGCTCGAATTCGCCTCCGACGATCCGTCGACCGAGCTCGGTCACCATCGCCGCGTGCGAACCATGGCCGCGGAATCCGCGCCGTCGTGGTCGGGGCGACCGAACGGGTTCTTGCGACTTCGGGTAGGACATCATCGCTAATCATACTTACTGGCTTCGATCAGGGCCTCGACCGCGGCGTCGAGTCGCAGCGCCGGCCGGTCAGCGAGCCTCCACGATGCTCTGGCGCTGACGTCCGAGCCCCTCGATCTCCAACTCCATGACATCGCCGGAGGTCAGGTACGGAAACCGGCCCGAGAGCGCGACACCCTCTGGGGTGCCGGTGTTGATCAGGTCTCCAGGCTCAAGCACGAGGAATTGGCTCAGGTCATACACAAGCTGGGCGACCGCGAAGATCATGTCTGCGGTTGATGAGTCCTGCCGTGGTTCACCGTTGACCCACGACCTGAGGCTCAGAGCCTGGACCTCGGCCACTTCGTCGGCCGGCCGAAGCCAAGGCCCGAGCGGATTGAACGTTTCGCAGCACTTCCCCTTGGACCACTGGCCGCCGGAGGTCTCGAGCTGGAGGGTCCGCTCGGAAACGTCGTTCGACACGACATAACCGGCGACATGCGCCAGGGCGTCGTCAGGTGAGTCGAGATACCGAGCGCGACGACCGATAACGACACCTAACTCGACCTCCCAATCCAGGCGCCGCGAGTTCCGCGGGCGGAGGACGTCGTCGTACGGTCCAATCACGGTATTGGGGTGCTTGAAGAAGACGATCGGGTGCTCTGGCGGCGCCGAGCCGGACTCGGTGGCGTGGGCTGCGTAGTTCTGCCCAATGCAGATCACGGCCTGGGGCCGCGCGATCGGTGCTGCGATGCGCTGCTCGTCGATGTTGAGGCGCGGAAGTGCCATTCGCTCCAGCGCGTCGCGGGTCCTAGCCAGCCCATCGCCCTCGAGGAAGGAGCCGTCGATGTCGCGCACGAGTGGTGTGAGGTCATAGACCTCTCGGTCCAGCCGGACGCAGGGCCGCTCCCTTCCCTGCTCACCGATCCGCAATAGCTCCACGGGACTTCACCTTTCGCTCGAAGTGGGTCTCAGTACGTCGCGCGGCCGCCACTGGCGTCGAAGACGGCCCCTGTCGAGAACGTGCATCGGTCCGACGCGAGCCAACGCACGAGTTCGGCAACCTCTTCCGGCTGCCCGAGTCGCCCCATTGGGATCCTCGAGATCATGTAGTCCATAACGTCGTGCGCCGTGTTCGCATTCATGCCCGTGGCGATCACTGCCGGCGCGACGGCGTTCACGAGCACGCCGGTCTGCGCAAGCTCCTTCCCGAGCGACTTCGTGAGGGCGATCATGCCGGCCTTGCTCACCGAATAGGGCGCAAGGTTCGGGTTTCCCTCTTTGCCGGCGATGCTGGCCACGTTGACCACGCGGCCCCAGCCCCGTTCAACCATCGCCGGAACAAAGGCTCGGCATAGGTTGAACGCTCCCGTGAGATTCACCGCCATGGTGAACGCCCACTCCTCGTCGGTGACCTCGACGACCGGCTTCGACGGTCCGGGTATTCCGGCACAGTTGATCAGGACGTCCACGGCTCCGATTGCCGAGGCAGCGTTGTCGACGTCCTGTGCGACCGACACGTCGAGGTACACGTCAGCTTCGTCGCCGATGTCGACGACGATGACGTCGGACCCGTCGGCCCGCAGAGCAGCGGCGATCGCGGAGCCGATTCCACTGCAACCTCCGGTGACCACAGCTCGCCGACTGATCGATTCACGTTCCGTGTTCAAGGCTCACCCCTCTTGCTAGACATTCGCTAATCTGTTTATACTATAAGCGAGCTGCTCGATTGCCTCAACATGAGCGGGGGTGACCATCGCCTCGTCCACATGTGTGGGAACAGGCAGCTGCAGAGCCATCCGCGTACGTAGTCGACGTTGGGCTAGAGCCCAACCAGAGGAGGGGAGAATGCAGAATCAGAGCATGACCGGCCCACAAGGACGCGATCATCCGCGCCGGTCACTGATTGTCACGGTCGCCAGCGTGGTGTCCGTTCTGGCGGCCGTCACTGTGCCGGTTGTCGCTTTGGCGAACGGCAGCAGAACGTCCGGCAGCGCGTCGCACGGCGGGACAGCGGGCATCGCGTCGAGCTCGAAGCCGACGTTTGCCGTCCTTCAGACCGACGGATCCATTTCCTATTTCGTGGATCAGGGCGACGGCGCCGTGGCCGAAGGCAAGAAACTCGGCGCCAATGTCAAGGTCTACAACGAGAACAACAGCGCGTCGACGACGATCAGCGACATCCAGCAGGCCATCGCCAACGGGGTCAAGGGCCTGATCGTGGTTGCCCCGACGGAGCAGCTGGGACCCCGCATGGTCAAGCTGGCCAACGCCGCGAAGGTCCCGATCATTGCGCTGGATAATGGCTTTGCGGGTGCCAACGGCAAGCAAGTGCCGTACGTGGGCATCAGCGGTGCGCAGTTCGGCCACAACTCAGGGGCGCTCATGATGCGCGTGTACAAGAACTCCAAGTGGCCGGCGGCGAGCACCTACATGTTGCTCGTCACCAACCCGTCGTTGCAGACGATTCAGCAGCGCACCAACGGCGAACGGGCCACAGCCATCAAGGAGGGCTTCCCGAAGGGGCACATCATCAACGAGCCGACGAGTGACAACGTGACGCAACAGGCCTACTCGGCGACTGGTCCGATCAAGGTGTCGCATCCTCAGGCGTCCTACTGGCTGGTGACGGGAGGGAACGACGACGTCGCATTCGGCGCAGCGAAGGCGTTGGTGGCGGGCGGTGTTCCGGCTTCCCACATTGACGCGGTCGGCCTGGGCGGAGACCTCGCGTGCACGATCTGGGCGAAGGGAGCCGCGAGCGTGGGCTTCCGGGCCAGCAACTACATCTATCCGAATGGCGTTGGCGCGGCCGCGGTCAACGAGATGTATCAACACGTCGTCAAGCACAAGCCTTTCAAGGCAAATGTCGACGTGGCACCGGTGGTCCTGACGCAGAAGAACCTGCACAAGGTCGACAAGTCCTGCAAGTAGGAGTGGTGCAACTGGGCGGGCCTCGGCCGGGAGGGCGACGCCCGCCCAGTCGTGCACTGACAGGCCATCTCTCGAAGTGCCAACGTGTGTCACATGGTGGAGGAAGGAGCGACTTATCATGGGTGTCGACGACCAGACGAAGATCGAAGGGGAGCGGCCGACTGAGGACGGCCAGCCGCTGGCCGCGGCGCGCATCTCTGAATACGTCAGCCGGATCGGACGCGACACCATTGTCGCCCTCGCGCTCGTGGGTGCTCTCGGCATGCTCCTGGCGATCTTCGGCATTGCCAGCAACGGACGCGAGTTCATCGGGGCGAACATCATTCAGATCGTCGACTCAGGGACGATCCTCGGTGTGGTCGCGATCGGCGAGGTGATCGTGATGATCTCCGGTGAGCTCGACATCTCCGTCGGATCAAACGCGGGCCTGGTCACGGCCGTCACGGCAGAGGTCGTACTCCATCTGAACGGATCGGTTGCGCTGGGGATCGTGGCAGGACTGGCCGCCGGGGTGTTGACGGGCGCTGTCAACGGCTTCGTCGTCGCGTACCTGCGCATCAGCTCGGTGATTGCGACTCTGGCGACGTTCTCTGCGTTCTCCGGTATTGCACTGCTGCTCACGAACGGCAACCCGGTCGGTGTCACGAGCAACTTCCTGGCATCGGTCGGCACCGGCACAATCGCCTCGATTCCCTGGCTGGTCATCATTCTGATCGTGATCGCCCTCGTGGCAGTCTTCGGCATGCGCTTCACTCTGCCGGGCCACAACGTCTACGCCGTCGGAGGAAGCGCCGAGGCAGCGCGTCTGGCCGGCATCCGCGTCCAGCGCTATGTCCTCGGCGTGTTCGCTCTGAGTGGATTCTGCGCCGCCATCGCCGGCATCATGCTTGTCGGACAGACCGGGACCGCTCAGCCGACGGAGGGCAGTGTGGGCCTTGAGCTCACCGCGATTACCGCGGTCCTGCTTGGCGGTACCGGCCTCACCGGGGGGACCGGAACGGTCCTTGGCGCGTTTCTCGGGGTGATGGTCCTGTCAACGCTCGACGACGGCCTGCTGCTCATTGGCGTGCCGTCGTTCTGGCAGCAGGTGGCAACCGGTGCTCTCCTGCTGATCGGCGTGATCCTGCAAGACGTCGGAGGGCATCGGGCGCGGTGGCGGACGCTACATGCGGCGCGTCGACGTGCGCATCCCACCGACGTCCCGTTCGAGGTTGAAGGCCGATGACTGTCAACGACACACAGACCACCACTTCGGTGCCAAGGCTCGCGGCCCGAAGGTTGTCCAAGCTCTATGGCCACGTGGCCGCCCTTGATGACGTTTCGATTGATTTCCGACCTGGGCTCAACGGCATCATCGGTGACAACGGTGCAGGTAAGTCGACGCTCCTGAAGATCTTGAGCGGGGTCGAGCTACCGGACGAGGGTGCGGTCTTCGTCGATGGTCGCCCGACGCTGCTCGTGTCGACTCGCGCCGCCCGTGCGGCCGGCATCGAGTCGCTCTACCAGGACCTCGCACTCGTTGACACGATGTCGATCGCAGACAACATCTTCCTCGGGCGCGAGCGGATTCGCCGTGTGCTCGGGGTGCCCATCGTGGATCGACGCAGGATGCGGAACGAGGCGGATGCTGCGCTCCGGGAGGTTCGTATCCGGATGCCATCGGCACGCGTCGGAGTCAGGCAGCTGAGCGGTGGACAACGCCAGGCCGTCGCAATCACGCGTGCGATGCTCTTCGGTGCTCGCGTCGTACTGCTCGACGAGCCGACGGCGGCACTGGGACCGCGCGAGACCGCAGCCGCGCTGCGGATCGTTCGAGACATGGCCGATCGCGGTGAGACCGTCGTGATGGTGGGTCACAACCTGCCGCAGATGCTCGAACTGGCCGATGCATTGATCGTGATGCGCGCCGGGCGAGTGGTCGCCTCCGTTGATCCCGCACACACGACTCTCCGCGACCTCACCGACTTCATGGTGGGCTCCAATGCGTGAGCGGCAGGAACCTACGCCTGGCGCGCAGCGGTTCACCGGTGCAGCCGCGGTCGTCACCGGTGGTGCGGCAGGGATCGGCGCCGCTAGCGCCCGCCGACTCGCCGCGGAGGGGGCTCACGTCTTCGTGGCCGACATCGACGACAGCGCGGGCCTGGCGCTCGTCGAGACGCTGCGGGAGGAAAGCCTTGCGGCCGACTACGTGCACTGTGACGTGTCTCAGAGCGGCGATTGGCTGGCGCTACGTGATGCCGTGAGCCGCACTACTGACCGGTTAGACGTGTTGCACAGCAACGCGTACATGGAGGTGCCGGGATCGGTTCACGAATTGGACGAGAGCGACTGGGACCGCCAGATGTCCGTCACTCTGAAGGCGGCGTTCCTCGGGGTCAAGACCTTTGTCGACATGCTGAGGGCGGCGCGTGGCTGTGTGATTGTCACATCGTCGGTGCACGCACGGTTCGGGTTTCGTGGCAGGCCGGCGTACGCTGCGGCCAAAGGCGCTCTCAGTGCTCTCACACGACAGTTGGCCGTCGATTACGGCCCTGAGGTCCGGGTGAACAGCGTCGAGCCCGGACCCATCCTCACCCACGCCTGGGACGACGCCGACCAATCCGATCGCGACGCGGTCGCCGCTGCGACCGTCTTGGGCCGACTCGGCTGGCCCGAGGAGGTAGCGGCGGCCGTCGCCTTCCTGGCATCCGCAGACAGCTCCTACATCACCGGGGTCAGCCTGATCGTCGACGGGGGCTGGAGCGCATTCAAGGAGGCACGGTGAAGATCACGAAGATGGAGACGTTCCTCGTCGCGCCACGCTTCCTGTTCCTTCGAGTCGAGACCGATGAGGGCCTCGTCGGTTGGGGGGAGCCGATCGTAGAAGGACGCGCCGCCACCGTGCGCGCAGCTGTCGAGGAGCTGTCTGAGTATCTGATCGGCTCGGACCCGCTCAGGATCGAGCATCACTGGCAGGTGCTCACCAAGGGCGGCTTCTACCGCGGCGGCCCGATCCTCGCCAGCGCTGTCGCTGGCATCGACCAAGCGCTCTGGGACATCGCCGGAAAGTTCCACGGGGTGCCCACACACCAACTGCTTGGTGGTGCGGTGCGAGATCGTGTTCGGGTCTACGGATGGGTTGGCGGCGACGTTCCGACGGACCTGGTCGAGCAGGTGCAGGCCCAGCTCGAAGCGGGCTTCACTGCGGTGAAGATGAACGCCTCAGGCGCAACCACGCCTGTCGACACGCTCCAGACCACGAAGGGCATCGTCGCGCGCGCCACCCTCGTCCGAGAGGTGCTAGGGGACCAGCGAGATCTGGCGATCGACTTTCACGGAAGGCTGTCGAGCGCGATGGCTCGACGGGTCCTGCCAGAGCTGGAGGCCGTTTGCCCACTCTTTGTGGAGGAGCCGGTGCTCGCGGAGTACAGCCGGGACCTCGGCAGTCTGGTCGGCGTGTCATCCGTGCCACTGGCAACTGGCGAGCGCCTCTACTCCCGCTGGGACTTCCGCGATGTGCTGCCGACCGGGATCGCCGTCATCCAGCCAGACGTCTCCCACGCCGGCGGGATCTCCGAGCTGCGGCGGATCGCCGCGATGGCAGAGGCTTGGGACGTGGTGGTAGCGCCCCACTGTCCTCTCGGTCCGATCTCGCTCGCCGCGAGCCTCCAGGTGTCGTTCGCGATTCCGAACTTCCTGATCCAGGAGCAGGCAGTCACGATCCATTACAACCATGGCAGCGACGTCTTGGACTACCTGGTCGACCGGTCGCCGCTCCGCTTCGAGCATGGGTATGTGCAGCGCCCGCTCATGCCTGGGTTGGGCGTTCAGGTCGACGAGCATGCCGTCCGCCGCGCGGCCGAACGCGGTCATCGCTGGCGCCCGCCGATGTGGGTCCATGCCGATGGGTCCTTCGCCGAGTGGTGAACGGGCTCCCGGCGCGATGAGACGCTACTCGCCCAATCACGTTCACGGCGCCCGTGTCGACGACGGGTGGACGTACCGAGGTCTGCGGGTCGTGAGCATCGAGAACGAGTACTTGCACGCGCTTGTCCTTGCCGATAAGGGTGCTGACGTCTGGAGCCTCTCATTCAAGCCGACCGACACACAGTTTCTGTGGAGGAGCCCGAACGGTGTCCGTGATCCGTCGACAGTCAGACCGGTGACGGGCGACGGTGACGCTGCCTGGGTAGACGTGTACGAGGGGGGATGGCAGAGCGTCTTCCCGAACGGAGGTAACAGCTCGACCTACGGTGGAGCCCCACTGGGTCTTCACGCGGAATCCGCCACCCTGCCCTGGGATGTCTCCATCGTGAACGACGGGCCCGACCGAGCTGAGGTCCGTTTGACGGTGCGACTGGCTCGCAGCCCGATTGAGGCAACGCGGGTCGTGAGCATCACATCCGGGGTGCCGACGCTCACGATCGAGGAGACGATCATCAGCCGGGGCTCCGATCCGTTCCCGATGTCGTACGGACAGCACATCACGTTCGGACCGCCTTTCCTGTCCGAGCACTGTCGTATCGACATTCCAGGTGGCATCGTGCGTGGACATCCTGCCGAGTGGTCGGCCGGCAACCGACTCGCTGCCGACGAGCGTCGAGCCTGGCCTGACGCGGCCCTGCGCGACGGCACTACCTGTCGGCTCGACGCGGTCCCGCCCAGCATCGCCGGATTTGAGGAGCAAGCCTACGTCGACGACGTGGCGGATGGCTGGTACGCGATCACAAACCGAGAGCTCGGTGTTGGCCTTGTCGTTCGGTACCCGGCCGAGGTGTTCCAACACCTGTGGTACTGGCTCGTTTGCTCCGGGCCGTTCACCTACCCGTGGTGGGGACGGACCTACAGCCTTGGCTTGGAGCCGTTCACCAGCGCGACGAATCTGGGAATCGAAGCGTGCATTGCCGACGGCAGCGCTCTGTACCTCGCACCCGGCGAGCCGCTGACATCCCGACTCCAGCTCACTGCATTCCGTTCCGAGCGCGGGGTCGCGAGGGTGGAGCAGGACGGCACCATCGTTACCAGGGCCTGACGTGACTGTTCAGGTCGTGCAGGAGCGGGGCTTGTGGCGGCGAACACTGTTATGTGTCCTCGGGGCGCTCGTCGTATGAGCAGCTCGCGACGCTCGTGGTTGAGCAGGCGGCGACGATTGAGCGGTTGGAGGGCGAGGTCGCTGAGTTGAGGGCGGAGGTCGCGGATCTGAAGCGTCGGTTGGGGCAGAACTCGCGGAAGTCGTCGCGGCCGCCGTCCTCTGATGGGCTCTCCAAGCCGCCGCCGAGGAAGAGTTTGCGGCGTCCGTCGGGTCGCAGGCCGGGCGGTCAGCCAGGTCATCTAGGCGGGCATCTGGAGATGGTTGCGGTGGCTGACGAGGTCGTGGATCACGTCCCTTCGGTGTGCGCGGGCTGTAGCGCGGATCTCGCGGATGGTGAGGATGTCGGGCACGTGGTTCGTCAGGTGTTCGATCTGCCGGAGATCCGGTTGCACTCACGGGAGCATCGGGCGCATGCGCGTCGGTGCGCGTGCGGGCATGAGACGACGGCCGCGCCGGTCGCGGTCAACGCTTCGACTCAGTACGGCCCGCGCGTGCGAGCGCTGGGGATCTACTTGGTCAGCTTTCAGCATCTTTCCTACGCACGGGCCGCGCGGCTGCTCTCGGACTGGGTCGGGGTGCCGATCTCGACGGGCACGCTGGCCGCGTTCGTCGCTCGCGGCGCCGAGGATCTCGGGACGTTCCTGGATGAGATCCACGCGCAGATCACCGCCTGGCCGGTCGCGCACTTCGACGAGACCGGCGGGCGCGCTGAGGGGAAGCTGCGATGGCTGTTCTCGGCCAGCACCGAGCACGCAACGTTTTACTCGCTGCACGACAAGCGTGGCTTTGACGGGCTCGACCACGGCGGGGTGCTCCCGAACTTCGACGGGATCGCGGTCCACGACGGGTTCAAGCCCTGCCGCCGCTACGACGTCACGCATGCTCTGTGCAACGTGCATCACCTCCGCGAGCTGCACGGAATCATCGAACCGGCACCCGAGGATCCCCAGCAGGCGTGGGCGGTGCAGATGGATCGGCTGCTGCGCGAGTTGCACGCCCGCGTCCGCGACGCCCAAGCGGTCGGCCGAGACCACCTCGATCCGGAAGAGCTCGCCGCCTGGGACGAGCGCTACCAGCGGATCATCGCGCTGGGCTATCAGACCAACCCGGCCGGCACGATCCCGACCGGCAAACGCGGCGTGATCCGCCAAACCCCGGCACACAACCTGCTCGCCCGTCTCGATGTCCACCGCGAGGACGTCCTGCGGTTCGCGAACGACTTCCGGGTGCCGTTCGACAACAACCTCGCCGAGCGCGACATCCGGATGATCAAGCTGCAGCAGAAGATCTCAGGGTGCTGGCGCACGATCACCGGAGCCGAGCAGTTCCTCGCGATCCGCTCCTACCTCAGCACCGCCACCAAGCAACACCAACCGATCGCGCCCACGCTCGCCGCGCTAGCCCGCGGCAACCCCTGGATCCCAGCCGCCGCCAGCCCATAGACCCCACCGCACGACCTGAACAGTCACGCTCAGGAGGTCATTTAAACCTCAGTCGCGGACATCACCACACCCGCGCATCGGTGCTTCCAGGCTAAACCACAGGGTTTTTCCCCCAGGGTCGGAGCCGGCAAGCCTTGCCGAAGCGCTGCGTCGGTTGCTGTCGGGTCGGGTGCCGCGAAGACCGCGCCTATGTCACGGGTCACCGACCGGGTGCGATCGCAACGCCACGCGAGTGCAAACCGGGCAGAGATGACGTGTGAATGGCTGTCTCATCGCGCGCTGGCGGGCCCGCGGCACCCGGGAAACGGGTCCGCAATGTCCTGGCTTGTGAGCGTGGTGCCGCGGTCGTTCATCTGACCTCAGGTCACCTCGTCTGAAGCCGCGAGGCCCGTCCGTCCGACCTGATGCCACCTGTTCAGTGCTGCGATGCCGGCGCGCGCGGTCATCATGGGTGCCACCGCGAGGTTTCCGCGAGCGGGCACGTTCACGATCCCCTCACCGGGGAGCCGGCAGCCGTTGCCGTGGGCGCCTGGTCGCAGGTGTGCCGCCGGCCGGCCGGTCTGACCCCGTCGGGAATGGCTTGAAGGCCGTCTCGGTTTCGGCTGCGGTGACGATCGCCTGGAGCGCGGCCAGGTGCCCCTGCAGGGCGGCGCGCCCAGATCTGGTGAGTGTGACCCGCCGGCGGGACCGTGAGTCCGCTCTGACCCGGGCAACCTCCACATATCCGGCTTCGGCAAGCGCTGAGAGGTGCTTGCTCAGAACCGAGTCGGAGACCTCGAGGTGGTCGCGCACCTCCGCAAACGGCAGCGACTGCACCGGCGCGAGCATCGCGCAGATCTGCAGTCGCAGCGGCGCGTGGATCAACTCATCAAATCCGGCCCTGCTCACTGCGGCCACGCTCAGGCGGACCGGTGCCGATAGGAGGCGTTGGCACCCAGCAGCAGGACCGCGACCGCGACCGTCACCGCACCAGCAAGCGCCCAGCTCACGAGCGGCGAGTTGGCTCGGCCGGCGAGCAGATGCGGGCCGATGAAGCCGCCGAGCAGCATCGCGACGCAGATGAGCGTCACTTCGAAGAAGCTCCATTTGGGGTGCGGCATCGAACGCAGCGCTTGCCAATGGTTGCGGGCCGACAGCAACAGCAGTTCGGCGACGAACGACAGGGCAGCGACGATCGTGACGACGCTCCCCAGGTGTTGGTGGGCCGGCGCAAGGGTCATCGCACCGCAGAAGCAGCTCAGCGAGAGGATCAGGCCAACCGGGGTGGCGGCGCGACGGACCGACACTCCGCGCGCACGGCGAGCGGCCTCCAGCTGTTTGCGGGCCGTGTCAGCCGAGACGGGGTGCGACGCTGAGCTTTCCATGATGGAAAGTTACCACACCACTTGCCGCAGCGGAAAGTCATCCCCGGTGCGGCGTCAGCTCGCCGTCTGCGCCGGGCGCGCCTTCACTCCCCGTCCCGCAGCTTCCGTGCGGACCGACGCGCCGGCTTCACGGCGGGTCCGGGATCGAGAGCTGGTGGGCAGGTTGCGGATCAGTGCCCCCAGCGGACCGACGCGCCGGCTTCACGACACGTCCGCCTCACGACGCGTCCGGGATCACGGCGCGTCCGCCTCACGGCGGGTCCGCGATCGCGAGGGCGGTGGACAGGACCACGGTATGAGGCGACAATCTGCTCGATGCTTGCCAGCGACCTGGCCTTCTGGCGCGACCAGACGCCGGTGACGGATCCCGGCCGGCACGCGGGGTTGCTGGACGGGCTCCCGAGTGATCCGGACGAGCTGACTGAGATCAGCTCGCAGCTGGTCTTCCATTACCGCGCTCACGGTGATTGGGCGGCGAACGGGATCAGCGCAGAGCGCGCCGGCGAGATCAACCTCTGCTACGCAGAGGACATGTTCGGCCGGCTGCTCGAGCTGGAGCCGTCGTTGCGTGCGGTGCGCTCACCCGCACAGCGGCTTCTGGGCTGTTGCAGGGATTTCAGCGCTCTGTACGCGTCGATGCTGCGCCACCACGGGATCCCGTCCCGCTGCCGCGTGGGCTTCGCGGAGTATTTCGAGGCGGGCTGGTGGATCGACCACGTTGTGGTGGAGGTCTGGGAAGGTGATAGCTGGCGGATGGTCGACCCGGAACTGAGGGCTGGGTTCACCGCCGCCGACGGCGGTCCGTTTGACCGTCTCGATCTCGGCCCTGACAGGTTTCTGACCGCGCCACAGGCGTGGCTGGCCGCCCGGCAGGGGCGGATCGACCCGGCGCGTGTCGTGGTCGGGTCGACGCTCGAGGTGCCGGCTACTCGTGGCTGGCCGCAGCTGGCGCACAACCTCGGGCACGACGTCGCCGCGTTGATCGGCGTTGAGTTGCTGCTCTGGCAGGACTGGGGCGCGTCGGCTTCCGAGGACGTGACGCTGCCGAAAGTCACCGCGGTGCTTGATCAGGCGGCCGCCGCGACAGCCGAGCCCGATGCGCCGCTGGCGTTGATCAGGCAGTGGGCTGCCCACGACTTCCTGAGGGTGCCGCCGACCGTGTTGCAGGTCGATCCGGTCTCCCTGGAGTTCAGCCAGGTGGATGTCAGCAGGGCTCTGTCCGACCGCTGACTCAGGGTGCCGTTTGGCCTCAACCGCCTCGCGCTGGTCAAGGACCGCTGCGGCTCGTCCGCCGCTTGCGCGCAGCCGCGGGACATCCCGCAGCCGACCGACAGTCGTTGAGTGACCGATCCGATGCTCCCGATCGAGGCGAGCGAGTCGCCGCTGCCGATCGCCGTGGCTCCGCTTCACCGTGGCGGCTCAGCTTCGCCGTGGCGGCTCCGCTTCACTGTGGCAGGTGCGTCTGCTGTTTGTGTGCATGGGCAACATCTGTCGCTCGCCCACAGCCGAGGGGGTGATGCGCGCCGTGCTGCTCGAGGCCGGGCTCGAAACCCGGGTCGAGGTCGACAGCGCCGGCACCGGAGCCTGGCATGTCGGTGACCCCGCCGATCCGCGCGCCCGGGCGGCGGCTGCGCGTCGCGGGATCGAGCTTCACAGCATCGCTCGGCAGGTCACGCCCGGGGACCTGGACAGCTTCGATCTGGTGCTGGCTGCCGACGCGCAGAACCAGCGGGAGCTGCTCAAGCTCGCCGGCGGGGATCCGCGGCGGCGAGCAAAGGTGCGCCGCCTGCGTGAGTTCGATCGCGGGTCACTGCGCAGCGGTGAGCTGGACGTCCCCGATCCCTACTACGGCGATGGCGACGGGTTCGAGCGGGTGCTTGACGTCGTTGACGCGGCCTGTCGCGGGCTGCTTGCCGAGATCCGCGTGCGGACCGAGCTGTGAGTGGCGGCCCGGCTGTGCGCGCGAGGGCTGCGGCCGCGCGCAGGTAGACGCGAGGGAGGCACCCATCCCGGCGATTGTATCGGTAGCGATACAATCGCCGGGATGGAGGCGCTGGATCTGATCGTGCTCGGCCGCCGGTTGGCGAAGCTCGGTGAGCGTGCGCTGCGCGGCGGCTCCGTGGAACCGCTTGGAGGCGGGCGGGCGCTGGTCCTGCGGGACGTGTTCGCCAACCCCGGCAGCTCGGTGTCGGCGATCACCAGGCGCACGGGCCTGCCGCAGAGCTACGTCTCGGAGTCGATCGCATGGCTCTCCCAGGAGCAGATCCTGCTGACGGCGCCAGACCCCCAGGACGGCCGCCGGACGCTGGCGTCGGTCAGCCCGGCGCACACCGGCCGCGTGGCGGCGCGCGCGTCGACCCTCGCGGATGGAGAGCTCGTGGCGGAGCTCGGCGAGCAGCGCGCGGCCCATGTGCTGGCGCTGCTGCAGAGCCTTGCGGAGTTGCTGGCGCCAGAGCGGCCGGGCGCGATCGTCGAGTCGATCGGCGGCGGCGCCCGCGCGCAGAGCCCGGGCGGCAGCCGCTGATGCTGCTGGGTGAGCTGCTGATACCGGCGGCCGCCGGCTCGACGCGGCCGCTGGCGCTCGCGCTGCTGCTGGCCGTGCTGGCAGCCGTGCTGGCCAGCCGCCGGGCCTACCGGCGTGGCCGGCGGGGGCTGCTCGCCGCCCTGCTGGGCGGCGCGCTGCTGGCGGTGCTCGTGCTGTCGCTCTCACTTGGCGGCGGTGGGTCCGGCTCATCGCACGGCGGCGCCGGGCGGGGGGCGCTGGCCACCAACGCCTCACTGGATCCCGGCCAGCGGCTGAACAGGCCGGCGCCGGACTTCACGCTCACCGACCAGCGCGGCGCGCGCGTCAAGCTGAGCCAGTTCCGTGGCAGGGTGGTGCTGCTGGCGTTCAACGACGACCAGTGCACGACGATCTGCCCGCTGACCACCACGGCGATGCTCGATGCCCAGGCGATGCTCGGTCGCGCCGGGCGTGAGGTGCAGCTGCTGGGCGTCAACGCCAACCCGCGCGCGACATCGGTCAAGGATGTGGCCGCCTACACGCAGGTTCACGGCCTGACCGGGCGCTGGCAGTTTCTCACCGGCGGCGTCGCCGCGCTCAAGCGCGTCTGGCACGCCTACGGGATCGCCAGCAACATCTTTGCGGGGCTGATCGACCACACGCCGGCGCTCTACGTGATCGACCCCCAGGGGCGGATCCGCGAGCTCTTCCTGACCCAGATGTCGTACGCCTCGATCGCGCAGCTCGGGCAGCTGCTGGCGCGCGACGTCTCAGCGCTGCTGCCCGGCCATCCCGCGGTGCACTCCAACCTCAGCTACGCACCCGTCAGCGGGATCGCCCCCACGCAGCGCGTCTCGGTGCCGCGGTTTGGTGGCGGGCGGATCGCGCTCGGCCCCGGCCGCCCCCGGCTGCTGCTGTTCTTCGACAGCTGGGATCGGGAGGTGCTCAACATGAACCGCGGCTTCTCCGGGATCGACGCCTACCAGCGGCAGGCGGCGCGCCTGGGGCTGCCGCCGGTGACCGCGATCGATGAGGGCGCGGTCGAGCCCGCGGGGGCGCTGGCCCCGTTCATCGCCTCGCTGCGCCCGGCGCCCGCCTTCCCGGTGGGGATCGACACCAGCGGCCGCCTCGCCGACGGGTACGAGGTCTCCGACCAGCCGTGGCTGGTGCTACTCCCCGGCTCCGGCCGGATCGCCTGGCACCTGGATGTCTCCACCAGCGGCTGGCCGGCGCACCTGGCGGCGACGGTGCGCGCGGCGCTGACGCGCGTGCCGGTCACCCACGTCGGCGAGCTGGCCGGCTCGCCGACGGTCCTCGCGGCGCTGCACCGCCAGGCCTCGCGCCTCGAGGCCGGCGGTTACGCGGGGCTGCTGCGGCGGCTGCGGGCGCTGCGCGGCCATCCGGTGGTGGTGAACGTCTGGGCCTCCTGGTGCGACCCCTGCCGTGCGGAGTTCGGCCTCTTCGCCTACGCCTCGGCCACCTACGGCAAGCGCGTGGCCTTCCTCGGCGCCGACGTCAACGACTCAAACGGCGACGCGCGGGCGTTCCTGGCCCAGCACCACGTGTACTACCCCAGCTACGCGATGAGCGCCACAGCCCTGGCGCCGCTCGCGCAGCTGCAGGGCACCCCGGAGACGATCTTCATCAGCCCCAGCGGGCATGTGCTGCACGTGCACGTCGGCCAGTACGACTCACAGGGCACGCTGGACGAGGACATCGCGGTCTACGCGTTTGGCGTCAAGCCGGTCGGCTGAGCCGCCCGGGCAGCTTCAGGCGGGGCGCTCCTCACCGTCCGCGTGCAGGCGGCTGATGACCTCGAGAAAGCCGTGCTCGGCCCGCTCGCCGGACTCGCTGAAGACGGACTCCAGCAGCTGCATCTGCGCGCCGCTGAGCTGCGCTTCCAGCTCGTGCCCGGCGGCCGTCGGGGAGAGTCTGCGCACGCGCCGGTCCTCCGCGTCGACGCTCACGGCCAGCAGTCCCGCGGCCTGAAGCTCACGCAGCGGCCGGTTGGTCGCCTGCTTGGTGACGCGCAACGTCGCCAAGAGCTCACCCACCGACAGTCCCGGTTCACGACAGACGAAGTAGAGGATGCGGTGATGGGTGCGGCCCAGGCCGCGGCGCGCGAGGATCCGGTCGGGCAGCGCGGTGAAGGCGCGGTAGCCGAAGTAGAGCTCCTCGATCGCCCGGCGCAGCGCACTCTCGCGTTCTGGGTCAATCACCTTGACTGATTCTCGCGGGAGCGCCAAGATTGGGTCAAGAATATTGACCTATGCCCCGAGCAACCGTGTTCTCCCAGCGCATCCAATCGCTCACCCCCTCCCCGATCAGGACGATCCTCAGCGTGATCGACCGGCCCGGGATGGTCTCATTTGCGGGCGGCCTGCCCGCAGACGAGATGCTGCCCCGCTGGTCCGGGGAGATCCCCCCGCAGGCGCTCCAGTACGGGCCCACAGAGGGCGAGCCGCAGCTGCGAGCGCGCGTCTCAGACCAGCTGCGGGGGCTGGGCGTCGATGCCCCGCCCGAGCGCGTGATGATCCTCTCCGGAAGCCAGCAGGGCATCGACCTGGTGGCAAAGCTGTTGATCGACCGCGGCAGCGCCGTGGCCGTGCAGTCGCCCACCTACCTCGCCGCGCTGCAGGTCTTTCGCCTGTACGGCGCGCGGCTGCTGGAGCTGAGCGCCGCTCACCCGCCGAGCGCCGCGCTGGCCTACGTGGTCCCGACCTTCGCCAACCCGACCGGGCATTGCGCCGGCGTTGCGGAGCGCGACGCGCTGGCGGACGCCTGCCTGCGGAGCGGGACTGTGCTCTTTGAGGATGACCCCTACCGGGAGCTCGCCTACGAGCGCTGCGAACGCACTCCGGTTGCGGCGCGCATGCACGCCGGCGCGTGGATCTACCAGGGGTCCTTCTCAAAGACCTTCGCTCCGGGCCTGCGGCTCGGCTTCCTGGCCGCCTCGCAGGACCTCTTCCCGCGGCTGGTGATGCTCAAGCAGGCCACTGATCTGCACAGCTCGAGGCTGTCGCAGTGGATCGTGCACGAGGCGATCTGCGACCCCGCCTGGGAGACGCGACTCGCGCGCCTGACGGCGTTCTACCGTGAGCGCCGCGACACCTTCGCGGCGGCGCTGGCGAGCCATCTGGGAGGGCTTGCGGAGTGGGAGATCCCGGCCGGCGGGCTGTTCTTCTGGCTGGCGCTGCGCGCCCCCACCGACACCCGGCAGCTGCTCGAGGCGGCGCTGGCGCGCGGCGTCGCCTTCATGCCGGGTGAGGAGTTCTTCCCGGGACCGCCGCAGACCGGCACGATGCGCCTCAACTTCACCCATGCCGGTGAGCACGCAGAGCGCGGCCTGGCGATCCTCGCTGAGCTGATCAGTGGCGCGGGCGAGCCGGCTCCGCGTACCAGCGGCCCATGATCAGCGCGCAGAGCAGGCCGATCGCGCCCACCACCGGCCCGGCGAGGGCGATCGAGGCGAGGCTGACCACCGCCGAGTCGACCAGCGGGCCGGCGGTCAGACCGCCGTCGGACATCGTGCGCCAGACCGCCAGGAACGAGGCCCTGCCCACCTCGGGGGTGAGGTCGGCGCCGAGCGTCATCACGATCCCCGAGCCGAGCGCGTTGCCGAAGCCCATCAGCAGCGCCACGGCCATCAGCGTGCCGGCGTGGTGGCTGAGCGGCAGCAGGACGTGTCCGATCGAGAGCAGCGCCAGGCAGGGGACCGCCACGGCCTTGCGCCCCCAGCGGTCGGACATCATCCCGGCCGGGTAGAAGAAGCCGAGCTCCACCAGTGAGGAGACCGCGAAGATGGTGGCCGCGCTGGAGGAGCTGAGGCCGATGTGCGCGGCCCACAGCGGCACCATCGCCACGCGGCTGCCGCGCAGCATGCTGATCCCCAGCGCCCCGACGCCGGCGGTGGCGAGGTTGCGCCGGTGGTCCCTGAGCACGTGGTGCAGGCGGATCCGCTCAGACGGCTGCGAGGCCTGGGCGTGATCGGCGCGGTCCCGCGCCAGCACGCTCCAGGCGAAGCCGACGGCAACGCAGATCATGAAGATCAGGAAGGCCGGTGTCGTGTCGTTGTCAGCGGCCACCGCTACGAACAGGAAAGGGCCGATGACGTTGCCGGTGCGCAGCACGCCCCCAAACAGGGACAGCGCCCGCCCGCGCGCGAACGGCGGCGCGACGCGGCTGAGGTGCGTCATCCGCGCGAGGCTCCAGACCGCCAGGCCCGCCGCCTGCACGAACACCGCCGCCGCCAGCTCCGCGACAGAGCTCGCCACCAGGCAGCCTGCCAGGCCCAGCAGCATCGTGACCGTCGCCACCCAGCCTGAGCGCCACTCCCCCAGGCGCGCCACGATCTGGCCGGCGGGGAGGTCGAAGAGCAGCGTGCCGAAGCCGTTGAGCGCCACGATCGTGGTGGCCACCGCCGGCGAGGCGTGCAGCGCCCGGGCCGCGTAGATCAGCACCGGGAGCATCGCTCCCTGGCCGGTGGAGATGATCAGGTTGGGTAGGTAGACCTGATTCCAGAGTGGTCGGATCGCGGCCCCGGGGGAGCGTGGAGGCGCATAGGCTTCGGCCATCTCAGGAGGCTACTGCGGGGGGCCGCGACGGCGCCCGGCGCGCGGTGCTGCGGCTTGACGCCGTCGCCCGGGTTGCTATACCGTTGTGCAACTGGTCTAGACCAGTTGGTTTGCCCCGGGAGGGCGCTTCACTAAGGAAGGCAATGGCGAGGATCAGCTACATCGATGCAACCTGCGTATACCCGGGAGCGGCAGCCCCGTCGGTTGCGCAGCTGAACCTGGAGGTCGAGGACGGAGAGTTTATGGTGCTCGTCGGTCCGTCGGGCTCCGGCAAGTCAACCGCCCTGCGGATGCTGGCCGGGCTGGAGCCGGTGAGCGCCGGCGAGATCCAGATCGACGGCTCCGACGTCTCGCGGCGCCCGCCCAAGGATCGCGACATCGCGATGGTCTTCCAGAACTATGCGCTCTACCCGCACATGAGCGTCGGTGACAACATGGGCTTCGCGCTGAAGCTGCGCGGCACCCCCAAGGCCGAGCGCGACACCAAGGTGCGCGAGGCGGCCAAGCTGCTGGATCTCGAGCATCTGCTCGACCGCAAGCCCAAGGCGCTCTCCGGCGGGCAGCGCCAGCGCGTGGCGATGGGGCGTGCGATCGTGCGCGAGCCGAGCGTGTTCCTGATGGATGAGCCGCTCTCCAACCTCGACGCCAAGCTGCGGGTCGAGACGCGGGCCAACATCGCCAGCCTGCAGGCGCGCCTTGGGACCACCACCATCTACGTCACCCATGACCAGGTTGAGGCGATGACCATGGGGCACCGCGTCGCGGTGCTGCACAACGGCCACCTGCAGCAGGTCGACACGCCGCGCAGCCTCTATGACAGCCCCTGCAACCTGTTCGTCGCCGGGTTCATCGGCTCGCCGGCGATGAACCTGCGCGAGGCGCGCCTGACGGCGGAGGGCGCACAGCTTGGCGGTGCGCCGCTGGCGCTGCCCCAGGATCTCCGTGCCCGTCTCTCCGGCGCGAGCTCACTGATGGTCGGAATCCGCCCGGAGGCGGCGGCGGTCGCGCCCGCCGGCGCGCCTGGCGCCCTGCGCCTGACGGTGACCCTGGTGGAGGAGCTCGGCGCCGACGCCTACGTCTACGGGCAGCTCGAGGGCGATCAGCCCCAGCAGCGGCCCTGGGTGCTGCGCGTCGAGGGACGGGACGTCCCGCGCCTCGGTGAGACGCTGAGCTTCACGGTGGCGCAGCAGGCGGCCCACTTCTTTGACGCGGCCAGCGGCGAGCGCCTGTCCTGAGCCGCGGTCGCGATGTTGATCGAGCCTGAGATCACGGCCGCTGAGCCCAAGTATTACCAGGTCAAGCGCCACCTGCTGGAGTTCATCGGCTCGCTGGCGCCCGGCTCCCCCGTGCCCACCGAGCGCGAGCTGGCCGCGCGCATGCAGACCTCCAGGACGACCGTGCGCCAGGCGCTCGGTGAGCTGGTGGTGGAGGGCCGGCTGGTGCGCCGTCAGGGATCGGGGACCTACGTGGCCGAGCCGAAGATCACCTGGCCGCTGTACCTGGCGAGCTTCACCGAGCAGGTGCGCGCCAGTGGCTTCACGCCCTCCTCCGAGGTGCTCGGCACCCAGCGGATCGCCGCCGGAGCGGAGCTCGCGGCGCGGCTGGGGCTGGCCACGCGTGCGCCCGCCTACAAGATCGAGCGCCTGCGTCTGGCTGACGCCTGGCCGATCGCGGTTGAGACCTCGTGGCTCTCGGCGGACCGCTTCCCCGGCCTGACGCGCCTGATCCGCACGCAGGGCTCGCTGCACGCGATCCTCGCCGAGCGCTACGAGACGCGCCTGCGCACCGGCGATGAGACGATCGAGACCGCGCCCGCGACGCCCCGTGAGGCGGGTCCGCTGAAGGTCGACGTCGGCACGCCGATGCTCGTCGTCAGCCGCCAGAACTTCGACACCGACGGCGCCCCGGTGGAGTTCGGGCGCACCTGGTTCCGGGGCGACCGGGTGACGCTCGTGACCCGTCTGGGATCGCGCAAACGCTGATGGCCGCGCCGACCGTGGATCTCGCGGGACAGCTGCTCGCCGGCGGCCGGGTGGTCACCCCCGATGGCGTCCAGGAGGGCGCTTGGGTGGCGCTCGCCGGGGAGCGGATCGTCTCGGTCAGCGCAAGCCGTCCGGCGCTCGACGCGCCGGTGGTGGATCTCGAGGGGGCCTGGGTGCTGCCCGGATACGTCGACATGCACATGCACGGCGGCGGCGGTCACAGCGTCGCTGACTCGCTGCAGGACATGCGCGGCGCGGTGGCGTTTCACCGGCGTCACGGGACCACCTCGACGCTCGTCACGCTGATGACCGCCTCAGTGGAGGAGCTCTCCGAGCAGCTCAGCTGGGCGGCGGCGCTCACCCGCCAGGGCGCGACCTCCCAGGGCAGCGTGCTGGGGTCACACCTGGAGGGTCCGTTTCTCTCGGCGCGGCGCTGCGGCGCGCAGAACGCTGCGCACATGATCGCGCCGAGCCTGCAGGTGCTGCAGACGCTCCTGGAGGCGGCCTCGCGCTCACTGCGCATGATCACGCTCGCCCCGGAGCTGCCCGGCGCGCTGGAGCTGATCGCGCCGCTGCGCGCGGCCGGCGTGATCGTCGCGCTGGGCCACTCGGACGCCAGCTATGAGCAGGCCAAGGCGGCGATCGCCGCCGGCGCCAACCACGCCACGCACCTGTTCAACGCGATGCCGCCGCTGCATCACCGCAGGCCCGGCCTGGTCGGGGCGGCGCTCGAGTCCGACCTGCCGTGCGAGCTGATCAACGACGGGCGCCACGTGCACCCGGCGGTGATCCGGGTCGTGTTCGACACGCTCAGCTGCCCGCTGCTGGTCACCGACGCGATCGATGCCACCGGTGTCGGCGACGGGCGCTTTGAGCTCGGGGGCCAGCTCGTGGAGGTGCGTGACGGCGAGGCTCGCCTGCTCAGCACCGGCTCGCTGGCCGGCAGCACGCTGACGATGGACGCGGCGCTGCGCCGCGCCGTGCAGGAGAGCGGGCTGAGCATCGAGCGCGCCTCGGCGGCGGCCTCGGGCAACCCCGCGCGGGTGCTCGGGCTCGATCACGAGCTTGGCGTGATCGCCCCCGGCAGGCGCGCTGACCTGGTCACGCTCGACGATCAGCTGCGCGTCGAGCGGGTCATGGTCGGTGGCAACTGGTCTTGACCAATCGCGAGGCTAACCGAGCTTTAACGCAAAAATGGTCTAGACAACTTTGCGGGAACACGATAGCTTCCTCGCACTGCACAACTAGTCCTGTCTGGAGGAGTCACAGGGATGAGGAAACGTCAACTCGCAATGAAGCTCGCGGCCGTGTCCGCCGCTTCTGCTGCGATCGCTGCGGCCGCTGCCGCGGCCCCCGGCGCCAGCGCCGCCGTCAAGAGCGCGCGCTCCGGCTCGGTCACGCTGAAGCTGGTGGCCGCCGACTACGGGACCGGGCCGGCAAACACGAGCAAGAAGTACTGGCAGGGGATCGCCACCGCGTTCCACAAGGCCAACCCCTCGATCAACGTTCAGGTCACGGTGATCCCCTGGACCAACTTCGACAGTGAAGTCCAGACGATGGTCCAGAACCACAACTACCCGGACGTCACCGAGGGCGACTACTTCCAGGCGTATGCGCAGCAGCACCTGCTGTACACCGCCAAGCAGGTGCTGAGCAACCCCAAGAGCCTGCTGCCGGTGTTCGCCAAGCAGGGCAGCTACAACGGCCAGCAGTACGGCATGCCGTTCACCACCAGCTCGCGCACGCTGTTCTACAACAAGAAGCTCTTCGCCAAGGCCGGCATCAAGGCCGCGCCGACGACCTGGGCCTCGGTCAAGGCGGACGCCGCCAAGATCACCAAGCTCGGCAAGATCGGCTTCGGGCTGCCGCTCGGCTCCGAGGAGGCGCAGGCTGAGTCACTGCTGTGGTTCCTGGGCGACGGTGGCAACTACACCAACGCCGCGGGCAAGTGGACGATCAACAGCCCGCAGAACGTCACCGCCTTCAACTTCCTGAAGAGCATGGTCTCCGCCGGCGTCACCGAGCCCAACCCGGGCACCGTCGACCGCACCCCGCTGTGGGAGAAGTTCGCGGCCGGCGACGTCGGCATGATCAACGGCTCGCCGGCGCTGATCCCGATCATCCAGCAGGCCAAGGTGCTCAAGGCCTCGCAGTGGGCGTCGGTGCCGATCGCCGGCAAGAAGGGCCCGCTGCGGGACACGCTGGGCGTCTGTGACAACGTCGCGGCGTTCAACGCCAACCACCACCAGGCCCAGATCAAGAAGTTCCTGGACTTCGTCTACCAGAACAAGTACCAGCTGCAGTTTGACCGTGAGTACGACCTGCTCCCGGCCACCGTCTCCGCCGCCAACGCGCTCAAGAGCGACCCGACCTTCGGCTCGTTCATCAAGGCGCTGCCGCACGCGGTCCAGTACCCGAGCAGCACCTCCTGGGCTCAGGTCAAGACGGACATCCAGAACACGATCGGCACCGCCGTCACCGGCAGCCCCGCGAGTGTCCTGAACCAGCTCCAGCAGCAGGCGAACCAGCTGGGCTGAGCTGTCGACTTCTCTCCGAAGACGAGGTGCGGCGCCCAATCGGGCGCCGCACCTTCGGCTTCAATCGGAGAGGCGATCTTGAACGGGAGTAGGGTGAGTAACCAGACCAACATCGCTTTTCGGACCTCGCGTCCGATGCGGCTGCTCTACGGCCTGCGGCCACTCGTGTGGATCGGGCCGGCGATCGCGCTGATCGTGGTCGTCGTGCTGTGGCCGGTGGTGGTGCTGGTCCACGCCTCGCTGCAGAACATCGCCGCCGACGGCTACGTGATGGGTGGCGCCGGCCTGCGCAACTACAAGACGCTCTGGCACGAGCCGGCGCTGCGCGGCGTCGTCTTGCGCACCGTCCTGTGGGTGGTGGTGGTGGTGGGCGTGACGCTGCTCATCTCACTCGCGCTGGCGCAGCTGTTCAACCAGCGCTTCCCGCTGCGGCGGGTCGCGCGCACCGCGCTGATCGCCCCCTGGGCGGCGTCGGTGATGATGACCGCGCTGATCTTCCGCTGGGCGCTCGACCCCTACTCGGGGGCGATCAACATCATCCTGCGCGCCCTGGGCATCGTCACCAAGCTCGGCTCGACCCAGGCAGACTGGCTGGGCACCCCGGGCTGGGCGCTCTTCTGGATGATGATCGTCGCGATCTTCGTGTCGCTGCCGTTCACCACCTACGCCCTGCTCTCGGGCCTGCAGACCATCCCCGAGGAGATCTATGAGGCGGCCCGCGTGGACGGCGCCAGCCCCTGGCGGGCCTACCGCTCGATCACGCTGCCGATGCTCAAGCCGGCGATCCTCGTGGCCACCACGATCAACGTGATCAACGTCTTCAACTCCTTCCCGATCATCTGGGAGATGACCCGCGGCGGGCCGGGCTATGAGACCAGCACCACCACGACCTTCATGTTCATCCTCAAGCAGGCATTCATCGGTGAGTCGGCGGCGATGTCTGTCGTCAACTTCCTGCTGGTGATCGTGGTGGTGCTGATCTTCCTGCGCATCACCCGCTGGAGAGAACAGGTGACCGACTGACATGAGCGCGATATCCACAGCCCCAGAACAGCCCGCGGGCGCGGCCCGGGCGCGCGTGCGGCCGGCCGGCCGCACGCCCATCGGCCGCCGCACCTTCGTGCTCAGCGTGCTGGCCTACGCGGTGGCGCTGATCTTCCTGCTGCCCTACGCGGAGATGATCATCGCCGCGCTGCGTCCCGCAAACCAGCTGCTGGCGCCCAACCTGGTGCCGACCCACCTGACCTTCGCGAACTTCACGACGATCTGGTCGACCGGCTTCGGCGGAAACCTGGTCGAGAGCCTGGTGATCGCCGGTGGCGCCACCGCGGTGGTGCTGCTGGTCGCGGTGCCCGCCGCCTACTACACGGCGCGCCACCGCTTCCGCGGCCGGGCGCTGTTCCTGCTGATGGTGCTGGCCACCCAGATGCTGCAGCCGGCGGCGATGCTCGTCGGCATCCAGCGGGAGTTCACCAACTTCAACCTCTCACCGACGCTCTCGCTGATCCTCGTCAACGCCGGCTTCAACCTCGCGTTCGCGGTCTGGATCCTCAACGCCTACTTCGCCTCGATCCCGGTGGAGCTCGAGGAGGCGGCGATGATCGACGGCTCCGGGCGGCTGGGGGCGCTGCTGAGAGTGACGATGCCGCTGGCCGCGCCGGGGATCGTCACCGCGCTGATCTTCACCTTCATCGCCGCCTGGAACGAGTTCATCGTGGCGCTCACGCTGAGCCTCGGCCAGGCTACCAACCACCAGCCGCTGACTGTCGCGATCAACAACTACATCGGTGAGTACTCGATCGACTGGGGGCACCTGTTCGCCGGTGCGGTGATTGCCACCATCCCGGTGATCATCCTGTTCGCGGTGATCGAGGGGCGCGTGGTCAGCGGGCTCACGGCAGGTTCGATCAAGTGAGCTTCGTGCAGGAGGAGATCGCCAGCCAGCCGCAGTGCTGGCGCGCGGCGG
>JAJZDA010000172.1 GCA_021851525.1 Actinomycetes bacterium | reverse complement strand
CCGGGCGCGGGCGCGCCGGGCGCGGGCGCGCGGCCGGGCCAGCGCACCCACCCGGCGGTGGTGCAGGACGTGATCGACCTCGGCGCGAGCTTCGAGCTGAGCGTCACGCTCGACGCCGGCCCGCAACTCACCGCACGCACGCCACAGCCGCCGCCGGTCGCCACCGGCGAGCCCTGCGCTGTCCTGCTGGACAGCGCCGACGTCAGCGCCTGGCCGCAGCGCCAGGGCTGAGTGCGTCACCCACGACGCCGTCGGCGCGAGGTTGCGCCGCAGGCCTGCCGCGGGGCCGCGCCGGCGGCCGGGCGCAGGGCACCGCCGCCGGCCACGCGCGACTCACCAGCCGGCTCCTGAGGACTCGTACTCCGCCACCCGCGCGAGCATCAGCGAGCGGCACAGCTGCGCCGGCACTGCCAGCTCGTATGGGAGCTTGATGAAGCCCTCCCCGGCCTCAAAGCCCGCGTCCTGAACCTGCTGGCGGTGAGCGGTGAAGAACCTCGGCGGGAAGCGCAGCGAGCAGTGCGCCTTGAAGTTCTGCAGCATCCACAGCCGGTCGTGCTCACCGCGCACATAGTTGGGCAGGTTCCACTTGAGCTCCTCACGCGCCTGCGGATCGGCCTCACGGCTGAGCTCGCGCAGGCGCTCCAGGTGGGGCCGCTGGTGCGCCTCCAGCTGGGCGAAGTAATCATCCACGCTCGCACGCCTGGGCATCGGCATGCGTGCAGCGTAGCGCCGGGGCGGACGCTCGGATCAGGCGCCCGTTCGCTCAGTCGCCCGTTCGCTCAGGCGCCCGTTCGCTCAGGCGCCCGTTCGCTCAGTCGCCCCGACGAGCGTGACCTCGAGCACCGCCGGCGCCGCGGCCGGCGCCCGGTCAAGCGCCGCCACCAACTCCGCGGCACGGGCACGCATCCGCGAGACGTTGTCAAGCTTGATCTGCTCGTAGCCGCGGACCATGTCCGGCAGGCCTGCGATCTCAAGCGCGGTGTCGTAGCGGCCCAGGTCAAGCCGCGCCAGCGCCGTCGCGACAAGCGCCCGGTACTCATCGATCAGCTCCCGCTCCACACGCCTGACCTCCGAGCGCGCGAACGGATCCAGCGCCGTACCGCGCAGGCGCCTGCCCGCGTGCAGGGCGTGGAACAACGGTGTGGCGGACACCCCGAAGCGCAGCTTGCGCTGCACCCCCAGCGAGCGCAAGAGCGGCGGGTGCAGCAGCACCTGCGCGCGGTAGCGCCCGCCCACCTGCTCACGGATGCGGGCCCGCTCAGCCGGATCCAGATGCAGCCTCGCGACCTCGTACTCGTCCTTGTAGGCCATCAGCTTGAAGAGCCCGCGCGCGTAGGCCTCGGTGAGCTCCCGCGTGGCCTGCGCGTCGCCGAGCCGCTCGCCCGCGGTCGCCTCGACGCCGCGCACATCAGCCAGGTAACGCTGCGCGTAGGCCGCGTCCTGGTAGGCCGTGAGCTCGCTCACGTGCAGCTCCAGCAGCGACTGCAGGTCGTGCGCCGCGGGCGCCTGAGCCTGAGCCTGCGCCTGCGGCGCCAGCGCCCGCTCGAGCGCCGCGGGGTCGGCGATCGCCGCGCGTCCCCAACGGAAGGCCGCGAGGTTGGACTTCACCGCGGCGCCGTTGAGCTCGATCGCACGCTCGATCGCAACCGCCTCCAACGGCAGGCAGCCGTGCTGGAAGGCGGCCCCCACCAGCAGCATGTTGGCCTGCATGTGATCGCCGAAGAGGCGCTCTGAGAGCGTCTGCGCAGCCAGCAGGGCAACGTCCGTGGAGCGCGTCGCCTGGCGCAGGTGACCGATCAGGCGAGCTGAGACCGGCAACGGCACGCCCACGTCGGTCACGTTTGCCGCGGTCGGGGTGATGTCAGAGTTGAGCACCGCGATGGTGCGAGCGGGGTCGAGTGTGCTGAGCGTCGCCGGATCGACGCAGCCGAGCAGGTCGAAGCCGAGCAGCACGTCCACGGCGCCGCGCGTGGCGCGCACCTGCGCGTCGATCGGCTGCGCTGAGATCCGCAGGTCAGAGATCACCGGCCCGCCCTTCTGCGCCAGCCCGGTCTGGTCCAGGCCGGCGGCGTGCAGACCCTGCAGGAAGGCGGCCATCCGCAGGATCGCGGCGGTGGTCACCACGCCCGTCCCGCCGACCCCGGGCATCCGGATCAGCAGCTCCTGCCCGACGCGCGGCGAGACCGCCGGCAGCGTCGCCGGCGGCGCCGGGAAGCTCTCGCTGCGCGCCGCCGCGGCGGCGCGCGCGCGCCGTGCGGGCGTGACCAGCACAAACGACGGGCAATCGCCCTTCAGGCAGCTCATGTCCTGGTTGCACGAGCTCTGCTGGATGCGCGTCTTGCGACCGAACTCCGTCCGTGTGGGCAGCAGCGAAAGGCAGCTGGACTGCTCGCCGCAATCACCGCAGCCCTCGCAGACGCGCTCATTGATGAAGGCGTGCTGGGGCGGGGTCTCGAGCTTGCCGCGCTTGCGCAGGCGCCGCTTCTCGGTTGCGCAGCGGTCATCATGCAGGAGCACGGTCACCCCGCGCAGCGCGGCGAGCTGCGCCTGCGCGGCGTCGTACTCATCGCGGTGGCGCACGCTGGCAATCGGGTCGAGCGTCACGCCGCGGTAGCGCTCCGGCTCGGGCGTGGTGACGATCACCTGCCTGACCCCCTCGCGCGCCAGCAGCGAGATCAGCTCCGGGACGCTCAGCCGCCCCTCCGGAGCCTGGCCGCCGGTCATCGCCACGGCGTCGTTGTAGAGCAGCCTGTAGGTGATGTTCACGCCGGCGGCGACGGCGGCGCGGATCGCCAGCGAGCCGGAGTGATGGAAGGTGCCGTCGCCCATGTTCTGGATGAAGTGCGGCTCGGCGGTGAACTGCGCCAGACCGAACCACTGCGCGCCCTCGCCGCCCATCTGCGGCATCCCGAGCAGGTGGCCGCGGCGCTCGTCCCGGTCGAGCGCCACCATCGTGTGACAGCCGATGCCGACACCCACAAGCTGATCCGCGCCGGCGCGTGTGGAGATGTTGTGCGGGCAGCCCGAGCAGAAGTACGGGGTGCGGCGCGCGGCGCTCTGCACGACCTGCTCGAGCGCTGCGCCGGGGCCGCCGGGAGCCAGCTCCAACGCGCGGCGCAGACGTGCGCGCGCATCCTCGGGAACCCACTCGTCGGGGAGCACACGCGCCAGCGCGAAGGCGACCTCATCAGCCGAGACCGTGCCGTTGACCGGCAGCAGCGGCCGGCCCTCCTGATCGTGCTTGCCGAGCACCAGGGGCGCGCTGGCCTCGCGGTAGAGGGCCTCCTTGAGCCGCGCCTCGACGAACGGCAGCTTGTCCTCCACCACCAGCACCGTGTAGAGGTCCCGGGTCATCTCCAGGAGCTCCGCGTCCTCCAGCGGCCACGGCATCGAGAGCGAGATCAGCCGCACGCCGATCGCCTCCAGCTCACGCTCGTGCAGCCCCAGCTCAGCCAGCGCGCGCAGCACCGCCTGGTAGCCGACGCCGGAGGCGACGATCCCGATCCGCGGGCGGCGCGGCGCGAAGCAGACCCGGTTGAGCCCCACCAGCCGCGCGTACTCATGGACGCGCTGCAGGCGCGTGGTGAAGAGATCCTGCTCGGCCGCGAGGTTGAACGGCGGCAGCAGCACCGGCGGGTCGTGCTCAGCGCGGGGGGCCAGCTGCGCAACCGCGGCAAGCGCCACCTGCGGCTCCGCGATCCCGGCCGAGTCGGCCAGGTCGGCGACGATCTTCAGCGCGCTCCAGGTGCCGGCGTGGCGCGAGAGCGCGACCGCGTGCAACCCGAGCGTGAGGACCTCCTGCACGTTGCCGGGGGCCAAGAGCGGCACCACCAGGCTGCGGCACAGCGGCTCACTGCTGCTGGGCACCGTCGAGGACTTGCTCGCCGGGTCGTCCCCGATCAGCGCCACGGCACCGCCCAGCGGGGCGGTGCCGCTCAGGTTGCTGTGGCGGATCGCGTCGGCCGCACGGTCAAGCCCGGGGCTCTTCCCGTACCAGAAGCCGGTCACGCCCTGCTTGCGCGCGCCGGCCAGCTGACCGAGCAGCTGCGTGCCACCCACGGCCGTTGCCGCCAGCTCCTCGTTGAGCCCCGCGTGAAAGACGATCCCGGCAGGGTCGAGCAGGGCGCGCGTGCGCGCCAGCTCCTGATCCAGCCCGCCGAGCGGAGAGCCCTGGTAGCCGCTGACGAAGATCCCGGTGTCGAGGCCGCGGCGCTGATCGAGGCGCCGCTGGTCGAGCATCAGGCGCACCAGCGCCTGGACGCCGCCGAGCATCACCGGCCCCGCCTGCTCCGTGTAGCGCTGCTCGAGGGTCAGGTCGGCGCGGATCAGCGTCTCAGTGCTCACGTGTGCAGTACCTCGCGGTCATATCTGGCGTCCGTGCCCTGACGCTGTCCTGCCAGCATCCGCTTGACGCGCAGCGCGGCCACGGTGAGCGGAGTCTCGTGTGTCCTGTCGGCCTCGTCCAGCAACTCGCGCACACGACCCCCTATCCGGGCGATGTCAGCTCGCAGGCGCTCGTGATCGTGTCCCGCGCGCAGCGCGTGGATGTGGATCACGCCACCGGCGTTGGCGATGAAGTCTGGAACATAGGTGATGCCGCGGGCGGCAAGCCGCTCGGCGTCGCCGGTGGCGCTGAGCGTGTCGTTGGAGGCGGGCACGATCATCCGGCAGCGCAGCGCCGGCAGCGTCTTGGCGTCGACCACGCGCGCGACCGCGCACGGTGCGAACACGTCGCACTGCACGCCGATCACGTCCGCGGGTGCCACGGTGCTGCCCCCGACGGCCGCCGCCACGGCCGCAGCGCGCTCACCGTCGACGTCGGCCACGGCGATCCGCGCCCCGTCCGCGGCGAGGTCGGCAGCCAGGGCCGCGCCGACGTGCCCGGCACCCTGGATCAGCACGCGCACGCCATCCAGATCCTCACGCCCGTCAACGTGCGCCACCGCCGCGCGCACGGCGGCGGCCACGCCCAGCGCCGTCCACGGCGACGGATCCTCGTCTGAGCAGGAGACCTCCGCCCCCGCCTCGCCGATGACCGCCAGGTCGCCCGTGGTGGTGCCCATGTCCACACCCGGCAGGTAGGCGCCGCCGGCGCGCATCACGAACTCACCGAAGCGGCGCATCGCGGCGGCACGGTCGGCCCAGCTCGGGGGCGCGATGATCACCGACTTTGCGCCGCCGTAGGGCAGCTGCGCGGAGGCGTTCTTGAGCGTCATCGCAGCCGCCAGGCGCCGCGCCTCGGTGATCGCCGCACGCTCACTCGGGTAGCTGACGCAGCGCACTCCACCCAGGCCAGGCCCGAGCGTGGTGTCGTCGATCGCGATCACCGCGCGCAGCTGAAGCCGCTCGTCGTTGCAGAGAACCAGCTGCTCCCCGGCGAAGAACTCCACCCCGTCAGCACCAGACACCGCCGCCTCCTCCGTCGCACCGCAGTTCCGGAAAGCAAAGCCCGCTGCCGGCCGGTTCGCAAGTAATCCGCAGTGATCGAACAGAGAACGCACGAAGTCACCACCGATGGTGACAGAGACCTCATGTTTCTTGCGCCGCCCGCGCCCTTGCGGCTATCGTCACAAGGATCGCCGCGCAACCGCAGATCGATGAGCTTGACCGCCGCATCCTCGAGCTGCTGCGCGCCGACGGGCGGCGCACGCTCGCCGACATCGCGGCGCAGGTGAACCTCTCCCCCGCGCCGGTCAAGCGGCGCATCGACAGGCTGCAGAGCAGCGGCGTGATCACCGGCTTCACCGCGGTCCTCGACCACGCGCTGATCGGCCCCTCGATCGAGGCCTTCACGGAGCTGCGCTTCGCCGGCGACGCCGACATCGATGAGATCCTCGCCGCGGTCAGGCAGGTCCCTGAGATCCACGAGGTGTTCACGATGGCCGGCGACCCGGATGCGCTGCTGCACATCCGGGTCGATGACGTGGAGCACCTCAAGCAGGTGGTCAACCAGCTGCGGCGCACCGGCAGGGTCACCGGCACAAAGACGCTGATGGTGCTCGAGCGCTGGAGCCGCGACGCCCACGGCTGAGCTGGGTCAGGCGCCCTGGGCGAGCTCCGCGACGGGCTGCCACTCGCGCCAGGTCTCCAGCCGCGACGCGTAGTCCGCCTCGGCCAGCGCCAGCACGTGCGCGCCGAAGAAGCAGCGCAGCGGCGGCACCGGCGCGTCGACCACGCGCATCAGCGCCTGCGCGGAGGCGACCGGGTCACCCGGCACGTTGCGCGCCCGGCGCGCATCCGACTGCGCGTGAACCGGCGCGTAGGCCTCCAGGCGGGGCGCGCGGCGGGCGGAGGAACCGCCCCAGTCGGTCGAGAAGCCACCCGGCTCGATCAGCGTGACGTTGATCCCGAAGTCGCGCACCTCCTGTGCCAGAGCCTGGCTGAAGCCCTCCAGCGCCCACTTTGAGGCGTGGTAGACGCCGACCCCCTGAAAGGCGGTGATCCCGCCGATCGAGGAGACCTGGACGATGTGGCCCGCGCCCCGGGCCCGCAGGTGGGGAAGCGCCGCCTGGGTCACCCAGAGAGCCCCCATGAGGTTGGTCTCCAGCTGGTCGCGGACATCCTGCTCGGAGAGCTCCTCGATCATCCCGAACTGCCCGTATCCGGCGTTGTTGACGACGATGTCCAGACCCCCGAAGTGCCGGTTGGCCTGCTCGACGGTGCGAAACACGGCGTCACGGTCGGTCACGTCCAGCGCCATCGCCACGAAGCTCTGGGGGTGAAGCGCGGCGAGCTCCTGGAGCGTGCCCGGGTCGCGCGCGGTCCCGACCACGCTGTCGCCCCGCTCGAGCGCCGCCTGAGCCCATTCGCGACCGAAGCCGCGGGAGGTACCGGTGATGAACCACGTTCTGTTAGCCATGGTTCATCCATAGCACGGCGGCCCAGCGGGGCCGCCGTCGGTGTGGGCTGCGGAGCGGCCGCAGGCCGGGGCGGCGGCGAGCGGCGGGCA
>JAJZDA010000171.1 GCA_021851525.1 Actinomycetes bacterium | reverse complement strand
CAGTCGGTGGCTGCCCTGGCGGCGCAGCGCGCGCTGAGCGCCACGCGCGGCTCGACCCAGGCGCTGCGCGGGCTGCTGCGTTACCTGATCGGCGGGGGCTCGTGAACCGCCGGCCACGCTCAGGCAACCCGTTCTCGAGCCCGGTGCTGATCGGCGCGCTGACGGTGCTGGTGATGGTCGTCGCCGTGGTGCTGGCATTTCAGGCCAACAACGGCCTGCCGTTCGTTCCGCGCTACACGCTGCACGTGCGCGTCAGCGATGCGCAGGAGCTGACCCACGGCGCGGAGATACACATGGGCGGGACGCTGATCGGCTCCGTGGCCGGGGTGCACGCGGCCCGCACCTCAGGCGGCAGGCCGATCGCGGTGATCGACGCCGAGCTGAACCGCAGCGTCGGGCCGCTGCCGGTTGACAGCCGCTTCACGATCAGGATGAAGGGCGCGATCGGGCAGAAGTACCTCGACGTGACGCTCGGCCACGCGCGGCGGACCTGGCCCAACGGGGCCACGGTGCCGCTGAGCCAGACGAGCGCGCTGGTCGACCTCAGCCAGGTGCTGAACATGTACACGCCGCCGACGCAGCGCGGCGTCGCGGCGACCACCAACGGCTTCGCGCAGGCGCTCGCCGGGCGCGGCGGCGATCTCAACGCCGCGCTCGGCGCGCTGGTCCCGCTGGTCAACGCGCTGACGCCGGTGATGCACAACCTCGCGGCGCCCCGCACCGGCCTGGTCGGCTTCATTCGCGGCCTGGGCTCGCTGAGCGCCGCGCTGGCACCGGTCGCGCGCACGCAGGCGCAGCTGTTCATCAACCTCGACGGCACCTTCCGCGCCCTGGCCGGGGTCGCCCAGCCGTACCTGGCGAGCTGGATCGAGCAGACCCCGGCGACCCTCGGGCAGACCATCACCGACTCCCCGGCGATCGGCCGCTTCGCGCTCTCCGCAGCGCGGCTGCTGCACAACCTGGCTCCCGGGTTTGCGACGCTGCCGGCCAGCGCTCCGGTGCTGGCGGCGGCCTTCTCAGCCGGGGCCCGCAACCTGCCGGGCACCGCGCGGCTTGACCAGCAGGCCGTCTCGCTCTCCCGTGCGCTGGCGGCCTTCACCGCCGACGGCACGGTCCAGTCAGGGATCGGCCGGCTGACCCTGACGGCGTCGAGCCTGATCTCGCCGCTCGAGTTCCTCGCGCCGGTGCAGGCGCGCTGCAACTACATGACGCTGTTCCTGCGCAACCTTGCCAGCGCGCTGTCCGACAACGTCGGGACCGGCACGGTGCTGCGCACGCTGCTGGTCTTCATCGACAACGACGTGGCCGGGGGCGAGGGCGGACCCGCGAGCGTTCCCTACACCGGCTACGGCCCGCTGGGGCCGGGCGGCAGCAGCGGTCGTGAGAACGAGCACGCGCCGCTGCACGTCGACCTCTACCCGAACACCGGCTCACCGGGACAGGTGGCGGAGTGCTCGGCTGGCAAGGAGCCCTACAGCCCCAACACGGCGCAGCTTGGCAACCCCAGCGCCAACGTCGGGCTCGGCACGCAGACCACGACGGTGAGCGGCGGATGAGCCGGCAGACGCCTCGACGCCGCCGGCCGCGGGTCGCCAACTGGCAGGCCGCGCTGGCGGCGCTGGCGGTGATCGCAGCCGCCTGCTACGCGGTGTTCGGCGGCAGCCTGCCGTTCGGCGGCTCCGCGTTCGTGCTGCGCGCCGTGTTCACCGCCAACACGAACCTGCACATCCCCTCGCCGGTGCGCATCGCGGGGGTGCAGGTCGGCGAGGTCACCGCCGTGCAGCGCATCAAGGGCAGCCCTGACGCGGGGGTCGTGGTGATGCGGATAGACAGCTCGGGCCTGCCGCTGCACGCCGACGCCACCGCCCAGATCCGTTCGCGCATCTTCCTGGAGGGCAACTTCTACGTCGACCTGCACCCGGGCACGCCCAGCTCACCGCTGCTGGCCTCAGGGGCGACGCTGCCGGCGGCCAACACCGCCGGCCCGGTGCAGCTGGACCGCGTCCTCTCGGCGCTCAACGCCGGTGCCCGGGCGAACCTCCAGAAGCTGGTGCAGGGGCTCGGCGGGGCGCTCAACCAGGTGCCGACACCGGCCCAGCAGCGCGGTCAGGATCCGGCGGTGGCGCGGCTGACAGGGGCACAGGGCCTCAACTACTCGCTCAACTACGCCGCGCGCGCCTTCGAGGCCTCGGCGATTGTCAACCAGGCGCTGCTGGGCACCCACGCGGGCGACCTGAGCGGCGCGGTGCGGGGTGAATCGCGCGTCCTCAGCGCGCTGGCCGCGGGTGGCCGGGCACTCCCGGAGCTGGTTTCCAACCTTGACATCACGGCGGCGGCGCTGGCCGCGCGCCAGAGCCAGCTCGCCGCCGCGGTTGCATTGCTGCCGGGGGTGCTGCGCAGGCTGCAGTCCGCAGAGGCCGCGCTCAGCGCCTCCTTCGCGCCGACCGAGCGCTTCGCCGCGAGGCTGATCCCCGGGATCCAGCAGCTTGGGCCGACGATCGTCGCCGCGCTGCCCTGGCTGGGGCAGATGACGGCGCTGATGTCCGCCCGCGAGCTCGGCGGGCTGCTGGGACAGCTGGCGCCGGCCGCGGCCAGCTCCTCACGCGCGATCGGCTCGGCCACCACGCTGGTGAGCGCCGCCCAGCAGCTCTCCCGTTGCCTGAGCAACGTGCTGGTGCCGACCGGCAACCAGACGATCACCGTCGACAGCTCGCCGCCCAACGGGCTGAAGCTCTACCAGCAGCTGCTGCAGAGCGCCGTCGGCCTCGACAGCGCGGCGCAGAACTTCGACGGCAACGGGCGCTACCTGCGCGCGTCGGTGGGTGGTGGCGCCAACCAGGTGAAGACCGCCTCGCTGGCCAACGGCGGCTCGCTGTACGGCAACGCGGTGCTGCCGCCGCAGGGCACGCTGCCCGCCTTCCCGTCATCGGGCAGGGCACCGGCGCTGGATGGCAGCGTGCCCTGTTACACGCAGAGCGCCCCCAACCTCAACAGCGCCGTGCGCGGCGCCACGCCATGAGCCGGGCGATCCTGCGTCATCGCCGGGACTTCGCCGCGGTGGGCGTGCTCGTCGTGCTGGCGGTGTTGACCGTCGGCTACATCCTCGAGCACCAGCCGGCGTTCATGCTCGGGCGCAGCTACTACCAGGTCAGGGCGGTCTTCGCGACCGCCGCCGCGGTGCAGCCCGGTCAGGGCCAGTCGGTCACCATCGCGGGTGTGCAGGTGGGGCTGATCGGCGGCGTGCAGCTGCGTGGCTCACGGGCCGTGGTGACGATGGACATCGACCGCCGCTACGCGCCGATCTACCGCAACGCCAGCGTGCTGCTGCGCGCCCGCACGCCGCTGAAGGACATGTACCTGGCGCTGAACCCGGGGACGCCAGCCGCGGGCGCGGTGCCGGACGGTGGCACGCTGGGGATCGCCGCCACCCAGCCGGACATCAACGTCGACCAGATCCTCGGCTCGCTGGACGCCGACACGCGCACCTACCTGCTGCTGCTGCTCTCCGGCGGTGCGCAGGCGTTCAACGGCAGGGGCGCGGGCAGCAACCGTCCGAGCGCCGCCACGGCGGCCGCGCTGGCCGCGGACTTCAAGCGCTTCGGGCCGATCGATCGTGACGCGCTCTCCTTCACGCGGCTGCTGGCGCAGCGCTCGGCCAACCTGCACGGCGCGATCCACAACCTCGACCTGGTGGCGTCCTCGCTCGGCTCCGTGGACGCCGCGCTGAGCGCGCTGGTGCGTCACTCCAACACCAGCTTTGAGGCCATCGCCTCCCAGGAGCGGGCGCTCACCCAGGGAGTTGCACTGCTTCCCGGGGCGCTGCGGCAGGCCAACACCACGCTGGGCTCAGTCGGACAGTTCGCCTCGCGGACCGGCACGGCGCTGGCCGCGCTGCAACCCTTCGCGCAGGAGTTGCCGCAGGCGCTCTCAGAGGTCCGCGCCCTGGCCCGCAACACCACGGGCACGCTCAGCACTCAGCTGCGCCCGTTTGTCACCAGCCCGGGAATCCGCACGCTCGTGCGCACGCTGCGCCCTGCCGCCGCGAACCTCGCCCAGGCGCTGCCGGCGCTCAGCGGCTCCGTGCGCGTGCTCAACACGCTGTTCAACACGCTCGCCTACCAGCGGCCCGGGGCGGAGCCCAGCTACCTGTTCTGGGGCGCATGGCTGGCGCACAACGCCGACAGCCTGACGAGCCTGCAGGACGCCAACGGGGCGCTGATCCAGGGCCAGTTCCTGGCCAGCTGCCCGGCGCTGCAACTGCTCTCCGGGCTCGAGGCCTCGACGCCGTCGCTGACGCCGATCCTGGATCTCCTGAACGCGCCCAACTACAAGTCGATAGTGCCCTGCGGATGATGGCCGGCCTGCCCAACCACCCTCGGGAACGCGCGCGCAGCGCCGGCGCGAGCTGCACCGGAGCGAGCTGCCCCGGAGCGCGCCGATGATCACCACGGCACCGAGCAGGATGAGGATCGCCGCGATGCTGGCATTCACCGGCTCATGTGTGGCGCTGCTGCTGTTCCTGTGGATCTCCTTCGGCGGCGCCGTGCCGTTCGTGGCGCAGGGCTACCGGATCAGCGTCGAGTTCAACCAGGCGGTTGAACTCGGCACCCAGGCCGACGTTGAGATCGCGGGCGTCACGATCGGGAAGGTCGTGAGCGTCGGTCTCGATCGGCGCACCGGGCGCACGCGCGCGGTGCTGCAGATCGATCCCCGCTACGCGCCGCGCCCGCTTGACACGCGGGCGATCCTGCGCGCCAAGACACTGCTTGGAGAGACCTTCGTGCAGCTCACGTTCGGCAACCCGCGTGGACCCAAGCTCGCCGACGGCGCGAGGCTGCCGCAGGCCCAGGTGTCGCCGACCGTGCAGCTCGACCAGATCCTCAACACCTTCGATCCCGCGACGCGGCGCGCCTTCGAGACCTGGATGCAGGACGACGGCATGGCCTTCACCAACCGCGGCCAGGACTTCAACGACGCGCTGGCGCAGCTGTTCCCGTTCGCCTCCAACACCGGTGCCGTGCTACAGGTGCTGCGGCGTGACTCCGCGGCCACCAGCACGCTGCTGGCCGACGGCGGGCAGGTGCTGAGTGCGATCGGCCGCAACCCGGCAGCGCTGCGCGGACTGGTGCGCAACGCCAACACCGTGTTCTCCGCAACCGCCGGGCAGGCGACCCAGCTGGCCGCCGCGGTCAGGGAGTTCCCGGGCTTCCTGCAGGCAACCCGCCAGACACTGCGTGACCTGCGGCGTTTCGCCGGCAACACCGGCCCGCTGATCAAGGAGCTCGACCCCGCGGCCGGTCCGCTCAGCGCGGCGCTGGCGCGGACCGCGACCATCGCGCCGACGCTGCGAAGCGTGCTGAGCGCGGTGGCGCCGCTGACCAGCGCCGCGCGCTCCGGCATCCCGGCGCTGGAGGCGCTGCTCAGCGTCTCAGCCGGAGCCTCGCCGGGCGCCGTGCGGCCGCTGCTGGCCTCGCTCACACCGTACCTGGGTCAGCTGGTGCCGGTGATTGACTACCTGAACGCCTACCGCGCAGAGGTGGCGGCGTTCTTCGCCAACTCCGCCGCGGTCACGCAGGCGGCCGGTCCCGGCTTTGACAACTCCAGCCAGCGTCTGCACTACGTGCGCACCGCGGCGCCGCTCAGCCCGGAGGAGCTGACGGCGATGTCCACACGCCCTTACTCCAACCGCAGCAACGCCTACCCGGCTCCCGGGAGCGGCGGCGCGCTGAGCGCCGGCTCGGCGCTGGACGTCTTTGGCAGCTATCTGTGCACCGGCAACCCGCTGCCCTCGATTCCGGCAGGCGCAACGGCCACCGTCCAGTTCCAAAGCCAACTACCCTTGTTCTACGGAGGAGGTACTGACGCGACCAGGGTGCCGGTTGCCGCGTGCGCCGCGCAGCAGCAGTTGGCGAGCGTGCTGCGGGGCGAGCTGGGCGGCGCGCTGGGGCCGAGCAGCGGCTTCTATCCGCAACTCAAACCACTGCCGTGAGCAGGGATGCGCAGCGGCACAACTCCCAAGTAACCGTCGAACCAGAGGAGAGAGAATGCGACGGACAGTCCTCGCGCTCACCGCACTGCTGTGCCTGGCGATGGCCGCCTCCGCATCAGCGGTGACGGTGGCCCCAACATCCACCAACAACGGCTACTCGGCCAACTTCAAGGTGACCGGTGGCATGAAGAAGCAGGTCGGCGTGACCGTCACGGAGACGCTGGGCACCACCGCGCCAACCGGTTTCGGGCGCCCGTTCCCGCTGGCGGACATCCTCACCAAGCTCTCGGGCGTGGCCGCTCCCTACGCCAAGTTCTTCCCGAGGTGCACGGTGGCGCAGATCAACAACGCCGGCAACAGCAGCGGCAAGTGGAACAACGTCTGCCCCAAGGGCTCGCAGGTGGCCGTGGGCAAGCTGGTCTCGGCGATCGGCGACTCCACGGCCGGCAACGGCACCACCCCCGACCCGAACCTCACGGTCACGCCGCTCGTCAACCCCTGCACGCTGACGTTGCACGTGTACAACGCCGGCCCGGGCAAGCTCGCGTACTTCTTCACCGTCGCCAACAACGCCTGCGGGCCGCTGGGCACCGGAGCAGCGCTCGCCTACCCGGCGACCGTCGCGGTGCGTGGCGGGATGCTGGTCAACAACGTCCCGGAGGACGCGAACATCTCCTTCAACGCAGGCAACACCGGCGACTGGGGCTCGTTGCTGAGCGAGACGCTGGTCTGGAAGGGCACCGTCAAGCACCGGGGCAAGGTCTACCCGTACCTCGTCTCCACCGGGTGCACCAAGCACCGCACGCACGCCTGGACGGCGGCGTTCACCGCCACCAACGCGGTCGGCAGCGTCACCACCTCTCCGACCACCGTTCCCCCGGCGGCCAACAACCTGCCGACGGTCACGGTCAGCGGCGCCTCCAAGTGCTGAGCGGCCGGCGCTGAGCCGCGCGCTCGGCGCCGGCGGGTGGGCGCGCCCT
>JAJZDA010000170.1 GCA_021851525.1 Actinomycetes bacterium | reverse complement strand
CACGCGGGCGCGTGGTGGCACTCCCAGCGGACGCGCTGGCCGCCCACGGGCTGGTGCTGGGCGCCAGCGGCGCGGGCAAGAGCACGACGTTGCTGACCGTCGTGACCCAGGAGATAGCCGCGGGACGGGGCGTGGTGGCGATCGACCTGAAGGGCTCACCTCAGTTCGCCGCCGAGCTTCGCGCCGCGGCGCGCGCGAGCGGGCGCGAGCTTCAAATCTGGTCAGCCGACGGGCCCGCGCATTGGAACCCGCTGGCCCGTGGCAATGCCACCGAGCTCAAGGACAAGCTGATCTCCACCGAGCGCTTCACCGAGCCCCACTACCAGCGCGCCGCCGAACGCCACCTGCAGCTGACGCTGCAGGTGATGAGTGAGGTATCGCCGGGACGCGCGCCGACGCTCGCGCGGGTCGTCGAACTGCTCGACCCGGCGCGACTGGCGGCGGCCACACGCACGCTCCCGCGTCAGCGCGGTGAGCAGGTCCGCGGATACCTCGAGGGCATGAGCCCGGATCAGCTCTCCGCTGTGCGCGGGCTGAGCTCGCGCCTGGCGATCATCGCCGAGTCACACACCGGGCGCTTCCTCGAGCCGGCGCCCGGTCCTGACATCGCTCCGGCGATTGATCTCGACACCGCGCTGGACGGCGGCCCTGTTGTCCTCTTCAGCCTGAACTCGAGCAGCTACGGGCAGCTCGCGGCCCAGCTCGGAACGCTGGCGGTCCAGGACCTGGTCTCCAGCGCCGGGCGGCGGCTGGCGCTCGGCCAGCCGCCAAGGCGGGCGCTGGTGGCGATCGACGAGTTCTCCGCGCTGCGCTCGGACAACCTCCTGGCGCTGCTGGCGCGCGGGCGTGAGGCGGGCGTCGGGGTGCTGCTGGCCACGCAGGAGCTGAGTGACCTCGACCGCGCCGCACCGGGGTTGCGGGAGCAGGTGTTGGGCAACACGGCGGTGAAGATCGCCCACCGCCAGGACGTTCCCGAGTCAGCGCTGGCGGTGGCGCGCCTGGCGGGCCAGGTGCGCGCCTGGGAGCACAGCTACCAGCAGCGCCAGACGCTGCTTCCCACGCGCGGCGCGAGCGTCAGCGTGCGAGAGGTGCAGCGCTTCGCGGTGGAGCCCGAAAGGGTGCGCAGCCTGCCCACCGGTGAGGCGGTGGTGATCGTAAAGTCGCCGCGCGCAAGCGCTCGCCTGACGCGCGTGAGCGCCCCGGACAGCGCGCCCGGCAGCCGCACGGCGCGCGGGCCCGCAGCGGCGCGCGGGCCCGGAGCGCGCGATGAAGCTCAGCCCACCGCGCCCGGGGTCACCCGGTAGGCGTCAAAGACGTTGTCGATGTTGCGCAGGCGGCTGATCGCCTGATCGAGCGTGCGGGTGTCGCCGACCTCCACCACGAACTGATTGCGGATCATCGGATGGTTGACGGTGCAGCGCGCCTCGAGGATGTTGATCCCGGCCTCAGCGAAGGCCCGGGCCATGTCCTCGAGCAGACGGTGGCGGTCCCAGCCCTGGACCTCGATCTCAACCTGGAAGCCGGTCTCCGCGTCGCCCTCCCAGGCGACCGGGGTGAAGCGCTCCGGATCCTTGCGCAGCACCTGCACGTTGGGGCAGTCGTCGCGATGGATGGTGATCCCGCGTCCCAGTGAGATGTAGCCGACGATCTCATCCCCGGGGACCGGATGGCAGCACTTTGCCAGGCGCAGCATCACCTCGTCGATCCCGTCGACGATGATGCCGTAGCGGTTGGAGGATGTGGTCGGGCGCGAACGGCGGCGTGTGGCAGACATCAGGTCGGCGGCGGCGGTGGTCCGCGTCTCCGCAGTCTCCCCCGCCTTCAGCCGCGCCATCAGCTTGTTGATCACCACCTGCGGTGAGATCTTCGCGGCGCCCAGGGCGATGTAGAAGTCATCGCCCTTCTTGAAGCCCATCTCCCTGATCACATCGGCCATCAGCGGCGAGGCGACCAGCTTCTGCGCCGGCAGGCCCTGCTTGCGCAGCGCCTCCTGGAGCGCTTCACGGCCGCCATGCTCGGTGTCACGGCGGCTCTCAGCCTTGTACCAGGCCTTGATCTTGTTGCGCGCGCGCGTGGTCTTGACCAGCGAGAGCCAGTCACGCGAAGGTCCGCGCTCACGCTTTGAGGTGAGCACCTCCACGATGTCCCCGGAACGCAGCTGGTAGGAGAGCGGCACGATCTTGCCGTTGACCTTCGCGCCCACGCAGCGGTGCCCGACGTCGGTGTGCACGTCGTAGGCGAAATCCAGCGGCGTGGCGCCCGCCGCCAGCGACTTGACCTCGCCCTTGGGTGTGAACACAAAGACGTCATCCTCGAACAGGTCGACCTTCAGGGTCTCAACGAACTCACGCGGATCGGAGACGTCCTTCTGCCAGTCAACCAGTGAGCGCAGCCACTTGAGCTTGCCCTCGGGGTCACGCAGCGCCGCGTCACCGGAGGCGCGCCCGCCGGGCGTCTCCTCCTTGTACATCCAGTGCGCCGCGATCCCGAACTCAGCGAGGTCATGCATCGCGCGGGTCCGTACCTGGATCTCCAGGGGCCGTCCCTCCGGACCGATCACCGTCGTGTGCAGCGACTGGTACATGTTGAACTTCGGCATCGCGATGTAGTCCTTGAAGCGCCCCGGAAGCGGCTTCCAGAGCGAGTGGATCACGCCGATCGCGCCGTAGCAGTCCTTCACTGAGCCGGTGATCACGCGCATCGCGGTGAGGTCGTAGATCTCGTTGAACTCGCGGCCCTTGCGCGTCATCTTCGAGTAGATCGAGTAGAAGTGCTTGGCCCGCCCGGAGATCTCCGCCTGGATTCCCAGCTCCCCCAGCTCACCGAGCAGGTACTCACCGGCCTCATCCACATAGTGCTCGCGCTCGTCGCGCTGCTGGGCCACCAGTGACTTGATCTCGTTGTACTTGCGCGGATGCAGCGTCTGGAAGGCCAGGTCCTCCAGCTCCCACTTGATCGCGTGGATGCCGAGGCGGTGCGCGATCGGCGCGTAGATGTCGAGCGTCTCCCGTGACTTGTCGATCTGCTTCTGCTTGGGCATCGCAGCGATCGTGCGCATGTTGTGCAGGCGGTCAGCGAGCTTGATCAGGATCACCCTGATGTCCGAGGCCATCGCCACCACCATCTTGCGGTAGTTCTCGGCCTGCGCCTCATCGCGCGACTGGAAGGTCAGCCCGGTCAGCTTGGTGACGCCGTCCACCAGCCCGGCGACCTCCTCACCGAACTTGGCCTCGATCTCAGGCAGCGAGGCCGAGGTGTCCTCGACCGTGTCGTGCAGCAGCGCCGCGCACAGCGTCTCGGTGTCGAGCCGCATCCCCGCGCAGATCTTGGCGACGTTGACCGGGTGCACGATGAACTCCTCACCGGAGCGCCGCCGCTGGTTGGCGTGGTGCTCGCAGGCGTAGACGAACGCGGCCTCCACCCGCCCACGGTCGATCGCCTCGGCCGCCTCATCGGCGTGCTCCTCCACCACCGCGAACAGGTCCGACAGCAGGCCGCGCTCGAACTCACTCAGCTCGCTGGTCTCGGTTTTCAGCTGCTCAGGAATCTCAGGCCTTCCTCATAGGTTCGGTGGTATGCGCGGAACGACGGTGAGCTGTCCAGGTCGGTCTGCTGGGAACCGGTGTGCCTGAGCTCCAACAGGTCGGGGTCGAGGCTGACGAGCTCCAGCTCCGTGAGAACCCTGACCAGGCGGCCCGCGAGCCGGGCCGAGCGAGGTTGGGGCGCATCCCCACGGAGCAGGTGCTCGAGCTCCTCGCCGCGAACCCTCGAGCGCTCCCTCAGCGAGCGGTAGAGGGCCACGAGCGAAGCTCGGAGTGAGAACTCCTGCTCGTGCATCTGCTTGGCAAAGCGTAGCTCAGCCTCACCCCAGGCCAGATGGGTGTAGCCGTGACCGAGCCGCGTCAGCAGCCGCTGCTCAGCGCTGGCGGGGGGATCGAGCACAACCAGCTGGTGAAACTCGGCGGTCAGCTCGGGCTCATCCGCCAGCGCCTGGTGACTGATCAGCGCAAACCCGCCGCGCCGACCGCGCAGGCCCGCCAGCCGCCGGCCACTGTCTGCGCAGACGACCAGCACCTCCCCGCCGCCGTGCGCCGCCGCGGCCTGAGCGTCGGCGATTGTGCTGAGCGCTCCAGCCCCGCGACGGTCAAGCAGCGTGCGCTCACCGAAGCCGCCCTCACCGTCCCACCCGCCGGCGACGAGCTCAGGCACAGCGCCGTCCGGCGCGTCGGGGTCATGCAGGTCGCGGTCCAGCTCCATCAGCATCGCTTCCAGATAATCGTCAGATTCGCCCAGAACCATGACCGGTTCCTGCGCGCAGCTGACCGCGTGGCGCAGCACCAGGCGTGGCTCCACCACCCCGTTCCAGACGTTGCGCTCCAGCCGGAAGCTCGCGTTCACCGGCTCACCGTCGGCACCCGTCGGGTTGGAACCGCACCCGAACGCGACGGCGCTGGCGCGCACGCCCCCGGCACTCACGTTGAAGCGCGCATGCCGCCCCTCGGAGAGCGGGCGCACATCCTGAAAGCGGGCCCCGGCAACCAGCAGCCGCGGTGCCGGGTTGCCCATCCCGCAGGGCTCCAGCGCCGACAGCTCATCGGCCAGCGCCAGCGACAGATCCCCTCCCGAGACCACAGCGTCAACCAGCTCCCTGGGGGTGAGCAGCTCCTCGCTCAGCATCGCCTCAGCGTGGCGCTCGAAGGCTTCGCGAAACTCCTCGACGCGCTCCGGCAGGATGCTCAGTCCAGCGGCCGCGCGGTGCCCGCCGTAGCGCAGCAGCGCGGCGTCGCTCGCCTGCAGCCCGGCGAGCAGGTCAAATCCGGGAATGCTGCGACCGGAGCCCTGACCGGGCGCGCTCGGGTCCTCGGGATTCAGCGCGATCAGGATCGCGGGCCGGTGGAAGCGCTCGACGATCCGTGAGGCGACGATCCCCACGACGCCCGCATGCCAGCCGGCGCCGGCCAGCACGTACGCGCTGCGCTCACCCATCGCGGTGGCCATCGCCTCCGCCTCCCAGGAGATGCGCTGCTCGACGTTGCGGCGCTCGGCGTTGACGGCATCCAGCTCCCTGGCGATCTCCTGGGCACGCTGCGGATCCTCGGTCAGCAGCAGCTCCAGGCCCGCATCCGCGCGACGCAGGCGCCCGGCGGCGTTGATCCGGGGCGCCAGACGGAAGCCCAAACAGGAGCTGTCGAGCCCGCTGGGGTCGGTTCGTGAGACCTCCATCAGCGCCCGCAGGCCAACCCTGCCGGTCCCCGACATCTGCGCAAGCCCCTCGCGCACCAGCCGGCGGTTCTCCCCGCGCAGCGGCATCAGGTCGGCCACGGTGGCCAGCGCCACCAGCTCGAGGTCATCATCGGCGCTGGGCGCTCCCAGCGCCTGCGCGAGCTTGTGCGCCACAGCCGTGCCGCAGAGGTCGCGGTTCGGGTACTCGCAGACCCCGGGGTGCACGATCGGGCAGTCCGGCAGCGCCCCGTCGGCGCGCGGCGAGTGGTGGTCTGTGACGAGCACGTCGATCCCACCGGCGCGTGCGGCCGCCACCTCCTGCACCGCGGTGATGCCGCAGTCCACGGTGATCAGCAGCCGTGTGCCGGAGGCGAGCAGGCGCTGCACGGTCGCCGCAGCCAGCCCGTAGCCGTCCTCACTGCGGCTCGGCAGGTACCAGCTGACCTCTGCCCCCAGGCCGCGCAGCGCGCGCACCAGCACCGCCGTGGCGCAGACACCGTCGACGTCGTAATCACCGTGCACCACGATCGGCGTGCGCTCGCGCACGTGCCGTTCGATCAGCTGCACCGCCTGCTCGATCCCGGCAAACGCGCCGGGCGGATGTTGCTCGCGCCCCTCCAGCAGCTCGCGAGCGGACTCCGGCTCACTGTGCCCGCGCCGCACCAGGATCTGGGCCAGCACGTGGCTGACGCCCAGCTCCCGCTCGAGCGCCAGCGCCGCCTCCAGGTCATAGCCCGGCAGCTCGATGCGCAACGGCTGTGGCGGCGCGGAAACCTGCATTGCGCCAGCGTAGGGCGAAACCCCGACGGAACTCAGCTCTCTCGCCGGCGCGAGAAGATCTGCCCCAGGCGCGACGCCTCCTGCTCGGCGTGGACCACCGGCTCGAGCGCGCTCACCACCACGCCCAGCTGCTCTGTCAGCTTTGCGACGGACTCGGTCAGGGCCGGCAATGCCCGCATCTGCTCGCTGAGCGTGACCACCGCCTCACTGAGCGGCGCCAGCGACGCGGCCAGCGACTCCACCACCTCGACGTGCGCCTCGATCTGCTCGGTGGCGTCGCGGATCGCCTCGACAGCTCCCAGCACGTGGGACTGAATCTGCTCTATGTCACGGACCGGCAGCACCGCCTCCGCCTCACCCGCGGCGGAGTGCAAGACGTGACGCAGGGGCGCGGTGGCGGCGTCGATCAGGCCCATTGACAGAGGTGATGCTAGTGGTCTGCGCCGCGCACTGACAGCGCCCTCGCGCCGGCCGCCCCACGCCTGGCGCCGTGCGCCGTGGGCACGCGGCCCTGCCGGCAGGGACAGCGGGCTGCGGCCAGCGCCGGAGGGCTCAGTGCAGGCCGAGCCGATGGCTCTCGGTGGCGCGCTCGCGGCGCACACCCTCGGCGTACATCAGGCCGATTCCAATCAGCGCCCCGGGAATTCCCTCCAGCGCCGTGCCGAGGTTGGTGGCGTGGCGACCGGGGATCGAGAAGCCGTGGATGATCAGCCCGAGCAGCACCGCGCCGATCAGCGCACCGAAGAACGCGCCGACGATTCCGCCCCAGTAACGGTCGGGCAGCCAGACCGTGAAGTGCCAGATCGCCAGCCCCATGATCACCCATGCCAGAAGTCCCATCACTTCCTCCCGTGGCGCCGGCGGCCGCGGCCGCGTGAGGCGCGTCGCGGCGCGGAGTCCCGGGGGCGGGCCACACCGTCGTTCTCAGCCATGTCCGGAGCCGGCCGTACCTCGGACTGCGCCGCCTCGTCGCCCGCGGTGGGCTCATCGCCAGGCTTTGCCCTGGGTCCG
>JAJZDA010000169.1 GCA_021851525.1 Actinomycetes bacterium | reverse complement strand
GCACCCGCAGCGTGCCGACATCGTGGCTGCGGTAGTCCCCCATCAGCGGCGCGACCGGGGCGCCGTCGAGCGACTCCGTCACGAACCCGGCGACCAGCGGCGTGCGGTTGGCCGACCACCAGCGGCCGGGCGTGGGGAAGCGGTAGAGGCCCGGTTCGCTGTGGCGGTCGGTCTGCTGCCGCTCGCCGACCCGCTGGTCGGCGAGCACGCCCAGCGCGAGCGCATGCTCGGCCGCGCGCGCCCTGGCCAGCTCGCGGTTGCGCACGGTGTCCGGGACGCTGTCGAAGTTGGCCCTCACATATTGGGGGTGGCCGACGTGGCAGTGCCAACACTCGCGGTTGTTCTCCCAGACAAGCTTCCAGTTGGCCGCCACCCGGTAATCCGCGCGGTGCGCGATGCGGGCATCGCGCAACCCCTGAGGAGCCAGCGCGCCGGCCAGCGCCGCCTGTGCCTGCGTGAAGCTGTCGGGCGCCCCGAGGCCCGCCCAGACATACACCAGGCCACCGGCCTCCACCACCGGTGCGCGCACCAGCCCGTGGCTCTCTGGGTCCAGTTCGCGCTCCATCCCGCCGGCGCCCAGCAGCCTGCCGTCGAGCGCGTAGCTCCACTGGTGGTAGGGGCAGACCCAGCGACGCGCGTGCCCGCTGGCGCTCTCACAGAGCCGCATGCCGCGGTGCCGGCAGGTGTTGTGGACCGCGTGCAGCGCCCCGTCCTCGCCACGCGAGATCAGGATCGAGTCGTCGGCCAGCTCGATGCTGAAGAACTGGCCCGGGGCGCGGGCCTCGATCGAGAGCCCGGCGAACAGCCAGCTGCGCCGCCAGATCCGGTCGAGCTCATGCGCGTGGACCAGCGGATCGAGGTGGAACTCACGTTCCAGCGCGTGGCCTTCGCGGTGAGCTTGCAGCAGCCGGCCCAGGTCGCTCATCGCCCGCCCCTGGCGCGCGGGCTGGGGACGTGCGGGCTGGGAACTGGGCGTGGATCGTTCACCGTGCGAGCGTGCGGCTGACCACCGCGCTCAGCTGCGGGCGGTAGTGCTCAACCTCGGGCACCCGCAGCCCTGGAACCTTGCCGAGGTCGTCGATCAGCCTCAGCTCCACCGCCTCACGCCAGTCGCGCGCGCTCTGGAAGCTGCTGATCTCACCGGCGTCCATCGCGCCCCCCTGGGCCCTGAGCGTGCGCCGCGAGACCTCGCTGAGCGTCGCGCCGTAGCCGGGGTCGGTGGCCACCAGGAAGCGCTTGGCCGGGACGTGCTGCGCGGCCAACCAGGCGACGCGCTCACCGACGCGCGGCGTCAGCCAGCGCGCGGCCGTCTGGCCGTGATGTTCGCCCGGTCCGTCGTACGGGATCCCGGCGACGGCGGGCGCGCGGGCGATGTCGTGCAGCAGGCAGGCGATGATGAACTCCGCATCCTCAGCGCGGCGCTCCTGCGCGATCGCGGCGCATTGCAGCGCGTGCTCCAGCTGGTCGACGGGCTCGCCGTCGTAGGGCAGGCCGGACATCGACGCGCAGGCCTCGATGATCTCCTGGATGGTCTGCTCGGTCAGTCCCATGGCAGCGTGTAGAGCTTCGTGAACGACATTGCCCGGATCGCCTCACGGACCCCCTCCTTGACCCCGAGGCCGCTGTCTCCGATGCCGCCGAAGGGCGTCAGCTCGGTGCGCCAGCCGGGCACCTCGCGGATGTTGACGGTGCCGGCGCGCAGCTCCCTGACGCAGCGCGAGATCACGCGCCAGTCGAACGTGCAGACGCCGCTGGAGAGCGCGTACGGCGTCGCGTTGGCCACCTGGATCGCCTCGTCGAGGTCCGCGACGCGGATGATCGGCGCGACCGGCCCGAAGGTCTCGGTGGCGACCAGGCGCGTGCTGGGAGGAACGTGGTCAAGCACCGCCGGGACCAGCTGTGCGCCGTCGCGCTGAGCGCCGAACAGCAGTCGCGCCCCGTCGGCCACGGCCTCCTTCACCCGCCCCTCGATCTCGACAGCCGCGCGCTCATCGATGACCGTGCCGACGTCCGTCTGCTCATCCCGCGGATCACCGACCCTCAGCGCCGCCGCCCCGGCGGTGATCCGCTGGGCCAGCTCATCCGCGATTCCGCCGACGGCGATGATCCGCTTGACCGCCGTGCAGCGCTGGCCGGAGTTGCGCAGCGCGCCGCTGACGGCCAGCGCTGCGGCCTCCTCGAGGTCGGCGTCGGGCAGCACGATCAGCGGGTCGTTGCCGCCCAGCTCCAGCACCGCGCGCCGGTAGCCGAGCCGCGCGGCGATCAGCTTGCCGACGGCCACGCCGCCGGTGAACGAGATCAGCTCGAGCGCATCCTGGGCCAGGAAGCGCTCCAGCACCTGTTGCGGCTCACCGCAGATGACCTGCGCCGCGGCCTCCGGGAGTCCGGCCGCACGAATCAGCTCGAGCAGGCGCAGGGCGCTGAGCGGGACCTTCTCAGAGGGCTTGAGCACGATCGGCGCTCCCACCGCGATCGCCGGTGCGAGCTTGTGTGCCACCTGGTTGATCGGGTGGTTGAAGGGGGTGATCGCGCCGACCAGCCGGACCGGCACGCGCAGCGTGTGGGCGCGGCGGTTGCGTCCCTGCGCGGAGACGTCCCCGGAGAAGGCCTCGCCGTCGTCACGCAGCGCCTCGATGGCGGCGAAGCGGAAGACGTCCGCGGCGCGATGGACCTCGTGCCTGGTGTCCTTCATGCACAGGCCGGACTCCGAGGTGATCAGCGCCGCCAGCTCATCCTCGCGCTCGCTGAGCGCGCGGGAGACCGCGAACAGCAGCTCTGAACGGGCGTGGCGGGTCAGCTGCTCCTGCGCAGCGGCACCGCGCTGCAGCGCCGCGTCGACCTGCGCGGCGCTGTGCAGCGGCACCTCGCCGAGCAGCTCCCCGGTGTGCGGGGAGCGGACCGTGAGCGTAGCCGTGGCGCTCATGCCAGCCAGTTGAGCAGCAGGTCGTGGAGGTCGCGGTTGCGCAGGTCCCGGCCCTCGAGCGCGCCCGCCCGCAGCGGGTGGCTGATGATGATCGGGACGCTGCGCTCGTGCAGGCCGCCGTGGGAGCGCAGCGTGCCGTGCAGGGCGCTGAGGTCGTGGGCGGCGGTGGAGCGGCCCAGCACGGTGCGCTGGTCAGCCAGCACAACCAGGTCGCCGATGCGGTCGGCCGGCAGCTCGAAGGCGTCCGCCGCGGCAAAGCGGTCAAGCACGCCCTCGACTCCACGAAGGCTCGCGAGCAGGCCCCGGGCGGCGTCGAGCTCGCCCGGGTCATCGAGGTGCACCCAGGCCAGCGAGCCGAGCGCCGCGTGGTGCACCACGTAGGGGTCGGTGATCGGGCAGAGCGTGTGATGGCTGCGGATCCCGGCGGCGCTGAGCTCGTCGTCCAGGTAGCGGACGTTGGGCGAGCCGTCCTCGAGGCTCTTGGCCTTCATCCCGTGGTCCGCGGCCAGCCCGAGCACGAAGCCCGCGTCAAGCGCCGCGCCGAGCGAGACGTCGACGGCACGGTAGAACTCGTCAGCCAGCGCCTCGCCCGGCGCGGCGGAGTGCTGCACGAAGTCCGTCAGCGAGGCGTACACCAGCTTTGCGTCGAGCCGCGGTGCCAGCGCCACCGCCATGTCAATCGTGTAGGGGGACAGGCGCCAGTCATAGATCTCGGGGTTTGGCGCGCCGAGCGCCTCGGTCAGCGGCGTGCCGTCCGGCAGTTGCTGCTGATGTGCCCGCTCGGCGCTGAACGCCGGGACATCGCCGCTGGCCAGCAGGGCGCGCAGCTTGTCCTTGGCGGTCACGCAGAGCACACCGATACCGGCCTGGCGCGCGGCGGCGTGGATCGTGGTCGCGCGCAGGAAGCTCGGGTCGGTGACCTGAACCTCGGTGCCGTCCGGCTCGCGGTAGTGGTTGCCCGCCACGCCGTTGCGCGCGGCGCTCACGCCGGTGACGATCGCGACGTTGTTGGGGTTGGTGAAGGTCGGCACCTGCGCGCGGCCGCGGGCGTAGCTGCCGCCGGCCGCCAGGGCGGCGCTCAGGCGCGGCATCAGGCCGCGCGCCAGCGCGTCGTCGACGTACTCCGGATCCCATCCGTCGGCGCAGATCGCAAGCACCGGCGCGGTGGGTGCGCGGTAACGCCGACCGTTTGCCTCAAACTCAGCTTTCATGCACATGACTATACAAGTGGCCAGAGGGCTCCGTGATCGCAGAATCGGTTACCCAGCCGTGAAAATCTTGATACCAGGCTGAGCCGCTCTGATGAGCGGGTGGCCCATGGGATTACAGTTGTACATACATGACAGAGAACCTTGAGAAACTCGACGCTGACCTCGTGGTCGTGGGTGCGGGCATGCTCGGCCTGGCGCACGCGCAGGAGGCGCTGCGGCGTGGCCTGAGCGTGGTCGTGCTCGAGCGCGAGGCGCAGCCGGTCGGTGCGAGCGTGCGCAACTTCGGTCACCTCTTCTTCGCCGCCAGCGCAGCCGGCGAGGCGCTGGCGTGCGCGTGGCGAGCGCGCGAACGCTGGCTGGAGCTGGCGGCCTGCGCCGGACTCTGGATGGAGCATGCCGGCACGGTGGTGATCGCCCGCGCGCCGGATGAGCTGGCGGTGCTGGAGGCGGCCGCCGCGGAGCCCGAGCGCGCCGGCGAGATGCTCACCGCGGCGCAGGTCGGGGAGCTGCTGCCGCTGCCCACCGGGGAGATCCTCGGGGCGTTTCACGGGACCCGGGACCTGCGCGTCGACCCGCGCGGCGCGGTGACGGCGATCGCTGAGCTGGTTGCGCGCGACCCGCGCGCGCAGCTGCGCTGGCGCACCCACGTGCATGAGATCGAGCCGGGCGCCGTCCACGCCCGCGGGTTGACCGTCAGCGCCCCGCTGATCATCGTCTGCCCGGGGCCCGATTACCGCTGGCTGCCGCCGTCGGTCAGGACGGGGCTGGAGCACCTGACGCTCTGCCAGCTGCAGATGCTGCGTGTCGCCGCGCCGGCCGGCCGGCGCTACCGCAACGCGCTGGCCACCGGCCTGAGCCTGGTGCGCTACCCGGGGTTCGCCTCCCAGCCGGCGGCGGCTGCACTGCGCCGGCGCCTGGAGGAGCAGCGCCCTGAGCTGCTGGAGCTAGGCATCCACCTGCTGGTGACGCAGCTGCCGGACGGTGACCTGGTGATCGGGGATACGCACACCTACGGGGAGACGCTCGCGCCCTTCGGCCGCGAGCGCCTGGACAACCTGTTGCTGGCCGAAGCCTGCGCGCTGCTGGGAGTCGACGCCCTCGAGCTCCGTGAGCGCTGGCATGGCATCTACCCGGCGGTCAGGGACCATCAGGGCCTGCCGTTCACGGTCACCGCGCCGCTGCCCGGGGTGCGGGTCGTGCAGAACATCGGCGGCATCGGGATGACGATGGCGCTCGGGCAGGCGCCGACCGTGCTTGACGGGCTCCTGGCCCCGAGCCTCGTCTGAGCTGAGCACCGCTGCGGCGCCCATGCGGGGCGCCGCAGGCCTCAGCGTGGGGTCTGCTCAGGCGCTCAACTCCAGCCCGACGCCGGCCCGCACCGCTGCGATCTGGTTGTGGATCGTGATCGTGAAGACGTCGCCCCGGTAGGTGTCGAGCGAATACTCCAGGGCGCTGCCGCGTGCGTCGAACGCCACACGCCTGACCTCCAGCAACGGCGCCCGCCGCGCCACCTCCAGCAGCGCCGACTGCTCGGCGCTCGAGGCCACCGCACTGATCGACTGCTGCGCCTCGTGGAAGAGCACGCCGCGCTCCGCCAGCTGCGCGTAGACGGAGCCGTGGTCCAGGTCGCAGTCCAGCAGCAGCCGGCCGACCGGCTCGATCAGGGTCGTGTGCTCGATCATCACCGGCTGGTGATCGAGCAGCCGTACGCGCTTGTACTGGAAGACCGGCGTGCCGGCCTCGATCGCGAGCGCCGCGGCCACCCGCTCGGAGGCGGGACGCCTGGCCAGCTCAAGCGTGCGGGCCCCGGGAAGCCTTCCCAGGCCGCTGGCCCAGGCGGTGAACGAGTTGAGCTGGTCGAAGCTCTGCGTCAGGCTCGAGCGGGCGACGACCGGGCGCCGTCCCCGCCCGCCGCTGATCAGACCCTCGGCGCGTAGCGCCCCCAGCGCCTGGCGCACCGTCCCGCGCGAGACCGCGAACCGCTGCGAGAGCTCCGCCTCGGAGGGCAGCTCGCTTCCGGTCGCCAGGCGCCCGGCCTGGATCTCGCCGCGCAGCTGCGCGGCGATCGCGGCGTGGCGTGAGGCGGGCTGCGCGGCTGCTGGCATCGGCGGCATCGTCGCGCTCAGAGCTCGATCGGGGCCGGCAGCCGCTGCGGCGGCCCCGGCGCCGGCGGCATCTGCGTCTCACTCGTCTCGGGGCCCAGCTGCCTGGCCATCCAGAGGACGTCTCGCCAGGCGCCGGCCTTCCAGCCCGCGCGGCGGTAGACGCCCACGTCCTCAAAGCCAACTGCGGCATGCAGCGCGACGCTCGCCGGGTTGGGCTGCGTGATCCCGGCCAGCAGCAGCCGGTAGCCCTGGCGCTCCAGCAGTGGCAGCAGCGCCGCGTAGAGCGCGCGGCCGAGGCCGCGACGGTGGTACTCAGGGTTCAGGTACACGGTCGTCTCCGCGGTCCAGCGGTAGGCGGCACGCTCGCGGTGGCTGCCCGCGTAGGCGTACCCGGCGATGCGCTCGCCGTCCTGCGCCACCAGGAACGCGTGGGTGCGGCTGATGCGCGCGATCCGCTGGCTGAACTCGTTCAGGCTCGGGACTGTCTCCTCGAAGCTGGCGGCTGAGCCGTCCACGTAGCGGGCGTAGATCTCCAGGCAGGCGGCGGCGTCCTGCGCGGGATCGGCGTGGCGGATCAGCATCGCCGTCCGCCACGTGGACGGCCGCCGCGTACCGCTGCGTACATCACCTGATCCTCCCGTCGAGCAAAGCCATCCTCCCGTCGAGCAAAGCCATCCTCCTGACCTCCGAGTTCGACCGACTGCGACCGTGATGATGTCAGCGTCGCGGCGCCAGGATGTGACTCGGGTGGGCATCTGCTTGGCGCCGTGGTCGGCGAGCGCGCCGGCGGCCGGTCCGGGGGGCCCGCGGCGGGCCGGTCGGACGCCGCGTCCCG
>JAJZDA010000168.1 GCA_021851525.1 Actinomycetes bacterium | reverse complement strand
GGGAAGGTTTTTCACGCCAAAAGCTATATCTGATGAGACTTTTGGTTGTCAAGCCACAAAAGTCGTTTTGCCCGGTGGGTGGCGGGTCGAGCGCCTCCGGCCGCGCGCCGCGGGCCGGGCCGGCAGCCGGTGCCAGGGACCTCCGGCCGCGCGCCGCGGGCCAGGCCGGGCACCCACCGCGGGGCTGTCCGGCCGCGCACCGCGAGCGCGGCCGGACAGCCAACGGCCAGCGCCTCAGGAGGCCGGCGGCAGCGTGCTCACCGCGGCCAGGCCGGAGACGGTGATGCCCTCCGTGGTCGAGACCGCGCCGAGGTTCACCGGACCGCCCGGAACCTGCACGCGCAGGTTCACGCTGCCCGGCTGCCCGAACGTGTAGCTCAGCGCGTAGCGTGAGCCGCGGTGCACGAACCCGAGCTCCAGATCGACCCAGTTGCCGGCGCTGTCCTGGCGCTGCAGGAAGATCACGTGGCCGGCGTGGCCGGGGGCCACGGTGCCGCTGAGCGTGACGCTGTCACCCACGTTGACGCTCTGTGCTGAGGCGCTGACGGACACCACGTCCCGCACGCCGAGGTAGAGCGGCGCGGTCAGCTGCGCGCCGGCGCCCGTCGTCCGCACGCGATAGACGGTCGAATGCAGCGGCGTCTGCGTGAAGCTGTAGCTCCCGTCCGGGGCGGTGGTGGCCGTCGCCAGCAGCGTGAAGCCGCCGCCCCACTGCCTGCCGTATAGCCCCACCTGAACGCCGCCCTGGGGCGTGGTGCTGGAACCGGGTGCGTAGAGCGTGCCGGTGATGGTCGCGCTCTGGCCGTCGGCAATCACGGGACTGGGTGAGCCGATCGTGAAGGACGGGTCCTGCCGCTGCTGCACGCCGAGCGTCAGCGACGCCGAGGCGCCCGCCAGGTTGCGCGCGTCCGTCGGCAGCAGCGCGCGCAGCGTGTAGTCGCCGGCCAGACGGAAGGCGTGGCTCACGGCGAAGCTGCTGCCGGCACCGGTTGCGGTGACGGTCACCGTGCGCCAGCCGTTGCCGCTGACGCCGTCCTGCGCCTGGATCAGCACGCGCTGGTGTGGGTGCGCGGGGAACACGGTCCCCTTGAACGCCACCGGCGTGCCGGTGGTGGTCGCGGAGCTGGCGGCATTGAGGGTCACCAGCGCGCTGACCCGCTCATGCACGATCCGGCTGTGGGTTGCCTCGGGGCCCGCCACGAACCAGTTGCGGTTGGAGTTGACGACCCCGTCGGCACGCACGAACTCGTAGTAGCCCTGGGCGTTGGTGCGCGTCGTGCTGACCGGCGTGAAGCTCGGTGCCGGGTTGATCCGGTGATACAGCACGACCCGCTGCCCGGCGTTGCCCGGGCCGCGCAGGTGACCGTAGATCAGCACGCCCTGCCCGGCGCTGATCAGGCGCGGCGTCGCCGCGATCGTGAGGCCGTGCTGGCGGTGGATCGCGGCGCTCGCCGCGCCCGGTAGCGCGATGGCGGCGAGCCCGGCCGCCAGCGCCGCCCGACCCAACAGGTGATGACGCATTCCCAGCTCCTCTCTGTCCCGTACTGCGTTTTCACCCGCGCGAAACCGGGCGGTTGCGCAGAGTTGCTGGTTGCCGGCGGCGCTAACCGAGCGTCAGCTGACCACTAACAGGCGCTCAGCATTCGTCAACGCGACGGAAATCAGACGTTCACAGGCAGCCCGAGCGTCGAGGGCGGCCCGGGAGCCCCGCAGACCGCCGGGCTCAGCCGCCGCTGGGACCCGGGACAAGGATCTCTGCGGCGGGGTCCGGGTCAGGACTCAGCCCGAGCGCCGCCTGCGCCTGGGCGGCATGCCCGGGCGTCGTCAGCACGCTGACCCGGTCACCCTCGCTGAGCTGGTCCTCGGCGCCGGGGAAGCGCACCGCGCCAGCGCGCGTGGCGGACAGCACGATCGTGCCCGGAGGCAGGTCAAGCTCGGCTATCGACGCGCCATCGGCCGGGGAGCCGGCGGCGACGATCCCGTCGATCACCGTGGTGTTCTCGGCGGCGGCGAGGATCTCAGTCCAGGCGGAGCGCATCGTCTGCCGTGCGCCGCGCAGCAGCTCCGCGGTGGACACGATCCCCAGCACCCGCATCCGGTCGTCCAGGACCGTCAGCCAGCCGCCCGGGCTGACCGGCAGGGCATCCACCGCGGCGTCGATCCCAGCCTCGGGCGGCAGCGTGATCGCGCCCGGGTCGGCCAGCCGGGAGACGGTCACCTCACGGCGCTGCTCCAGCGCGCCGGTCAGCTGCGTGAGCTCGACCGCGCCGAGGAAGGTGCCGTCCGCGTTGGTGACCGGTGCGCCGCTGACGCGGGCGCCGGAGAGCTGCTCAAGTGCCTGCGCGAGCGTCAGCTCGCCCTGCAGCACCAATCGTGGGGTGGCCATGATGTCGCCCACCGTGGTGGACGTCTGCTCGAGCCCGAAGCCGAAGCGGTGGGCGGGAGAGTCGCTGCGGCTGCGCAGCTGGCTGCGGTAGATCGTCGTGTCACCGACAACGAGCATCGCGAACGCCACAGCGACCGTCGCAGCGGGCAGCAGCGTCAGGCTGCCGGTCATCTCCACGACCATCACCAGCACGGCGATCGGGGCGTGCGCGATAGACGCGAAGCATGCCGCCATCCCGACGATGATGAACGGCAGCTGGTACTGCGAGCTCACGCCGATCAGGTGACCGAAGCGCCACAGCAGCGCGCCGGTGGCCCCGCCGATCACCATGCCCGGGCCGAAGATGCCGCCCGAGCCGCCCGAGCCGATGCTCAGTGAGGTGGCCAGCAGCTTCGCAAACGGCAGCGCCAGCACGATCAGCCACGGCATGCTCTCCAGCCGGTGAAGGATCATCTGCGCCTGCAGCTCGCCGTAGCCGGTGCCCAGCACGCCCGGGATTGCCAGCCCGATCGCCCCGACGGCCAGCCCGGCGACTGCCGGCTTGAGCGCCAGCGGCATCCTCAGGCCCTTGAAGCGCTCGGCGGTCCAGTAGAAGCAGAGCGTGTAGAGCTTGCCCACGGCTCCCGATCCCAGCCCCACGGCGATGAACAGCGCCAGCCCGAGGATGTGCGTGGCCCCGAGCCCGTTGTGGGAGCCGAACACCGGCGTGTAGTTGTTGGTGATCGCGCTGAACAGCGCGTAGCCGACGACGCTGGCGATCAGGCTCGGCACCAGCGCCTCAATCTCCACGTCGTCGATGTAGAGCAGCTCCACCCCCAGCAGCGCGCCGCCGAACGGCGCGCGGAAGATCGCGCCGATCCCCGAGGCGATCCCGGCGGCCACGCAGATCCGGGAGTCACGCGGCGTCAGGTTGAGCGCGCGGGCCATGATCGAACCGAAGCCGGAGGAGATCTGGGCGGTCGGGCCCTCGCGCCCGCCCGAGCCGCCGGAGCCGATCGTGATCGCGCTGGCCAGCAGCTTGATTCCCACCACCCGTGCGCGTACGCCCTTGGGGTTGGTGTGCACGGCCTTGATCGCCGCGTCGGTGCCATGTCCCTCCGCCTCGGGAGCGAAGCTGAACACCAGCAGCCCGGCGATCAGCGCGCCGGCGGCCACCACCAGCGGGATGGCCCACGGCCGGGAGAAGCCGCTCGCTACCCGGAAGCCGCCCTCGCCCGCGGTCTGCGCGGGACGGTAGCCGCCGATGTCGGTCAGCAGCAGCGTGGTGGCGAGGTGCAGCCCCTCGTAGAAGACGACCGCGCCCAGCCCCGCGACCACGCCGATCGCGCTGCCCAGCATCAGCCACTTGCGCAGGTAGGGGGCGGTGCGAAGTCCGGAGAGCGTCTGCGCCGCACCGCGACGGATCGCGAGGTTGAGCGCGCTCACGTGCTCCACCCCAGCGCCCAGTCCGGTTCGGGTGCCTCGCCTGCGGCCTCGGCGAAGGAGCGCAGCGCGGCGCTCAGCGCAGCGCGGCCGTCGGTCGGCATCGACTCGAGGATCTGCGAGATCTGCTCACGGCGGCTCGCGGTGACCTGCGCCACCACCTCGCGGCCGGCTGCGGTCAGGTGCACGCTCACGGACCTGCGGTCGGCGTGCGAGCGGGTGCGGCGCACCAGCTGCTTGCGCACCAGCCGCTCGATCATGCGGCTGCCGGTGCCGGGGGTGACGCTCAGCGCGGTGGAGAGGTCGGCGGCGCGCTGCGGTCCGCGGGTGGCCAGCACCACCAGCGCCCGGTACTGGGGCAGCGTGATCTCCTCGCCGAGGTCCGCCAGGCTGCGGGCCGCCACCGCCACCAGCGCGCGGCTGGCGGAGATGAACGCGTCGGCCAGCTCGCGCTGGGACTCGGGCAGCTCGCGTCGCGGTGAGTCGGGGGCCGCTGCCGCGGAGTTCGGTGAGTCGGGGGCCACTTCCGCGGAGTTGGTTGCCTCAGGCGAAGGCTGCATATACCTATGATTGCAGATTGCAAGTAGTTGTAGCTCTGTGCTCCTCTGTGCTCCGCCTCTGTGCTCCTCTGTGGTCCGCCTCTGTGCTCCTCTGTGGTCCGCCTCTGTGGTCGTCCTCTGTGGTCCTCTGTGGTCGTCCTCTGTGGTCCCCTCGGTGGTCCGCCGCGGGCGGCTGCCGCGGCTGGATTTGATCCCCGCTCATGGCCGGGCTCGGGTTAGGATCGGACGATGGCGGTGGTTTGCATCCGTGGTCCCCTGCGTGCGCTCGCCGACGGGCAGGGCGAGCATGAGCTCGAGGGCACGAGCGTGATCGCGCTGCTGCTCGCGCTCGAGGCGGCTCATCCCGGTGTCCGTGGCTGGGTGCTCGATGAGCGCGGACAGATCCGCCGGCACATCAACGTGTTCGTCAACGGCGAGCGCGGCGCTGAGCGGACCCCGGTGGCTCCGGGTGACCGCATCGAGGTGATCCCGGCCATAACAGGAGGTTGCAGGTGACTGAGCTGGCGGTGGGTACCAAGAAGGGGCTGTTCCTGCTCGAGGGTGAGCCGCACGCCGGCTTTGAGCTGACCAGCCGGTCGTTCCCCGGTCAGCCGGTGGACTTCGCGCTGCGTGACCATCGCAGCGGCCGCATCTTCGCCGGTGTGACCTCGCCGTTCTACGGCCCCAAGCTGTTCTACACCGACGGTGACCCGGCCGGGGAGTGGCAGCAGGCCGATGGCGTCGAGCTGCCGTCGGATTGCGGCCTGGCACTCGAGCGGATCTGGGTGATCGCGCTGGGTGAGCGGCCTGGCAGCCTGTACATGGGCGCGGACCCCGGGGTGCTCTTCGAGAGCGATGACGGCGGTGAGTCCTGGCAGCTCAACGCCGCCCTCTGGAATGAGCCCTCGCGCCCGACCTGGCAGCCAGGCGGTGGCGGGCTCTGCCTGCACTCCATCACCACCTGGCCAGGCGAACCCGACCGGCTCGCGGTGGCGGTGTCAGCGGCCGGTGTCTGGCTGACCGATGACCGCGGCGCGAGCTGGCGGCGCGGAAACGCCGGCCTGAGGGCGCGCTACCTGCCCCAGGCGCCCGGTCCGGAGGAGACTGATGACCTCTGCGTGCACCACCTGGAGCGCGCTCCACGCCGCCCGCAGCGCCTGTTCATGCAGTTCCATGGCGGCGTGTACCGCTCAGATGACGCCGGTCAGAGCTGGTCTGAGATCGGTCGTGGGCTGCCCTCGGACTTCGGTTTCCCGCTGGTGGTCGACCCTGCGGATCCGGACTGCGCCTTCGTCATCCCGCTGGTCGCAGACATGGATCGCGTGACGCCCGAGGGGCGTGTGCGCGTCTATGAAACCCGTGACGGCGGAGCGAGCTGGGCTGCTCGCGGGGTCGGGTTGCCGGCCAAGCACGCCTACCTGACGGTGCTGCGCCAGGCGTTCACCGCGGCGTCGGAGGGAGCCTCGCTGCAGCTCTACTTCGGTTCAACCTCCGGTGAGGTGTTCGGCTCCGGTGACGCCGGCGCGAGCTGGATCACGGCGGCGACGCGGTTGCCGCCCGTCTTCTCTCTGACCGCCGCGCAGTGAGCCGCCGCTGACCGCCGCGCAGTGAGCCGCCACTGCGCGGGTGCGCCGCCGCCACCTGATTTACAAAACTGCTAGTTTCGTTTCTGGTCCGGCGGTGGACTTCACCGACCCGGGCGCTCAGCCAGCGACCAAGGAGCAGCGATGCAGACAGACCTCGCGACCACAGAGCTCGGCAGCACCGGCATGCTGATCACGCGCATCGGCTTTGGCGCGTGGGCGATCGGCGGCGGCGATTGGGAGTTCGGCTGGGGGCCCCAGGACGACGCGGACTCGGTCGCCGCGATTGAGCACGGGATTGAAGCCGGGATCAACTGGATAGACACCGCCGCGGGCTACGGCTTCGGGCGCTCCGAGGAGATGGTGGGCAGGGCGCTGGCCGGCGTTCCCGAGCGCGACCGTCCCTACGTCTTCACCAAGTGCTCGCTGCTCGAGGGCCCGGGCCGCAAGGTGGTGCGCAGCCTCGCGCGTGACTCGATCATGCGCGAGGCGGAGGCCAGCCTCAGGCGCCTGGGAGTCGATGCGATCGACCTTTACCAGATCCACTGGCCACGTCCGGAAGCGGACATCGAGGAGGGGTGGGGGGCGCTCGTGGAGCTCCGCTCCCAGGGCATGGTGCGCAACATCGGCGTCTCAAACTTCAACACGCAGCAGCTCGAGCTGATCTCGGAGATCGCGCCGGTGCAGACGCTGCAGCCCCCATACTCGCTGGTCGCGCGCGATGTTGAGGCGGAGATCCTGCCCCACGCGCAGGCCAACGGCATCGGCGTGATCGTCTACTCGCCGATGGGCTCCGGCCTGCTCAGCGGGGCGATGAGCCGGGAGCGCGTGGAGCGCTTCCCCGACAGCGACTGGCGCAAGCGTGATGCGCGCTTCCAGGAGCCGCAGCTCTCCGAGCACCTTGCACTGGTGGAGCGCCTGCGCGCGGTTGCGCAGCGCCATGACACCACCCCGGGCGTGGTGGCGGTGGCCTGGACGCTGGCCAACCCGGCGGTGCACGGAGCGATCGTGGGCTTCCGCACCCCCGCGCAGGTCGACCCGCTGCTGCCCGCGGCGGGCCTGCGCCTGACCGATGAGGAGCTGCGCGAGATCGAGGGGCGCTAGTGGTCTGTCGCCGAAATATCTGTCGATTCGAGCCGCCCCTGGCGGCGCCGGGCGGCGTCCTCGTCGCCTCGCGTGGCGCTGCCACGCCACGGCTCCTGCGTTCTTGCCCGCCA
>JAJZDA010000167.1 GCA_021851525.1 Actinomycetes bacterium | reverse complement strand
GGCACCCACCCACGCGGCGGCCACCTGCCAGCGCGGCGGCCACCTGCCCACGCGGCGGCCACCTGCCAGCGCAGCGGCCACCCACCCACGCGGCGGCGGCCACCCACCCACGCGGCGGCCACCCACCCACGCTTCAGCGCTCGGCCGCCGGGCACACCAGCCGGTAGTCACACAGCGAGCAGGCGCGCTGCGACGGGGTCGGCTCGAACTCCTGCGCGCGGATCCCCTCGGCCACGTCGGTCGCGACCGCACGGATCCAGTCGCTGCGCGCCGCATCAGCGGCCACGGCGACCTTCTGGTCGTCAAGCAGGTAGTGGTAGACGCCGCGGGTCTCCTCGAGCCCCCAGGCCTCGCGCGCGGCCACCGCGTAGAGCGAGAGCTGCACGTCATCGACCAGTTGCTGCGCGCTCTTGGGGCGGCCGGTCTTGTAGTCGATCAGCTCGTACTCACCAGACGGCAGCCGGTCGACCCGGTCGACCCGGCCGCGCACCAGATGGGGGCCCAACCTGAAGCTGAACTGGCGCTCGAACCAGACGGGCTCACCCTCATCTGACTGCACGCGCTCGTGGTAGCGGGTCAGCGCGGCTATCGCCTTCTGACGCAGCTGGCGCTCCTCATCGCTCTCACCGAAGCCGCCCCGCCGCCACGACTGGTCGAGCAGCGCCAGCATCTCCGCCAGCGAGCCGGGTTGCGCATCGGCCGCGTGATAACGCTCCAGCACCTGGTGCACGACGATCCCGAAGCGCTGGTGGATCGTCGGCTCCTGAGGGATCCGGAAGACCCGCGCGAACTTGTACTTCAGCGGGCAGGCCCTGTAGGTGTCGATGTCCGTGGCGGAGAGCAGCACGCCGCCCCCACGCATCGGCAGGAAGCGCTCCAGCGACGGCTCGTCCCGGGCGGCGATCACCTGGGCGCGGCGGCGCACGTCACGGTCGACCCCGAGCAGGTACTCGTCCAGCGGCGAGCTGGCGAAGATCTCGCGCTGCTCAGCGGTCAGCGCCTGCTCGATGCGCGCGTTGACGTCCCGCAGGGCATCCTGGACCGGCTGCTCCGGCGGCCTTGCGATCAGCGCCGCGAGCTTCAACAGCTCCAGGTAGCGGACGATCGCGTGGGAGACGTCGAGGTCGGTGTCGAGCCGCAGCTCCGCCAGCCGGCCCCCGGCCCGCATCGTGCCGTGCAGAAGCTCGTCGCGCAGCAGGCGGTAGGTCGCCTGCAGCGTCTCCGCGGGACCGAACAGCTCCTCATCGAAGCTCATCCACTCCTCGTCCAGCGCGACCCGCGCGGCCTCCACCTCCTCCAGCGCGAGTTCGCCGGCGTGGCTGAGCACAACCCGCTCGCGTGCGCGTGAGGCCGCCACGTAGAGCTGCTGGCGCAACCGCCAGCGACGGGCGCCCTCAGCATCCGCCGGCAACGGCTCACTGAGCAGGGCGTCAGGCAGCGGCTCCGCGTCAAGTGCGTGCGAGCCGGCCAACGCGCCCTGCAACCCGAGCACGAACACGTGATCAACCTCGATCCCGGCGGCGACCTCGAAGCCGAAGATCTGCACGACATCCTGGCGGCGCGGGTCCGGTTCCTCAAGTCCGCCGACCCCGTGCTCAGCGACCGCGGCCACGGAGCGCGCGAACTCCCGCGCGCTGGATTGCGGCAGCCGCGCCGCGTGGGCGGTCGCCAGCTCACCGAAGCGCGCCAGCGCACGCAGCCGCTCCACGGCGTCCGCGTGCGCCGCGAACAGCTGTTGGCGGCGCAGGCCGAGCCGCTCGATCAGGCGGTGCACGTAGAGGTCGGGGCGCATCGTGTCGATCTGCGCCACGGATGCCCGGTAGAGCTTCAGGAACAGCCTGATCCGCTCACGCGCCTCAGGCGGAACCTGCGGGGACTCAAGCGCGGCAGCCAGCGCGGCGACCATGTCGAGCTTGCGGCGACGGGCGATCTGCGTGCAGCGCGCGATGTCCACCGACCGCAACTCCACCGGCGGGCGGGCGAGCGCGCGCACCACCGCGGGGGCGTCACCGCTGTCCGCCAGCAGCCGCATCCAGGCGAGCAGGTCACGGACCTCAGCGCGCTGGAAGAAGGTCTCCTGACCCAGCAGCAGGTGCGGCACGGCCCGCTCCTCCAGCGCCACCGCGACCGCCTGCCCCTCACGCGAGCCGTCGGCGACGATCACCGCGATCCGCCCGGGCGCCACCTGCTGGCGTGAGACCAGCCGCTCGATCTCCGCAGCCACCGCCTGCGCCTGGGCGCGCTCGCCGGCGCAGCGCCAGAACTCGACCTCGCCCCGCTGGGCGAGGTCTTCGGGGTCGCTGCCCGCTCCGCCACCGGCCAGCATCCATGCGGTCTGCATCACGCGGCTGGGACAGCGATGTCCGCCCAGCAGCGTGACCGACCTGACGCCCTCCCCCTCAAACCATTCCAGGCGCTGAGCGCCGGCGCCGCGGAAGCGCCGCAGCGCGCCGCAGGGGTCGCCGGCCACGGTCAGCCCGCTGCCGCCCTGCAGGCGCACCAGCGTGGCGGCGGCCAGGTCCAGCTCCTGCGCATCGTCCACGAGCAGGTGCTCGAACGGGCGCGTGGCGCCGGCGTCGTCCTCGGCGCTCAGCTGCAGCGCGAGCCGCATCAGCCCGCCGGCGTCGCAGCTGCCCTGCTCGCGCAGCATGCGGTTGTGGGCGGCGTAGAGCTCGGCGAACTCCCGCTCACGCGGGCTGTTCTGGCCGGCCGCCCAGGCGGCGAAGACCTCGGCGCTGATCAGCTCCGCGTTGAGGCGGTCGATCCGGCGCACGAGCGAGCCGAGCATCGTTGCGGCGCTGCCCCCGAAGTCATGGTGGGCCAGCGGGAGCTCATCGATCCGCTGGGCGAGCATCGCCACGCGGTCAGCCGCGCTCAGCAGCGCGTCGGCGACGGCTCCCGGGTTGCCGGCGCGCCTGATCACGACGCCCGCGAGCTGCTCCGGCGTGAGCACCAGCAGCTCGCTGTAACCGTCGTGCAGCTGCTCCTCGAGGGCCGCGCTGAGAGCGCGTGCACGGCCGCGCGAGGGCGTCAGCAGCGCGAGCCGCTCGACGCGAGCCCCCTGCGCCACGAGCCAGCGGAAGCGCTCGGTCAGAAGCCGGGTCTTGCCGGTCCCCGCCGCCCCGCGGATCAGCAGCGGACCGCCCAGGTGGGTGATCAGCGAATCAGCCTGCACGCTGGTGGCGACGGTCTCAGTCACGGCGTCTGACAGCATAAGTTGCGAATGGATCAGGCTCCCCCGGCAAGCGGCGTTGACTGGCTCACTGCCTGCAGGCGGGCGGCCGCCGAGCTGCAGCAGATGCTGAGCGCGCTGACCAGCACCGCGCAGCGCTCGACGGAGACGGGCAGTCGCGGGGAGGGCGGTGATCGCACGCTGGAGATCGACGCGGCGGCCGAGGAGATCGTGTTCGAGCAGCTGCGTGAGCTGCATGCACGCGGGTACCGCTTCGCCGCGATCTCAGAGGAGCGCGGTGCGGTCGACTTCGGTGCCGCGCAGGCGCCCGGCGAGCCACAGCTGCTTGTCGTGATCGACCCTCTGGACGGGTCGCTGAACGCCAAGCGCGGGCTGACTCATTACGCGCTCTCGGTGGCGGTCGCCGACGGGCCGACGATGGCCGACGTGGCGTTTGCCTACGTGAACGACATCGGCGCGCGGGAGGAGTGGTGGGCTGAGCGCGGCCGCGGGGCGCAGCTCAACGGCGTGCCGCTCGAGCTGGGCGCGACCGAGCTGCGCGGACCGGATGGCCGGCTGGAGGTGGTCGGCATCGAGGCGGCTGACCCGCGCTGGATCGAGCGTTCGATCGACCTGCTGGTGACCCGCGCCTACCGGCTGCGCGCGTTTGGCGCGATGGCGCCGTCGCTGTGCCAGGTGGCGGCGGGCCGCTTCGATGGGCTGGTGTCGCTGCGCCGCTGCCGCGCCGTCGATGTGGCGGCCGCGCAGCTGATCGTGCGTGAGGCCGGCGGCCTGGTGAGCTTCCCGGAGTGCGCGGAGCGTCTGGGCGCCCCGCTTGATCAGGTGCCGCACTCGCCGATCGTGGCGGCGCGCAGCGAGGCCGGTCTGAGCGAGCTGGAGGAAGTGTGCCGGGCGCGATGATCGACTGGGTGGTGGCGGAATGGATCGCGGCGCGGATCGCGGGCACGCCGCGTGATGCGGAGCCCGTCCTGCGCGGCGTGGACCTTGACGCGCTGGCAGAGGACGCGCAGCGACGCGTGCTGGCCTACACGGGGCTGCGGCTGTCGGTGCCGGTGCCGGCCCCGGAGGCGGTCGACCGGCGAGAGTGGGCACGCGCCAACATCGCCAGCACGCGGACGCTGATCGATCCGCTGCTGCAGAGCGCCGCCGGGCGCCTTGGCCCGGCCCGCGGCCCGGGCCGGCTGTGGCTGGAGGCGGTCTCCAGCGCGGAGATCGGGGTGATGCTCGGTTTCCTGGCGCAGCGGGTGCTGGGACAGTACGAGCTGATCCTGCTTGATGAGTACGCTGAGGGCCGCCAGCCACGGCTGCTGTTCGTCGCGCCGAACCTGGCCGAGGCGGTCAGGCGCTTCAACGCAGACCCGCAGGAGTTCGTCACCTGGGTGACGTTGCACGAGGTCACCCACGCGGTTCAGTTCGGCGGCGTCCCGTGGCTGCGTGAGTACCTGGCGGAGCAGATCCGGGAGCTGCTGCGCAGCGCCGAGCAGCGGATCGAGCGCCCACGCCGGCTGGCGCTGCCGTCGCTCGAGCGGATCACCGATGTGACCCGTGCGGTGCTGCGGGCCGACCTGGTGGGGATCGTCACCAGCGAGCGGGAGCGCGAGCTGCTTGACCGCGCGCAGGCGGTGATGGCGGTGGTTGAGGGGCACGCCGAACACGTGATGGACGCGGTGGCCCCGGAGCTGCTCCCGTCGCTGCCGCGGCTGCGCGGCGCGCTTGACCGCCGCCGCCGGGAGCAGCGCGGCATCGCGCGCTACCTCAACAGGCTGCTCGGGTTCGAGATGAAGCTGCGCCAGTACGCGCAGGGCAAGGCTTTCTGCGACCGCGTGGTGGAGCTCGGCGGCAAGGACGCCCTGCACCATGTCTTCTCCTCGCCGCAGGCGCTGCCGACGCTCGCTGAGCTCGAGGCTCCCGAGCTCTGGCTGGCGCGCACCTGGCAGCCGGGATGAACCGGACGGGGTCCGGCGCCGGCCCCGATCGAGGTGTGAGCGTCGCGCAGCCGGGATGAACCGGACGGGGTCCGGCGCCGGCCCCGATCGAGGTGCGAGCGTCGCGCAGCCGGGATGAACCGGACGGGGTCCGGCGCCGGCCCCGATCGAGATCTCAGCGTCGCAGGACCGCGATCAAGCGGACGGGCCGCGGGCCGGCCCCGACCGAGATGTGAACGTCACGAAACCCTGATGAGGCGGTCGTGTAACCGTGCCGGCCAAACGGGTTACAAACATGTGTTCGCCGTCTATCCTGGATACCGAGATGACCACCAACACCAACACCACTGAGACCGAGACGCCCGTCGTCAGCAAGTCAGTCGCTGAGCAGGTTTCGGAACTGGCGGAGCGCGCCGTGACCGTGCCGCTCGGCGCCGGCCTGGTTGTGCGGGACGATCTCACCTCTGCGCTGCGCAAGCTGCGCAAGAAGTACGGCACCGCCGCGGGGCTCGAAAAGGAGCTGACGCGCTACGAGAAGCGCGGCGCGCGTGCCCGTAACCGCCTCGAGAAGCAGGTGCGCAGCAGGCGCGTGAGGTTCGAGCGTGAGGTGCGCCAGCGCCGCAAGGATCTCGAGCAGCGCTCGAGCGCGATCACCTCGCGTTTTGAGGACATCGTCTCCGCGGCGCAGTCGCGTCAGGCGCAGGTGCGTGACAAGGTTTGATGAGCTAATATTTGCTCACGCAATGACTTACCCCGCGTCCGGCCAGGAGACCGGTACGTGGGAGAGGTTCGCCGGCCTCATATCCTCGCCGGCGAATGCAGCACCCTCTCCTCCCTCAACCGCCGGGGCGCCACGTGAGTGGCGTCCCGTCGGTCCTTAATCGCCCGCTGCGGGCGGTGAACGTCTGAAAGCGGCGGCCCGGGAAGCCGGGTGGCGTGGCAGCGCCCGCGCGGCGGACGCTCCGCGCCCGCTCAGCCGGCCGCGGGCTTGGGCACGTAGCGGCGAACCTTCTCACCGGGCGCCGAGGGCTCGGCGCCCTCCTCCAGCAGGCGCTCGTAGATCCGCATGCGCTTGTTCACATGGCCGCCCATCGCCTCGAGGCCGCGGTTCATGCTGGTGTTGGTCTCGAGGATCCAGCCGGGCTCACCGGTGCGGATCGGGGTCTGCCTGCACATGTCAAAGTGCTCGATGTAGAGCTGCGCCGCCACGCCGGTGTGCTGATACTCGGGCAGCACTCCGAGAAAGCCGACGCGGGCTCGGTCGATCGTCCGCTTGCGGCGCAGGTAGTGCCACCAGCCCATCGGCAGCAGGCCGCCCTTCATCTGCTTGTAGACCTGGTTGATGTCGGGGATCGTGATGGCCGCGGCAACCACCTCACCCTCCGGGTTGCGGGCGAGCATGAACCAGTGGCGGTCGAAGATCAGCCTGTAGGTGATGGCCATGTCCGCGACGTCATGGCTGTCATACGGTGAGTAGCACCAGTTCTTGGACCAGGCGGCGTTGTAGATCCGGTTGAACTCCTTGAGGTCCCTGCCCAGCCGCCAGAACGACATCTTCTCGATGGTGATCCCGTGCTTCTGCTGGGAGGCGACCGCCAGCTCCTCCAGGATCGGGAGCAGCTTGGTCTCACGATCGGACATGTTCAGGTGCCAGTGGAAGACGTCCATCGCCTTGATCAGACCGGCCGCCTCGACGCGCTCACGGTAGTAGGGCGGGTGCCAGGGCTGGCGGATCATCGGCTCGTGCTCATAGCCCTCGATCAGGATCCCGCACTCATCGTTGATCGTGAAGTCGTACGGGCCGACCATGCGGTCACGTCCGTGGGTCCTCAGCCAGCTCTCGGCGGCGGCCAGCAGGCCGTCCACCACCTCCTGGTCATCCTCGAACTCCAGAAAGCCGAAGAAGCCCCAGCGGTTGCCGTGGAAGTCATTGAAGTTACGGTCGTACTGGGCGGTGATCCGCCCCACTACGCGGCCGTCACGGCGCGCCAGGAAGTAGGCGGCGTCGCCGTGCTTGAAGAACGGGTTCAGCGCGCGCGTCATGAAGGCGTAGCGCTCGAGCTTGAACGGCGGGATCCAGTTGGTGCCCGCGTGGAGCCTGTAGGGCAGCTCGACGAACGCCCTGAGGTCCGCCCTGCCGTTGACCGGGGTGATCTCCAAAGCCATGAGGCGGGAACGTATCAGGACGCACGTTGCGGGGCGTCCGCCGGGGCCAGGCGCGCCCGC
>JAJZDA010000166.1 GCA_021851525.1 Actinomycetes bacterium | reverse complement strand
CTGACGGCGCCGCTTCGGCTGCGGCCGGGACCGCGAGCTGGCGGCGCGCGTAGCGTCCGCAGGCCCTGGCGCCCTCGCGCCAGGCGGGCAGCGTGCCTCTGGCACGCAGCTTCCACGCTGCCATGGCCATGTCGCCCTCCTCCTGCGCGAGCGCCGCCTCGGGCAGGGTCTCGGCGGCGGCGGTGAGCGTGAGGCCGATCCCCGTGGCAGCGGCCGGCGACGGTCCGCCGGAGGGGGCGCCAGGGCTCGGCGAGGTGATCTCGCGCAGGTAGCCGGCCAACACCGCGTCGGCGAAGCGGCCCGCGGCTGCGCGGCGGTTTGTCTGCGTGGGGAGGTCGGTCATGACGGAGGTCATGGGGCTCCTTTCGGGTCGCGTGTTGGACTGGGCATCCGTCCACCCAAAGTGGAGGATGCCTCCGAAAGGATAGCGGAGGAAGCCTCCGGATTTGAAGAATCTTCGGACCGCCACGCTCGGCAGCGGCTGCGGCCGTGCTCGCGGTGGGCCTGCGGCGTCCGTCTCACGGAGCGCCGCCGCGGCTGCGGCTGTGCGCTCTCCGGGGGCGTGGAGTCCGTCTCACGGATCGCCGCCGCGGCGCTGCACGGCTGCCTGCGGGTGACCTCCGGTGCGCCTGCGCGCGCCATCCCGAGAACGGGAAAAAGGGGCCGACCTCGGCCCCTTCCCACATCCAATTTATACCGGAGACGCGGTCCTCATGAGGGCCTGCACGGGCGCACATAATCGCCGCGCAGACCATCGGCGGCGGCTCGGGCCGCTGCGGGCCGGGCCGCAGCGGGGCGCCTCGTGGCCACGCTCGCGGCGCTTCGGGGGTTCGCCGCCCAGGCGCGGAAAGTGAGGACGCAGATGCTGGAACATGAGGTTGTGATCATCGGTGGCGGACCGGTGGGACGGATGCTGGCCGGAGAGCTCGCGCTTGCCGGTGTGGACGTGGCGGTGGTCGAGCGGCGACCGGGTTGGGAGCTGGCGGGCTCACGGGCCGGCGGCCTGCACGCCCGCGCGCTCGAGCTGCTTGACCAGCGCGGCATCGCCGAGCGCTTCCTGGAGGCGGGTGAGGTGCACGGCGCCGCGTACTCGGGCAGCGCGATGCTCGACCTGAGCGACTTCCCGACCCGCCATCCGTACGTGCTGGCGCTGTTTCAGAACCACATCGAGCGGCTGCTCGCGCAGTGGACGCAGGAGCTCAGGGTCAACGTCCACCACGGCCGTGAGTTCGTGGGCTTCAGCGAAGATCAGGCGGGGGTGACGGCCACGCTTGCGGACGGCGAGCGGCTGCGCGCTCACTACCTGGTCGGCTGTGACGGCGGGCGCAGCCTGACGCGCAAGCTCGCCGGAATCGAGTTCCCCGGCTGGGCGCCGACGATGAGCTCGCTGATCGCGGAGGTGCAGAGCACCACTGAGCCGGAGCCCGGGATCCGCCATGACCAGCGGGGCGTGCACGCGATGCACCGCATGCAGGATGGGCGCACCGTGCGGATCGTCACCACCGAGCCGCGGCTGCAGGGCGGTGCGCAGCCGACCCTGGCGGAGCTCCGCGCCGCGCTGGTCGAGGTCTACGGGCACGACTTCGGCGTGCACGACCCGACCTGGATCTCACGCTTCACCGACGCCACCCGCCAGGCGGCGAGTTATCGCGCCGGCCGCGTGCTGATCGCCGGTGATGCCGCCCACATCCATCACCCGGTCGGCGGTCAGGGACTCAGCCTCGGCCTGCAGGACGCCGTCAACCTCGGCTGGAAGCTCGCCCAGGTGGTGGCCGGCACCTGCGCGGAGGATCTGCTGGACACCTATCAGGCGGAGCGTCACCCGGTCACCGCCCGTTCGCTGCGTCACACGATGGCGCGCAGCGTGCTGCTGCGCCCGGACGAGCGGATGGTGGCCCTGCGCGAGACGCTTGACGAGCTGCTGGCGATGGAGGAGCCGCGCCGTCACCTGGCAGGCCTGCTCAGCGGGCTCGACGTCCGCTATGAGCTGGGTGACGGGCATCCGCTGCTGGGCAGGCGCGTGCCGGACCTGGAGCTCCAGCACCGGCGCGGTCCGCTGCGGCTCTTCTCCCTGCTGCACCAGGCCCGGCCGCTGCTGCTCAACCTCGGCAGTCCCGGCTCCCTGGGGGCCGGCGAGTGGGCGACGCGCGTGGAGCTGGTGGAGGCCACCTACAGCGGCCGATGGGAGCTGCCGGTGATCGGCTCGGTGCCCGCGCCGGAGGCGTTGCTGGTGCGCCCCGACGGCCATGTGGCCTGGGTGGGTGACGGTGGCGCGGCCGGCCTGCGGGAGGCGCTGGGCGCCTGGTTCGGGCCTCAGTCGGGCTCGGTCCGCGCGCCCAGCAGCTGCGCGTAGCCGCTCGCACAGAGGCGCTGGTCAACGATCTGCAGATGCGCGCGCAGCTGCGAGACCAGGTCGTGCTCGGCTCTCAGGTCCGAGCCGGGCGCGGCCACCGCCTCCAGCTCCACGAAGCTCCCCAGCCGCTCAACCTCATCCAGATGGATCCTCACCCCCTGCCAGAGGAACAGGTGCCGGCGCTTAGAGACCGTCAGCTCGACGCCGAGCGCCGCGCCCAGCGCCGCACGCAGCGCCGCCCCGTCGTTCACCGGCACTATCCGGTAGGAGCTGACCCGCTCCTCGGGCTCGTCGGCCCGCTGATACTGGATCAGCTCCGCGCCGCCGGGCTCCTGCTCACGCAGCTTCAGGCGGCCGTGACGCGCGCGGAAGTAGGTGTCACGCTGGCGCAGCACACCCTCGTCAAGCGCGCGCAGCCGGCGGCACACCGCCAGCGAGCGTGCCGGGTCGGGGTCAAACGCCTTCAGCTCGAGGTTGCGCCGGGGGCTCTCATGCACCGGCGTGACCCTAGCTCAGCGCGGGGCGCCCGTGGCGCGCGTGGCGCCGACCGCTGCCACGGCTGCTGCGTGCCTGCCCGGCATCCGCCGGTGGCGGCGCGCGGCAGCCGGACATTCACGGGACAGACCATTAGGATGGGGCCGCGCCGACCGTCCGCTCGGCGCTTTGTCCAGTCCATGGAGGAGTGCATTGAAGCTCGTAATCGGCATCGTGCGTCCGGAGAGGGCCAACGACGTGCTCGAGAAGCTCTACCGCGCTGAGGTCAGGGGGCTCTCGATGAGCAGGGTCCAGGGCCACGGCGGCGAGCTTGATCGCGTGGAGACCTATCGTGGCACCACCGTGCAGATGGGCCTCTCGGAGAAGGTCAGGTTTGAGATCGCCGTCTCGGACTCCTTCGTGGAGAAGACGATCGACGCGATCTGCGAAGGCGCCCGCACCGGTGAGGTCGGAGACGGCAAGATCTTCGTCGTGCCGCTGGATCGCGTGGTGCGAATCCGCACCGGCGAGACCGACACCGAGGCCGTCACTCCGCTGGAAGCGAACCGCTAGCGATGGGGGGGATGCAGTTGGGCGCTGGCATCAGCGCCGGGGACACCGCCTGGATGCTGGTCGCCACCGCGCTGGTGCTGATGATGACGCCCGCGCTGGGCCTCTTCTACTCCGGGCTGGTGCGCTCCAAGAGCACGCTCAACACGTTCATGATGAGCGTCGCCGCGCTGGGTGTGGTCACGGTCACCTGGGCGCTGATCGGCTACTCACTGGCGTTCGACCACGGCGGCTCGCTGGTCGGCGGCCTGCGCTACGCGCTGTTGCACGATGTGAACTTCGCGCCGCAGCCGGGCACCGCCATCCCCCGGCTGGTGTTCTGGGCGTTTGAGGCGTCGTTTGCGATCATCACCGCGGCGCTGATCTCGGGCGCGGTTGTCGAGCGGATGCGCTTCGGCGCATTCCTGGTGTTCATCACCGCCTGGTCGATCGTCGTGTACCCGGTGCTGGCGCACTGGGTGTGGGGCGGCGGCTGGCTGCAGCACAACGGCACGCTTGACTTCGCCGGCGGCGTGCCGGTGGAGATGGGCTCCGGCTTCTCAGCGTTTGCCGCGGCGTTGGTCGTCGGTCCGCGGCGCGACTACCATCGCCAGGCGCTGCTGCCGCACAACGCGGTCTACGTGCTGCTCGGCGCGGGGCTGCTGTGGTTCGGGTGGTTCGGCTTCAACGGGGGCAGCGGCTTCTCCGTGGGCCACCCCTCGGTGCTGGCGTTCACCAACACGCTGCTCTGCCCCGCCTGCACGCTGGTGGTCTGGTTCGGGCTGGACCTCGTGCGGGAGCGGCGGATCACCGCGATCGGCGCGGCGACGGCGATCGTCGTGGGCTGCGTGGGCATCACGCCCGCGGCCGGGTACATCAGCCCGCTGCTGGCGATGGCGCTCGGCGCCGTCGCCGCGCTGCCCAGCTACGCGCTGATCGTCTGGCGTCCGCGGACGCGGCTGGATGAGTCGCTGGACGTGCTGGCCGCCCACGGGACCGCCGGCATGACCGGGATCCTCTTCACAGGGCTCGCTGCCCAGCTCTCCTGGAACGGGGTGGCCAACGGCCTCTTCTTCGGTCATGCGGCGCAGCTCGGGTGGCAGGCGCTGGCCGCGCTGGCAGGCCCGGCATACGCGTTCATCGCGACCTTCATCCTGCTGCGGCTGGTCGGGCTGGTGATGCCGCTGCGCGCCGATGACCGCCAGCAGGCGGTGGGCATGGACGTGGCGGAGCACGGTGAGGAGGCCTACACCACCGGTGAGGGCGCGATCCTGGTAGCGCATGATGAGGAGCGCTCGGAGAGCCTCGCGCCGTCACTCTCCTGATCAGCGCGCGTGCCGCCTGCGGGCGGGTCTGGTGAGCGCCCCGCGGGCGTGAGGCGTGACGGTCCGGCCGGCGGGCCGGACCGTGGGGCAAATCGCAGACCGACAACTTCACAACTGCATGTTTGTGCTATTGTTCTGCTGGTAGAGGCAGTGCTGCTCGGCCGCACGCAGCCGGCGCGAGCGCAGGATCCGCGACGGCGCCCACCAGACGTCGCCCGCTCAACCCGATGCAGGAGGCGACAATGACCTCGAGGTCCACCCATCGCAAGCCGGAGCTGAGCTCATGAGCCGCGTGGTGGTGCTCGGCGCGGGTGTGGCGGGCCACACCGCCGCGGCGTTCGCGCGCCGCTGGCTTGGCAAGCAGGACACCGTCACGGTGGTGTCACCCAAGCCCGACTACAACTGGATCCCGTCGAACATCTGGGTGGGTGTCGGCCTGATGGCGCCGCAGAAGGTGACGGTCCCGCTGGCGCCGATCTATGAGCGCGCCGGAATCGAGTTCGTGCAGGCGGCGGCGCGCTCGATCCACCCTGAGGGTGACCTCGAGTCACAGACGCCGTACGTGCTCGCGCAGGCCGCGGACGGCACTGTCAAGAAGGTTCCATATGACTTCCTCATCAACGCCACCGGCCCATCGCTGCGCTTCGACAAGACCGAGGGGCTCGGTCCGGACGGTGGGCACAGCATGTCCGTCTGCACGCCCGACCACGCGGCCATGGCCTCGGCCGCGCTTGACGAGGAGGTCGAGCGCATGCGCCGTGGCGAGCACCGCAAGTTCATCGTCGGCGTCGGGCACGGCACCTGCACCTGTGAGGGCGCGGCGTTTGAGTACATCGTGAACCTCGAGTTCGAGCTGCGCCGCCGCGGCGTGCGTGACCGCGCGGACATCACCTGGGTCACCAACGAGTATGAGCTCGGCGACTTTGGCATGGGCGGCATGCACATCCGCCACAAGGGCTACGTGATCCCCTCCAGCACGTTCAACGCCTCACTGTTCGCGGAGCGCGGAATCGACTGGATCACACGCGCACACGTGCACCGGGTGGAGCCGGACAGGATCCACTATGAGACGCTCGACGGCACCGTCGCGGAGCGCGAGTTTGACTTTGCGATGCTGCTGCCGCCGTTCACCGGCGTGGGCCTGAAGGCCTACGCGCGCGACGGTGCCGACATCACCGAGCGGCTGTTCATGCCCAATGAGTTCATGCGCGTCGACGCCGACTACAACCAGAAGCCGTTCAGCGAGTGGACCGCCGCCGACTGGCCACGCACCTACCAGTCCCCGGCCTACCAGAACATCTTCGCGGCGGGCATCGCGTTCGCCCCGCCGCACGCGATCTCAACGCCACGCACCAGCCCCAACGGCACGCTGATCGCGCCCGCGCCGCCGCGCACCGGGCAGCCGTCGGCGACCATCGGCAAGGCCGTCGTGCACTCGATCGTGGACATGATCGGCGGCGCGCCGGAGCCGAGCCACACCGCGTCGATGGCGGACATGGGCGCCGCCTGCGTGGCGTCCGCCGGTGCCAACCCGTTCACCGGCACGGCGGCATCGATGATCGTCTACCCGATCGTGCCCGACTACCAGCGCTACCCGGAGTACGGGCGCGACATGGACCTCACCTTCGGTGAGATCGGCCTCGCCGGCCATTGGATCAAGATCCTCCTGCACCACATGTTCCTGTACAAGGCCCGCCTGCTCCCCGGCTGGCAGCGGATCCCGGAGTGAGACGATGAACGAAGACCAGGCACGCTACGCCAGCAAGCCCACGCGCTTCACCGTGTTCCAGCGCACCTTCCTGCCGCTGCAGCTGGTGCGCTTCGCGGTGATCAACCTGAAGATGCTGGACATCATCCGCCGCAGTCACAGGGCGATGAACAGGCACTGAGCATGAGTGCCACGGCGACGGTCCTCAACCCGCGGGCGCGATGAGCGCCGCGACCATCACCTGGGACCGCGTGGTCGCGGCGGTCGACCTCGACGGTCGGGGGCTGGGCGCGGCGCTCACCGCGGCAGCGCTGATGCCGGCCGGCGCGACACTCACGCTCTGCGCGGTGGAGGAGCCGCAGCCCGGCGCGCCGGCACCTCGCGCCGCCGCCGGTGAGCCGGAGCTTGCCGCCGTCGAGCGGGCGCTGGCAACGCTCGTGCGTGAGCGCGAGGCCGAGCTGCACCTGCGCTGCGGAGCTGCGGCGCAGCGGATACTGGAAGAGCTGCACGGTGAGAGCGCGACGCTCGTGACGCTCGGCCCCGGCAGCGGCGGGGCCGGTGCGCAGCTCGGCGCGGTCACGGCTGCCGTCCTGCACGAGGCGCCCTGCGCCGTGCTGATCGCCGGGGAGCGGCCCCTCACAGGCGCCGGCGTCGTCGTCGGCTATGACGGCTCGGGCGCGGCCCAGCGGGCGCTTGCGGTGGCCGGCGAGCTTGCGCGGCGCAGCGCACGTGAGCTGCGGGTGCTGGTCGCGCTCGGCGATCCGGGCTCACCCGGGCACGGTTGGTGGCGTGGGGAGCTCGGCGCCGAGCTGGACGTCCATGAGGATCCGCAGACGGCGCTCAGCGCACTGGTGCAGGCCAGCAGCGGTGCAGAGCTGCTGGTGCTGGGCAGCCGTCACCTGACCGGAGCGCTCGCCCACAGGAGCGTGAGCGAGCACGTGGCCGCGCAGGCCCGCTGTCCGGTTCTGGTCGTGCGCTGAGGCCGCGCCCGCCGGTCACACCGGGCGCGCAGCGCTTCCGCGTGCCCGGCAGCCGGCGCGCATCCGCCAGCCGAGGCGAGCCACG
>JAJZDA010000008.1 GCA_021851525.1 Actinomycetes bacterium | reverse complement strand
GCCCGGCCCGCTGCTGGCGAGCGCCGCTCAGGGCGCCGCTGCCAGCAGCAGGCGGGCCTGCTCGTGCAGCAGCCCGTTGCTGGCCAGGCCGCTGCCACCGCCGGGACCGGGCCGGCCCTGCAGGTCGGTGAAACGCCCACCGGCCTCCTGCACCACGATTGAGACCGCCGCCAGGTCCCAGAGCGACACCTGCGGGTCCACGGCAATCTCCGCCGCGCCCTCCGCCACGAGCATGTACTGCCAGGCGTCGCCCACGCCCCGGGTGCGCGCGCAGCCGCGCGCCAGCGCCAGCAGCGCATCGGCGGCGCCGACCGCGTCCCACTCCTGGATGCCGCTCCAGACCAGCTGCGCGTCGGCCAGCTCAGCCACCGCCGAGACGCGGATCCGGCGCCCGTCGGCGAAGGCTCCCCCACCCTGAGTAGCCCACCAGCGCTTGCCCAGCGAGGGCATCGCCACCACGCCCACCACCACCACGCCGTCATCGATCAGCGCGATCAGCGTTGACCACGTGTCCATGCCTCGCACGTAGCTCTTGGTGCCGTCGATGGGGTCGATCACCCAGGCGCGCCCGGGGCCCGGGGCGCCGCCGAACTCCTCCCCCACGATCGCGTCCGCAGGGCGCTCCCGGGCAAGGCGCTCACGGATGGCCGTCTCCGCGCGCCGGTCTGACTCGGAGACCGGGGTCATGTCCGGCTTGGTCTCCACCCGCAGGTCAGCGGCGCGGTAGCGCGCCATGGTGATCTCATCGGCGATGTCCGCCAGCTCGAGCGCCAGCGCCAGATCCTGCTCGTACATGGGCGGCGACGATATACGCTCCACGCCATGCCCGATCTGCAGGCCGAGACCACGGCCGTCCTCCAGCGCCTGATCCGCTTCAACACCGTCAACCCGCCGGGCAACGAGCGAGCGGCGATTGAGTACCTCGAGCAGTACGTGCGTGAGGCCGGCTTCCAGACTGAGCTGCTGGGCGTGGATGACGCGCGCCCGAACCTCGTGGCGACGCTCGCCGGCGAGGGCGAGGGCCCGACGATGGTGTACCTCGGGCACGTGGACACGGTGCTGGCCAACGCGCCGGACTGGAGCCACGACCCGTGGGGCGGGGAGCTGGCCGACGGCTTCCTGTGGGGGCGCGGCGCCCTTGACATGAAGAGCCAGGTGGCGGCTGAGGCGGTGGCCGCGGTCTCGCTGGCGCGCGGCGGCTGGCGGCCGGCGCGCGGCGCACTGAAGCTGGTGTTCGTGGCCGACGAGGAGACCGGCGGGGACGTCGGGGCGCGCTGGCTGACCGAGCAGCGGCCAGACCGCGTGCGCTGTGACCTGCTGCTCAACGAGGGCGCCGGCGCACCGTTTGAGCACGCCGGCGTGCGCCATTACGGGGTCTGCTGCGGGGAGAAGGGGATCTTCCGGCTGAAGCTGACCGCGCACGGGGTGGCGGGGCACGCCTCAATGCCGCGCCTGGGTGACAACGCGCTGCTGAAGCTCGCGCCGGCGCTGGCGGCGCTCGCGCCGGGCATGGCCGGCTACGACCCGACCGAGGTGCCGCTGGCGATGATCGCGGCGCTCGGCGAGGATCCCAGCGACCCGGCCGGTGCGCTCGCGCGGCTGAGCGAGGCCAACCCGCTGCTGCGGCTGCTGGTGGAACCGCTGCTGGGCGTGACGATGACCCCGACCGTGATTCAGGCGTCGGAGAAGATCAACGTGATCCCGGCCCAGGCGTACCTGAAGGTCGACACGCGCGTGCCGCCGGGGCTCGGCGCGGACGTGGCGCTGGCGCGCATGCGCGAGCTGCTGGGTGACGCCGCCGCCGGCCTAGAGCTCGAGTTCACCGAGCAGGTCTACGGTTACGCCTCCCCCGCCAGCTCAACGCTGATGGACGCGATCAGCGGCTGGATCGGGCGCCACGATCCGGGCGCGCGGACGGTGCCGACGCTGCTGGCCGGGTACTCGGACTCCAGTTACTTCCGTGCCGCCTTCCCCGACGTGGTGGCCTACGGGTTCTTCCCCCACCGCCACCAGACGCTCCCGCAGACCGCGCCGCTGGTGCACAACGCCGATGAGCGCATCGACGTGCGCGACCTGGGTTACGCGGCGGAGTTCTACGCGGATCTGGCTGCCGAGCTGCTCGGCTGAGCGGTGGCCGGGCGCGCCCGGGCGCCGGCGCACAACGGACGCCGGAGGCCGCCGCCGTCAGCCGCCCTCGCCATCCGTGGCCACCGGCGGCGGCCCCGGCGCAAGCTCCCAGGTTGAGCGCGGCAGCAGCGAGAGCACCACCAGCGCCATCGCTATCACGCTGCCCCAGAGCACCACGGCACGGCGTCCCAGCTGGCCGGCCAGCGGGCCGGCCAGCACGTAGCCCACCGGGGTCAGCGCCAGCGAGCCCATGTAGTCGTAGGCGCTGACGCGTGAGAGCGCACCCGGAGGGATGTGGTGTGCCAGCGAGCTCTCCCAGGCGACCATCATCAGGCCGGTGCTGAAACCGGCGCCGAAGTTCGCCGCCAACAGCAGCCAGACCGGTGCGTGCAGCGCGAAGAGGACGTTGGCCAGCGGCCACAGCACGGTGAGCGCGAGCCCCATCCACAGCTGGCGCCTGGGCTTCCACGCGGCGCCCACGATCGCCGCGATCACCGAGCCGAGCCCGTCGACAGCCACGAGGATGCCGAACAGTGAGAGCGAGTGGTAGAGCTCGTGCGCGAGCAGCGGGCCGAGCGTCAGCAGCGGCGCGTAGCAGCACATCAGCACACCGGTGAACGCCAGGATCGTCGCCCAGACCCAGGGGCGCGAGGCGACCTCATGCCAACCCTCGCGCAGCTCGCCGAGCACGCTCGAGCGCGGCTGCGTGGGCTGCCCGCCGCCGCGCTCGCGCAGCCGCATCGGCACCAGCAGCGCCGTGCCCAGCGCGAAGCTGGCGGCGTCGAAGAGGAACGCGTACCCCGCCCCCACGCCCAGCACCAGCGCCGTGGCCAGCGCCGGCCCGAGCAGCATCGAGAGGTTGAAGCTCGCCTGGGTGAGCGCCCGCGCGGCCTGGATCTCATGCTCTGGCACGGTCTGCGGCAGCACGCCGGTGTAGGCGGGCTGAAAGAAGGCGGTGGCGGCGCCGAACAGCGCCTCGATCACCGCGATCTCCCAGATCCGCGCGGCGCCGTCGAAGATCAGCACAGCCAGCAGCAGGTGCAGCAGCCCGCGGATCATGTCGGCGGCGATCATCACGCGGTGGCGCGGCAGCCGGTCGGCCCACACGCCGCCGAACAGCAGCAGTGCGACGAAGGGAATCGTGTTGGCGGCCAGCACGACACCGAGGTCCGTGGCCGATCCGGTGCTGCGTGAGATGTACAGCGCCAGCGCGACCACCACCACCTGGCTGCCGATCGCACTGGCCGTCTGACCGAAGAACAGGAGGCGGAAGTCTCGGTGACGCAGAGCCCGCAGAGCTGCGCTGCGCGTCATCAGGAGATCCGACTATAGGCGCTGCAGGGGCGTTGCCTAGACTGCCGCCCTATGTCCGCAGCTAACGGTGAGCGCCTGGCGCCGGAGACCTTCAGGCTGCCGGTGGCGCGGCTGCGCGAGGGGTACTACTCGGATGCGTACTTCGTCTACACCAAGCAGCTGCTGGAGGCCGAGCGCCACCACCCGCACGTGGTCATGCAGGTCTTCCAGAAGCAGCAGTCGCTGCTGGGCGGCATAGACGAGGCGATAGCGATCCTGAAGCTCGCCGCCGGGCGCCTGGACGAGCGTGGCGAGTGGGTCTCCGGATGGGATCAGCTGGAGGTGCGGGCCCTGCGTGAGGGTGACGCGATCTCACCGTTTGAGACGGTCATGACAATCACCGGGGATTACAGCCTGTTCGCGCACCTGGAGACCGTCTACCTCGGCTCGCTGGCGCGGCGCTCACTGATCATGCGCAACGTCGCCGCGGTGGTGCACGCGGCGCGCGGCAAGCCGATCCTGTACTTCCCGGCGCGCCACGACCACTGGCACGTGCAGACCGGCGACGGCTGGGCGGCCCACGTCGCCGGCGCAATCGGCGTCTCAACCGACGCGCAGGCCTCGTGGTGGGGCGGGCGCGGCGTCGGCACGGTGCCCCACAGCCTGATCGCCGCCTACGGAGGCGACACCGTCACCGCCGCCAGGAAGTTCGCGCAGCGCTACCGTCACGAGATGAACATCACGGTGCTGGTGGACTTCGAGAATGACTGCGCGCGCACCTCCGTGGAGGTGGCGCAGGCGCTCGGCGAGGACCTCTGGGGGGTGCGCCTGGACACCTCCGAGCAGCTGGTGGACCGCTCGCTGCTGGACCAGATGGGCGGCTTTGACCCGCGCGGCGTGAACCCGCGGCTGGTGCACAACGTGCGCAGCGCGCTTGATGAAGCCGGCCACCCCGACGTCAAGATCGTCGTCAGCGGCGGGTTTGACGTGCGGCGGATCGAACGGTTCGAGGCGGCCGGCGTCCCGGTCGACGCCTACGGCGTGGGCTCCTCGCTGATCCGCGGTCAGAACGACTTCACGGCCGACGTGGTGATGGTCGACGGGCAGCCCTGCGCGAAGGTCGGGCGCCACCTCATCCCCAACCCGCGCCTGCAGTTGGTGGACTGAGCAAGGTGGACCGAGCGATGCTCAGCGCGATCGATCACACCGGCGTGGCGGTGGCCAGCCTGGAGCAGGCGATCCCGTTCTACCGCGACGTGCTGGGCCTCCAGCTCGTGCACCGTGAGACCGTCGAATCACAGGGCGTGGAGGCGGCGCTGTTTGACCTCGGTGAGTCCCACGTCGAGCTGATCGCGCCGCTCGATGAGCGCGGCGGCGTGGCGCGCTTTCTGGAGCAGCGCGGGCCCGGGCTGCACCACGTGGCCTACCGCGTGGCGGACATCGACGCCGCGCTGGCGTCGCTGAGCGCCGCCGGCGTGCGGCTGATCGACGCGACCCCGCGCACCGGGATTCGCGGCTCCCGCGTAGCCTTTCTGCACCCCTCCGCCTGCGGCGGGGTGTTGACAGAGATCGTTGAGCCGGCGCCCCACTGAGCGCCACGCAGACCAACCGACCCGAGCAAAACAGCGAAGCGGAGTGTCAGATGAGCAGTGACAGGCCCCAGAAGATCAGCATCGGCTTTCACGGCGGGCAGGTGCTCGCGGCGCGCGTGGCGGGCGCAGAGCTGCAGCGGCTGCGCGATGCCCTGACCCGCGGCGAGGGCTGGCATGAGCTGGCCGCCGAGGACGGCACGATCGTGCTGGACGTCAAGCGCGTGGACTACCTGCTGGTCGACAGCGACGAACACCGCATCGGGTTCTGAGACCCTCCGTGTCAGAGACGCTCATGGCGCTTGACCGGCGCCTGCTGCTGGCGATGCGCACCCGCGGGCACGGTGACCCGCGCCTGGAGCGCGCGGTCGCGGGGTTCTCGCGCACCGGTGAGCACGCCGCCTGCTGGTTCGCGCTGGGCGCGTGCGGGCTGGCGCTCTCACGCCGCCCGGAGCGCCGCCGGGCGTGGCGGCACGGTCTGCAGGCAACCGCCTTCGCCTACGGGCTGAACTTCGTGATCAAGCGCAGCGTGCGCCGGGCGCGCCCGCAGCTGGAGGGGCTGCCGGCGCTCTCCGCAGTGGTCTCCAACCTCTCCTTCCCGAGCGCCCACTCGACCACCTCCTTCGCCGCCGCCGGCACCTACGCGCGGGCGCTGCCGGCCGCCGCGCCGCTGTTCTACGCGGCCGCGGCGAGCTTTGCGGTGAGCCGCCCCTACCTGGGCGTGCACTACCCCAGTGACGTGGCCACCGGCGCGCTGCTGGGCAGCGCCGTGGCGAAGGTGTGGCCGCGATGAAGGTCGGGATCGTCGGGATGCCGAACGCCGGCAAGTCATCGCTGTTCAGCGCGCTGACCGGGGTGGCCGCGGAGGCTGCCAACTACCCGTTCACCACGATCGAGCCGAACATCGCCGTGGTGCCGGTCAAGGATCAGCGCATGGAGCAGGTCGCGCAGACGGTGCGCGCCTCCAAGATCGTGTGGGACACGATCGCCTTCCACGACATCGCCGGCCTGGTGGCCGGCGCCCACAGGGGTGAGGGGCTGGGCAACCAGTTCCTGGCCAACATCCGTGAGACCGACGCGCTGCTGCACGTCGTGCGCGCCCACACGGACAGCGGGATCGTGCACTCCGAGGGCAGCGTGGACCCGATGCGTGACATCGCGACGATCGAGACGGAGCTGATCTACGCCGACCTCGAGCAGGCCGAGCGGCGGCTGGAGCGCGTGGCGAAGACCGCCAAGACCGGGGACAAGCACGCGGTCGCCGAGGCCGCCTGGCTGACGCAGGTGGTCGCCGCGCTGCAGGCCGGGATGCCGGTGCGCACCGTGCCGGTGCCGGAGGAGGCGCCGGACGCGCAGACGCTGCTGGGCTCGCTGACCTCCAAGCCGGTGCTGTTCGTGGCCAACGTCGATGAGGGCGACAGTGAGGTGCCGGCCCAGATCGCCGAGTACGCGGCGGCGCAGGGAGCGCGCGCGGTGGCCGTCTCGGCGCGCCTGGAGGCTGAGCTGGGCGCGCTCTCAGAGGAGGAGGCCGCGGAGATGCGCGCGGATCTCGGGCTGGCGGAGTCCGGCCTGCAGACGGTGGTGCGCGGCGCCTTCCAGCTGCTTGACCTGGTGGCCTTCTTCACCGCCGGGGAGGCCAAGCCCGCGCAGACGTGGCACCTGCGCCGCGGCCTGTCCGCGTGGCACGCGGCCGGGCAGATCCACTCCGACATCCAGAGGGGCTTCGTCCGCGCGGAGGTCGTCTCCTGGGACGCGCTGGTGCGCTTCGGCGGTTACGCCGGCGCGCGGGAGAACGCCGCGCTGCGCCTCGAGGGTCGTGACTACGTGATCCAGGACGGTGACGTGATCACCGTCAAGTTCACCCCCTGAGCGGCGCCGCGGCGCCAGCGGCCCGCAGCCGCTCGGAGAGCTGGCCCATGCCCAGCGCGGCGGCTGCCGCGGCGCCCGCGGCGTGGTCGATCGCGTTGTCCGCGGGGCGGGTGAGATCCACCGTTCGCAGCAGCGCGATCTCACGGTAGGCGCGCAGCGCGTGCGCGTGCTCAGCGAGAGCGGCCGCGACCCGCGGCCGCTCTGACGCGCCGGCGGCAATCACCGCCTCCAGCGAGCCATGCCGAGCGAGCAACTGCGCGGCGGTCTTCTCGCCGATGCCGGGCGCGCCCGGAAGGCCGTCGGAGGGGTCTCCGCGCAGCGCGATGAAGTCGGGCACCAGCTCCGGGGCGACGCCGTAGCGGCGCTGCACCTCCGCGACGTCGACGCTCTCAAAGCCGGAGGCGCCCTGCTTGAGGTAGAGCACGCTGACGCTCGCGCTGACGCACTGGTACATGTCCCGGTCACCGGTCAGGATCAGCGTCCGCCCACCCGCTGCGCTCTCCACCGCCGCCAGCGAACCCAGCAGGTCATCCGCCTCCAGCTCCGCGGACTGCTCGACCTGCCAGCCGAGCGCCGCGAGCAGCCCCGGCGCCCGCTCGAACTGCCAGCGCAGCTCCGGCGGCATCGGCGGCCTGGCGGCGTGATAGCCGCCGTAGAGCGCCACCCGGTAGGGCGCATCCTCAGCGCCCAGACAGGCGACGGTGGCCCGCGGCGCCACCTCCTGCACGACGCGCAGGAGGTTGTTGACGCTTCCGAGCAGCGCGTTGACCGGATTGCCCTGCGCGCCGCGGATTGAGCTGGGCAGCGCGAAGAACCCGCGGTACAGCAGGAAGGGAACGTCGGCAACCAGCAGCGGACCGGACACGCCCGCAGCCTAGAGGACCGCCCGCGCGGCGGGCGGCTGAGGGTCAGCGGACGGCTGGGCGGGACAGCGGACGGCGGGGCGGGACAGCGGACGGTTGGGCGGGACAGCGGACGGCGGGACGAAGCCCGGGTGCGCTCAGGGAACCGTGATGTTCGGGCCGTTGATCGAGCCCAGCAGCACGCGATACGTGCCCGGCGTGGCCACCGGGATCACGAACGAGCCGGAGGCTGTCACCTGCGCCTGTGAGACCGAGGTCCAGACACCCGCCTGGTTGAGCTGCGCCACCACAGTCGCGCCCGGCTGCGCCGGATAGACGGTGCCCTGCACCGAGTAGTAGCTCGAGCTGACGTTGGCAGCATTGGCCAACCCCAGCCCGCCGGTAGTTGCCGGCGTGGTGGTCGTCGGCGTGGTGGTGGTGGCCGTTGTGGTCGTGCTCGGCGTGGTGGTGGGAGGAGCGGTCGGGGTGGTGGTCGTGGTGGTGGTGGTGGTGGCGGCGGGCGGCGTGCTCGGTGGCGGCGCGGTGCTGGCCTGCACCTCCGTGGGCGACTGCTCCCCCTGCTCAGTCAGCGTCGCGAACTGCATGTCCGTGCTGAGCGTGCCGAAGAGCTGCTGCAGGCGCGTGCCGGAGATTGTGCTGAAGCCGCCGGTGCCGACCACCTGCGCCTGCACCACGCGTGGCGAGACGCCGGTCTGGACGACGTTGACGCCCTCAAAGGTGCCCTGATACAGACCGCGGAGCCGGTGTGCCGCGACGCCAACCGTGAAGCGGTCAAGCCAGTGGGCGTAGGGGTTGTTGAAGGAGTCGTCGTATGGGTCAGGCACCCCCACCAGCCACGCCTCAGGCGTGACGCCGGCCCACACGTTCTGCACGCTCTCCGTGTAGCCGCCGGAGCTGGCGAAGTAGTAGGTGACCACCGGCTGGCCGTTGTACTCCACCACCTGGCCGCGGGTCGCGGCGACGGCCGCGTTGGTGGCAGCGGTCTCCGCCGCAACCCCCGCGTACATCTGTGAGCGGGTGTCACCGTAGACGTCAAAGTCGGCCGCCACCGCACCGGCGGTGACCGCGTAGCTGCGGGCGGCCACGGCCTGCGCCTCGAGCGCCGGCGCGGGCCAGGTGGCAGGCATCTCGGCGGCGACGACGCCGCGCACGTAGTTCTCGAGGCTCACGGCGTTGATTGTCAGCACACCCCCACCACCGGGCCTGAACATGAACACGCCGCGGTAGCGTCCCGCCCCCAGCAGCGTCAGCAGGCCCCTGGCGGCGCGCACCACCAGCGGCGGGCGAACCGTGACGATCGTGCGTCCGCGCGAGATCACGCTGATGGTCGTGCCGTTCGACAGCACCCCGTAGTTGACACGCGGGTTGAGCCGGATCCGCACACCGCGCACGAAGGTGGCGCCGCGGAAGCTGGCGGCGCCCTCGCGCAGCAGCACGGTGACGCTGCGGTTGGGGTTCACGGCGCCGATCGTGGTCGAGGAGAAGTAGTGCTGGAGGATCTGCTGGTAGGTGTAGCCGTGCAGCGCGTAGCCGGCGGCGCCGTACTGGCTCATGCCGATCCCGTGGCCGAAGCCGGCGCCGGTGATGTAGAAGTGGGTGGCGCTGGCGGGTGGCGCCGCCGCGCTGGTCGCTGGTCGCGCCAGCAGCAGGCAGGCGGCCAGCGCCGCGCCGATCAACCGCGTCGTGGCGGACACCGTCCGTGATGTGCCGTTCAGAGTCATCGAAGCTTGAAACGTCGCGAGCGGACTCAAGTTCCGCTCGCTGATCGGTTTCGCTGACCCTGCAAGATTCCCTGCGCTATCGCCCGCCGTTGCAACGGCGGTTGCGCACCGTGGCCGGTGCATCCGCGTGGCAGCGAGGGGCGCCCGCGGCGGGGCGCACGCCACCACCGGCGGCTGCCCAGCGGTTCACCGCGCCCAGAAGCAGCCGGCGCTGGGGCCGGTCAGTCTCGGGACCGATCCCCAGGGTTGCGGCTGAACTCAGCCGTGGAGACCGTCGCACGCCGTCGCGGGCAGCGCCGTCGCGGGCAGTTCGCGCTCACCAGGCGGTCCAGCCACCGTCAACCCTGAGGACATGTCCGGTGACGCTGCTGGACGCGTCACACGCGAGGTAGCGAACGGCGCGGGCCACGTCCTCAACCTGGGCCAGCGCGCCCGTCGGCAGTCGCCGCTCCACGACCTCAGCTCGGAACTGCGGATCCTCGAGCCACTCGCGGGTCAGGGGTGTCTCGACGAACGTCGGCGCCACCGCGTTGACCCGGATCGCCGCCCTCGCCCACTCCACCGCGAGCGCCCGGGTCATGCCGTCGACCGCGTGCTTGCTCGCGCAGTAGGCGACGCGACCCGGGTAGCCGACCGAGCCCATCTGAGAGGACATCGTCACGATCGAGCCTGACGCCCCGCGCGTGAGCAGCGAACCGCCGAAGGCCTGGCAGGCGAGGAACGTGGCGCGCACGTTGAGGTTGAAGAGCAGGTCCCAGTCGGCAACGGGGTAATCCCGCGCGGGGCCGGGCCGGTTGGTGCCGGCCGCGGCGACCAGCACGCGCAGGTCCCCCAGCTCCCCGGCGGCGTCCACCACGCGGCGCACCTCGCTCGGCTCGGTGACGTCGGCGGTGATCGCAACCGCCTCACCGCCGGCCTCTGCAGCGGCGTCCTGGAGCTCCGCCTCGGTGCGGGCGACCAGGACCACCCTGGCGCCCGCACGGGCGAGCTCGATCGCGCAGCCGCGACCCAGGCCGCGGCCGGCGCCGATCACCAGCGCCACACGCCCATCCAGCCGCCAGGGATCGCTCATCTGCAGCTACGCGAGGCTCGCCAGTCGGACCTCGGCGGTCATCGCGTGACCCTCGAAGTGCTCCTCATGGCTGATCGCCGCCACTGCGGGCGCGACGAGTCGCGTGCCCTGCGGCGTCAGACGCTGATAGGTGCAGGTCTTCAGGAACTTCCCGACCCACAGGCCACCGGTGTACCGCGCCGCCCGTGAGGTAGGCAGGACGTGGTTGGTACCAACCGCCTTGTCCCCGTATGCCACCGTCGCCTGGTCCCCAAGGAACAGCGAGCCGTAGTTGGTGAGACGCTGCAGATACCAGTCGAGCTTGTCCTCGGACACCTGCACCTCGAGGTGCTCGTCGGCGGCGGCGTCGGCGATCGCGACCGCCTCCTCGTCGTCCTCGGCGATCGCGATCCAGCCGTGGTTGCGCCACGCCTGTCCGGCAACATCAGCCGTCGGGAACGTTTCCAGCAGATCCTCCACCGCCGCCGCCACCGCGCGGGCCACGTCCTCGCCGATCGCGATGCAGCCGGCCGGGGAGTTGGGCCCGTGCTCCGCCTGCCCAAGCAGGTCAGTTGCGACCAGGCGCGGGTCGGCGCAGGCATCCGCGATCACCAGCACCTCGGTGGGTCCGGCGAGCAGGTCAATTCCCACGCGCCCGAACAGCTGGCGCTTGGCCTCCGCGACGAAGGCGTTCCCGGCGCCGACCAGCATGTCGACCGGAGCGAGTCCGTCGATCAACCCGAACGCCATGGCCGCCAAAGCCTGCACCCCGCCCAGGCACAGCACGGCATCGGCTCCGGAGGTCCGCATCGCGTACAGCATCGTCGGGTGGATCCCCCGCTCGCGCTGCGGCGGCGCGGTGGCCACAACCTGCTTGACCCCGGCGACCTTGGCGACGAGGACCGTCATGAACGAGGAGGCCAGCATCGGGTAGCGGCCACCCGGCACATACGCACCGACGGCGTTGACCGGGATCAACCGGTGACCCAGCAGCACCCCCTCGCCGACCTCCACCTCAAGCTCCCGCACGGTGCCCCGTTGCGCCGTCGCAAAGGTGCGGATCTGGTTCTGCGCAAACGCGATGTGCTGCTTGATCCCGTCGTCCAGCCCCGCGGAGGCACGCTCGAACTCCGCATCGGAGACCACGAAGTCATCGGGGCTCCAGTTGTCGAGCTCCCGGGAGTAGCGTCTGACGGCATCGAGTCCGCCGGACTCGATGTCCCTGAGGATCTCCGAGACGCGGGTCCTCAGCTCCTCGGTCGCCTCGGTGGTGGGTGGGTTGGGATGCTTGAGGTAGCGGGTCGCCATGCGTTGTTCCTTTCTGAGTTCTGATCCTGCTGGGAAGGGTTCAGCCGAGCCACGCGGCGAAGGCCGCGATCAGCTGCTCAGGCGCCTCGAGCGGCGAGTAGTGGCCGACACGCTCCAGGCGCTGGTGGCGCGACCCCGCGATTGCTGCCACCAGCTCGTCCTGGCGATCGGTGGCGCAGATCGTGTCGTTCTCACCGGAGACGATCAGCGTCGGGCAGGTGATTGCCGTCAGACCGGGTCGCTGGTCGACGCGGGAGCGCTGCGCGGCCAGATGGCGCAGGAGCGCGCGCGGGCCGCACGCCCGCGCCATGGCAGCGACCTGGCCGGCCAGCGTGCCCGCATCGCCAGCGGGCGAGGCGGGCACGCTGTCCCGCGCGAACCGTTCCGTGAGCTCGAGAAAATCACCTTCGCGTGCGCCCCGCTCGAGCTCCGCCCAGGCGGCCAGCTGCTGCGCGCTGGGCGCCCGCGCACTGGCGTTCAGCAGCGCCAGGCGGTCGACGCGCTCAGGCGCGCGCGCGATGATCGCCAGCGCGACGATCGCCCCCAGGGAATGACCGGCGAGCGCGAACCGCTCGGGCGCGGAGGCCAGCACCGACTCGGCGATCTCCTCAACCGAGGCGTCGAGGTCGATGCGCCCGAAGCGCAGCGGCACGAGCTCACGCAAGGCGGGCGCCAGCTCATCCCAGAGCGCCTCGGTGGCGAGCATTCCCGGCAGCAGCAGCAGCGGCACGCGGCCGCCGCCGCCGTAAAGGTTGCCCTCTGAACGCTCGCCGAGCGCCGCCCGGAAGGCATCGCGGATCAAGAGCGTGGAGACGAAGACCGCCACCTGGATGCCGTTGCGCGCGGCGGCCTGAGCGGCGGCGGGGGAGGCGACCACGGTGGCGATGGGAACACCATGCTCACGTGCGCCAGCCACGATGCGGGCGCCGGCGGCAACGACGCTGGGATGCTGCGGGTCGCCCGGATGCCCGAGCGAGATCGACAGATCCGTCTCTCCGATCAGAACCCCGTCAAGGGCGTCCACGGCGAGGATCGACCGGGCCCGCTGCACCGCGTCCGCGTCCTCTATCTGGATGATCACGACGGTCTCCTGCGCAGCGCGCTCCAGATGCAGCCCCAGCGCGCTGGTGCCGTAACGGCCGGCCCGGGTGCTCAGCGCCAGCCCACGATCCCCGCGTGGCGGATAGTGGGCAGCGGCGACCGCCGCCCGGGCCGTGGCGGCGTCGGTCACATGCGCGACCACGATCCCGGCCGCCCCGGCATCGAGCGCCCGCAGGATCGGCGCCGGCTCGGCGTTTGGAACACGCACCAGCGCGGCGATACCAGCGGCGTCAGCTGCGCGCAGATGGTCCTCCAGACCGACCGCCGTGCCATGCTCCGTGTCGATGATCACGGCGTCGAAGCCGAGCTCCCCCGCCAGCTCGACCTCGGCCTGACACGGCATCTTGACGAACAGCAGCCGCAGCTGCTCCCCGCCGCGCAGCCGACCGGCCAGACCTCCGGCGATCCGGCTCACGACAAGGACTCGCCCGCCCAGCGCTGCAGCCGGAGGTTCGCCGTAGCCTCGTGTGCCGGCATCAGGTCGGCCCTTGAGATCTCCGCCACGACCGGCGCGATCGCGCGGACGCCGGCGTCCGTGTCGATCCGCTGAAAGGTCAGCGTCTTGAGGAACTTGGCCACCGAGAGGCCGCCGGTGTAGCGCGCCGCCAAGCCCGTCGGCAGCGTGTGGTTGGTGCCGATCGCCTTGTCCGAGAAGGCCACGGTCGCGCGCTGACCGATGAAGATCGAGCCGTAGTTGCGCAGCCGCTCGAAGTACCACGGATCACGGTCGGTCTGGATCTCGAGGTGCTCGGGCGCGAGGCCGTCCACCACCCGGACGGCGTCCTCGGGGCTGCCCACGACGATCGCGGCACCATGATCCTCCCAGGCGCGGCGCGGGATCTCATCGGCCCCGCCGAGCGACGCGAGACGCTCGAGCTGACGGCCGATCTCAACCACTACAGCTTCCGCGAACTGCCTGCTGGTGGAGACCAGCACCGCGGGCGAGGTGGGGCCGTGCTCCGCCTGCCCGAGCAGGTCGGCGGCTACCAGCTCCGGATCCGCGCTCTCGTCGGCCAGCACGGTGACCTCCGACGGGCCGGCGAGCAGGTCGATCCCGACGCGGCCGTAGAGCTGACGCTTGGCCTCGGCCACGAAGGCGTTGCCGGGACCGACGATCATGTCCGACGCGGGGACGTCCTCGAGCAGGCCGAAGGCCATGGCCGCCAGCGCCTGTACGCCGCCCAGCGCGAAGATCGCGTCGGCACCGGAGGTCGCGATCGAATGCAGCACGGGGGCGTGGATGCCCCTGCCCTGACGCGGCGGCGAGCAGGCCACCACCTGCTCCACACCCGCCTCCTTGGCGACGATCACCGTCATGAACGGCGTCGCGAGCATCGGCACCCGACCAGCGGGGATGTAGGCACCGACCCGGGCGACAGGCACCTGGCGCTGCCCGAGGAAGACGCCGGGAAGGGTCTCCGTCTCAAAGTCGGTCAGCGTCGCGCGCTGCAGCCGCGAGAAGTTCCGGATCTGGTCCTGCGCGAAGGCGATGGCCGCGCGCAACTGCTCGCTGCACTCCTCGCGTGCAGCTGCGACATCGGCGTCGCTGACCCTGAATGACGGCGGATCCCAGCCGTCCAGCTCACGCGAGTAAGCCCGGACCGCGTCCATGCCCTCACGGTCGATGCGCAACAGCATCTCTGACACCCGCTGCGCCACCGACTCGTCGTGCGCCGCTGCCGGGACCTGAGCCGGTGCCTTGACCAGCACGAGGTCGAGGTCCGCCGGCACGCCGGCCGGCAGGATCGCCGAGGTTTGGGATCTACTTGTCATCTGAAAACTCCTCAAGGCAGGATCGGTACGGGCGCGTCTGAGAGCAGCTGAGCAAGCACGTCGAACTCATTGAAGAGCGCCCACTCCTCGACGATCCGCCCCTGGACGATGTACAGCTGAGACATGCCCCAGATGTGCACGCGGCGGCCGGTCGGCTGACCGTAGAGCCCGTGGCCACGGTGCGTGCCAAGGGCAGTCCAGCGCACCGATACGGCGAACCCCTCAGCTGGGTTGCCCATCCAGTACACCTCGTCGACGTGGAGGCCGAGGTCCGGGAAGGTCGCCAGCAGCCCACGCGCCATGGCGCGCACGTCGGCGCGGCCGTAGCCCTCGCGATCACTGGCACCGTGCCAGCGCACGTTGGGCGCGTAGAGGCGGTCTATCGCGCTCAGGTCACGACGGTTGTAGAGGTTGTGGTAGAAGGCCCGCACCAGCGCGTCGATGTCGTCGCCGGTGGCGGAGGGCTCGGCTGCCGGGACCGGGATCCGGCCGCCGGCAAGTCTCTCCACCTCCGTGATCTCACGCTGTGCGAGCGGCAGGCTCGAGCCCTCGTTGCCGTAGCGGCGCGCGGCCTCGAGCACGTCAACGCCGCACTGGCGCAGGCGTGCCACCTGGTTGTAGAGCACCCACTCCTCGAAGATCTCATTCTCCTCGGAGACGCAGTTGGCGATCACCCACATCTGGATCTTGCGGCCGCTGGGCTCACCCCATCGCCACGGTCCGAGGTGATGGCCGACGTTGATGGCGCGATGCGATGTGGCGAAGCCCTGGTCCTCGTTGCCAGCCCAGATCACGTCGTCGGCGATGTGGCGTGCATCGGGGAAGGCGTTGATCGCCTGGACCGTTGCCTCGACGATCGGCTCGACGTGATAGACCGGCCCGGAATCCGTGTAGAGGCGACAGCCGGTCCGGTAGGTGTCGTAGATGTAGCCGACGTCCTGGTCCTCCCAGATCCTGTCGGTGATCCTGATGATCCAGTCGACGATGTCGACGTACGTGTCCTCGTAACCGCGCATCGGCTGGACGCGCTCGCCCTGCTCGGCCGTTCGCAGGTTGCGTGAGCGCCGGGCACGGACGGAGATGGAGAAGTCGGGGGCCGGGGTGAAGCGCAGGCGCGCAGCGGTCCCGGCGGGCTCGGCAGCGGTGGCGACCTGCGGGGAGCGCGTTGCCGCGCTCCCCGTGGTCTCCGTGCTTCCCCGTTCAGACGGTGATGCGCTCACGCGCTGCACGAGGTCTTGTAGATGAACTGCTGCACCTTCGCCGTGTTGATGTTCGCCTTGGTGGCGACCACGAACGGCTGCGACTGCTCACGCGGGATCTTGTGTCCCTGAACCGCCAGGACGGCGTCCCTGAGGCCGAGCATGCCCTCACCGTAGGGGTACTGGACGATGTCCGCCGAGACCTTGCCCGAACGGATGCCCGCGACGATCGGGGCCGAGGTGTCGTAGCCGATCAGCTTGACCTTGCCGGTCAGGTGAGCCTCCTCCAGACCGGTCAACGCGCCCTGCGTGTTGTTGGTCTCGACGGTGTACACGCCAATCAGGTCCGGGTGCGCCGCGGCCGCGGCGCGGACGTCTGAGGCGGCGGTGGCCACCTCGTTGTTGGTGTAGACGATCGGAAGGATCTTCACCTTCGGGTCGTGCTTCCTGAGGTAGTTGATCAGGCCCTGGCGACGCTGTTCACTGATCGGGTATCCCGGGGCGTTGTCCTCGATCAGGACCGAGCCCGCGTGCCCCTTGGTCAGCTTCTGCATCTCCTGGCCGGCCATCGCGCCACCGATGAGGTTGTCTGACTGGATGTTCGTCACGCCGACGCTCTTCTCAGCGAGGTCGCCGTCGATGTTGATGATCTTGATGCCTGCCTGCTGAGCCCGCAGCAGCGGCGGGATCATCGCCTTGGGATCATCGTTGGAGATCATGATTGCGCTCGGATGACGGGCTGTCACCGCCTGCACCACCGGCGTCTGCGCGTTGACCGCGAAGGTCGGTGCGCCCTGCACCGAGAAGCCCACGTGGAGCTTCTTCGCCTCGACCGCGGCACCACAGGCGACCGTCGAATAGAACGGGTTGCCGGTGAGGCCGGGGATGTAGACGACACTGATGTTCTTTGCGGCCTTCGCGCTGGGCACCTTCGCGGCCGAGGCCGACGAAGCGGCCACGGTGACACCGATCGCTGCCATCGCGAGCGCGCCCAATCCTGGGCGACGTATGTAAGACACCTGCTCCTCCTCCTTCGTTGTCAAGCCCGCTCACGCGAGCGGCGCTTAAGTTGGTCAAGGTAGACAGCCGCGATCAGGATGAATCCGGTCGCAACCTGCTGCCAGAACGGCTGAACGTTGGCGATGATCAGGCCGTTGTTGAGGGTGATCGGAATGAGGATTCCGATCACCGTGCCGACCATCCAGCCGTAGCCGCCGAAGAGGCTCGTGCCGCCGAGCACGACCCCTGTGATCACGGTGATCACGTCGGTGCTGTGCCCGGAGATGGTGGTCGAAGCAAACTGGGCCAGCGCCAGGAAGCCGGCGAGTCCGGCCGAGGCGCCGGAGAGCGCGTAGAGCTTGAGCAGGTGGCGGTCGACGTTGATTCCCGCGCGACGCGCCGCCTCGATGTTCGAGCCGACGATGTATGTGTGACGCCCGAAGCGGGTCAGGTGCAGGATCAGTCCGAACACCACGGTGACCACGATCGCCACCCAGACGATGTAACTGACGCCGAGGAACGAGTCGGCGCCGAAGTTCACAAGTGACATCGGCACCGTGCGGATGTCGTTCCCGGCGGTGATCAGGTCGGCGGCACCCAGCACCGCGCCCAGGGTGCCGAGGGTGGTGATCAGGGCCGGCACGCGCAGCTTGGTGACGCAGATCCCGTTGAACAGGCCCCAGCCCGCACCGACGCCGATGCCGGCGACCAGCCCGATCAGCACGGGCGCGGTCCCGTCACCACCGACCGCACCCATCACCTTGGCCTCAATCACGTTGGCGAAGACGAGCACGGATCCGATCGAGAGATCGAGCCCGGAGGCGATCATCAGGTAGGTGGTAGCCACCGCCATGACGAGATACGGGGCCGCGCTCAGCGTGATGTTCTGCACGTTGGCGACGGACGTGAAGGCCGTCGCGTTGACCACCGTGAAGGCCACGAAGATGCACAGCAGGACGCCGAACATGTAGACGGGAGAGGTGTTCAGCGTGCGCGCGAGCGCCTGCCTGCGCTCCACACGGGCCTGCGCGCGCGCATCCTGCTCCGCTTCCGGCTGATCGGATCGCTGCGCGGTCGGGGTCGCGCCGCCGGAGGCGCTCATGGTCGCACCTCCTCATGGAAGTCCAGCGCGCCGGTCATCGCACCGACGAGCTCCTCAACGCTGGTGTCCTTGCCGCGGTACTGGGCGACCCGCTGCCCCAGGCGCAGCACCTCTATGCGGTCGGCCACCTCCAGCACCTCTGTCATGTTGTGGCTGATCAGGATCACCGCGACGCCGCGCTCGGCCACGCGCCGAACGAGCTTCAGGACGTTGCGCGTCTGACGCACGCCGAGGGCTGCGGTCGGCTCGTCCAGGAACAGCACCCGGTCCGCCCACATGACCGAGCGGCAGATGGCGACGCTCTGCCGCTGTCCGCCGGACAGGGCCGCGACCGGCGCGTGCATGTCCTTCACGTCGGTCCCCATGGAGACGAACGCGTCGAGCGCCTGGCGGCGCATCTCCGCCTTGTCGAGGATCCGCAGCCGGCCGCGCCAGCCCGGCTTGAACAGCTCTCGCCCGACAAAGACGTTGTCAGCCGGTCCCAGGTCGGGGGCCAGCGCCAGATCCTGAAAGACGGTCTCAACGCCCAGGCGCTTGGCGTGCTGGGGTGAGTCCAGGCGGGTCGGCTCGCCGTCCAGCAGGATCTCCCCGCCGTCGGGAGCGATCACACCGGACAGGACCTTGACGAGCGTCGACTTGCCGGCGCCGTTGTCACCGATCAGAGCCGTGACCTCGCCCTTGTGAGCCTCGAAGCAGGCGCCGCTCAGCGCCTGCACGTGGCCGTAGCGCTTGGTGATGTCGCGAGCCTCCAGAACGGCGCTCACGACTGCTCTCCCGGACCCGCGAGAACCCTTGAAAGCGGTCCATCGCCGTGTGCATACGTAACCACGGAGGTTGCTCGCCGATCCCAGCCTCGATGCCCTGCGCGAGAGTCCGTCATCAGAGGGCTACCTCAGAGCTCCGCCGGGTGGCCGTAGATCTTCGCCGTGATCTCGCGTTCAATCTCGGCAAAGTTGGCCGGCTTGATCATCCGGCCGCGCTCGTCCGCCCGCAACCCGTGCTCCTCTGCGAGACGCACCATCCAGTCGGGCCAGTGCGGGTCAGGGCCGTCGAAGTGGTCGTGCGGATCCAGCACCGCAAACGCCCAGGCGTTCTCGGTCGACGCGTTTTCGAAGCGGCGCCAGAGGTGTGGAGGGAACGAGATGGCGTCCCACTGCTCCAGCACGACCTCGCCGAGCAGATCGTCGGGATCATCGGGATTGAGCCCGTAACAGAAGCGCCAGGTGCCGGTCAGCGGGACGAACATCTCCACGTAGTCATGGGTGTGCCAGCCCGGCCCATTCCCGGGAGGAGCCTCGAACATGCCCACCTGAAACTTGTGGGGCGCGGTCATCATCGGCTTGAAATCGGGGTTCTCGGAGGCCGTGTCACCGATCACGGCGTAGTTCATCCGGTAGTGACCGGGCAGCACGCTGTCGATGAACATCACCGGGGTTCCGTTGCGTTTGAGATCGGCAAAGCGCGAGATGCGCCCGGCCATGGGGTCCCCGTTCGGCGACTCCGCCATGCGTTCCCACCTTCCTGATTGGTCGTGAAGGCCTGGCACCTCTCTCCGTCACAGAGTCCGTCGCTCAGGCTGATGCGGATTATTACGGAGCGTGCATACGTAGTCAAGTGCACGCCATGACATTTATGCTCATGATTCGCACAGCAGTTGGGACAAGACCACGGAGACCGATGTCCGCCTTGGAACGTTCAGACCACCGCTCAGCCTCATCAGCGTGAACTCGCCGGAGCGACCAGCCCACGTGGACGGCGCCAGCCGTCCGGAGAGCGTGACCAGCCACGACGTCGCCAGGGCGGCCGGCGTCTCGCAGTCGACGGTCTCCCGCGTCCTGCGCAACGACAGGCGCGTTGCCGCTTCCACCCGCGAGCGCGTGCTGAGCGCCGCGTCGGCGCTGCACTACGTCCCGAGCGAGGTTGGCCGCAGCCTGGTGACACGCAGCACGCGGACGATCGCGATCGTCGTCACGGACCTTGGCAACGCGTTCTATCCACACCTGATCGCACCCCTGCACGACGAGGCGTCGGTCCAGAACTATCGGACCGTCCTCTTGACCGAGACTGTCGAGCCGCTCGGTGGCGACGGTGATCTGGGATCGGCCGAGGCCGAGGCCCGAGCGGAGGAGATCAGTCCGCTGCTGGATCGTCTGCTCAACCGCTCAACCGACGGAGTGGTGCTGACCACCAGCCGGCTGGATGGCACGCTCCCGCGCGTCCTGGCCCGCCGCTCGATGCCGTTCGTCTTCCTCACCCGCTTTGTTGAGGGAGTGGCGGCTGACAGCGCGGTCGTCGACAACTCGCTGGGCGCTTCACTGGCCACCGGAGAGGCCGTGCGCCTCGGTCACGTCCGGATCGGCGCGATCTTCGGCCCGCCGGACACGAGCACGGGCCGTGATCGCGAGCGAGGCGTGCGCGCGGCCGTCACCGCCGCAGGACTCGAGCTGCCGGACGCGGTCGTCCGTCACGGCAACTTCACGTTTGAGGCCGGCCATCAGGCGATGGTCGAGCTGATGGCGCAGAGGCCGCGCCCCACCGTTGTGCTGTGCTCCAACGACATCGTCGCCATCGGTGCCTTCAACGCGACCGCGGCGCTCGGCCTGAGCGTGCCCGGGGACGTCTCGCTGGTGGGCTTCGATGACCTGCCGATGGCCGCGTGGGAGGTGTTCGGCCTGACCACCGTGCATCAGCCGATGGAGGCCATGGCTCGCGCTGCCGTCGAGTTGCTGATCGAGCGAATCGAGGGTCGCGTCGACAGCGACGCGGCGCGACAGATGGTGTTCGAGCCCCGTCTGGTCGTGCGTCGCAGCCTCGCTCCCCCGGCGACGGGCGCCTGACCGGCCTCAGTGCGCGGCGGCTAACCGCCCCACGGGATCTCTCGCACGAGATCACCGTAGAGCTCGGGACGACGGTCACCCAGCGCGTCGGCCAGCGCGGTGAGCCGCTTCTCGCGTGCCCGCGACAGCTCGACATCCGCAACCGCAGCACCGGCGTCCGCTCGTGCGATCACCCAGCCGTCGCAATCGATGATCGCCGTGCCCTGCGTCCAGCGCTGACCGCGCTCGGTTCCGCTGCGGTCGCAGCAGGCGATGAACATGCGGTTGGTTCGGGCCGCGGCCATCGCGATCACCACCTCAGGCGGGTGCTCGTTGCCCGGGCGCGGCACGAGCGGCCAGTTTGTCGGCACCGCGACCAGCTCAGCACCGCGCAGCGCCAGGCTCCGCGTCAGCTCCGGGAACTCGAGGTCATAACAGATCGCGACCCCAATCCGGCCCGCGACCGTCTCGATGACCGGCGGCGGGTCGGACCCCGGCTCAAAGAACAGCTTCTCGCGATCCCACAGGTGCGTCTTGCGATAAACCGCCACGAGTCCCTCGCCACTGACCACCGCCGCGCTGTTGTAGAGGGCGCCGCTCGCGCCGAGCTCACAGAAGCCGCCGATCACCAGGCCGCGCCCGCCCGGAGCCTCGGCTATCTCGGCAGCCCACTCGGCGAACAGTGGATGATCGACCGGGATGGCCACCGACGCCGCCTCCTCACGCGAGCTGAACACGTAGCCGGAGGTTGTGAGCTCCGGCAGCACCACCAGCTCGGCACCCTGCCCGACAGCCGCCCGGATCCGCTGCGACGAGGCGGCGCGGTTCACGTCGAAGGCCGCGATCTCCGGGGCGAACTGTTGACACGCGATCCGCATGCGTGAACTGTAGGGCCTCGGGATCGGTGTGGCCTCGGGATCGGTCGGGCCTCGCGATCGGTGGGGCCTCGGGATCGGTGGGGCCTCGGGATCGGTCGGGCCTCGGGATCGGTCGGGCCTCGGGAACGGTCGCCGCCGGCGCGAGCACCGCATGAGCTGCCGGGCGGGACGCTGCGCACGAAGGCCACGGCTGGCCGCCGGACCGCACAACCGGCGCAGGCGGCCGTCCTCTGACTCCGGGTCGTGCCCGGCCAGGACCGCCGGCGCACGACCCCCCGCAGCCCGGGACGCCGCGGTCACGCGCGGGTCAAGGCTGAGAACGCGAGGAGCGCTCGTTCAGGTCCTGGACGAGCGCTCCTCGGCCGCGTGTGCCGCGCGCGCAGCCGCGGGAGGCTGGTGTCCCGCGTGGCACTCAGTGTCTAGAGGTTGCCCTGCGCCATCCTGCGCAGATCCATCGCTGCGTTGTAGGTCTGCTCGTCAACCCCGTACTCGTAGGCGACCTCGCGCAGCATGCGTCCTGAGTGCGCGGCCTCCTTGACGATCTCCGCGGCCTTGTCATAGCCGATATGGGGGTTCAGCGCGGTGGCCGCGGCGAGCGTCGACTCGGCGCTGCGCTCGCAACCCGGCAGGTTCGCCTCGATCCCGTCGACACACTTCTGCTTGAGCACGCGGGCGGTGGCCGCCAGCAGCGCGATCGACTCCAGCAGGTTGCGCGCGATCAGCGGCACGCGCACGTTGAGCTCGAAGTTGCCCTGGCTGCCGGCGATCGTGATCGCGCCGTCGTTGCCAATCACCTGGGCGGCGACCTGCAGGGTCACCTCCGGGATCACCGGGTTGACCTTGCCGGGCATGATCGAGGAGCCCTTCTGCAGCTCCGGCAGGAAGATCTCACCGATCCCGGCGCGCGGACCGGAGCCCATCAGCGCCAGGTCATTGGCGATCTTCGTGAATGAGACGGCGATCACCTTCAGCGCCCCGGACAGCTCCACCAGCGCGTCACGGTTGCCCTGCGCCTCAAAGGGATCCTCGGGGGCGGAGATGCTCAGGCCGCTGTCCGCGCTCAACCGTGCCCGCACGCGGGCGGCGAACTCCGGGTGGGTGTTGAGCCCGGTGCCGGTGGCGGTGCCCCCCAGCGGGATCTGCGCAACCTGGGGCAGCGCCGCGCGCACGCGTCGGGCGGCCAGGCGGACCTGGGCCGCGTAACCGGAGAACTCCTGTCCGAGGGTCACCGGCACGGCGTCCATCAGGTGCGTGCGCCCGGACTTGACGACGTCATGGAACTCCAGCGCCTTGGCGGCAAACGACGCCTCGAGCGCTTCCAGCGCGGGCAGCAGCTCAGTGGTCGCCTCCGAGAGCGCCGCGAGGTGCACCGCCGAGGGAAACACGTCGTTGGACGACTGTCCCATGTTGACGTGATCATTGCGATGCGCCGGGTGCTCCGCGTCGGCCTGCGTGGCAAGCGCCGCAATAACCTCGTTGGCGTTCATGTTCGAGGAGGTTCCGGAGCCGGTCTGGAAGACATCGATCGGGAACTGATCATCGAACTCCCCGGCGGCGACACGGTCGGCGGCGGCAGCGATCCGCTGCGCCAGGCCTGCGTCGAGCAGGCCGAGCTCCGCGTTGACCCGCGCGGCAGCGCCCTTGATCCGCCCCAGCCAGTGGATCACCGCTGCCGGGATCGGCTCGCCGGAGATGGGGAAGTTGGCGACGGCCTTGGTCGTTTCGCCGCCCCACAGCTGCTGGTTTGCGCTCACGCTCATCTCAACCTTCCTGCTCGGGTTTCAGTTTGGGGTTTCAGGGTTTCAGGGTTTCAGGTTTTCAGGGTTTCGCGGTCTCGGCGTATCGAGGTCTCGGGGTCTCAGGGTGTCGGGGTCTCGCGGTGTCGGGGTCTCGCGGTGTCGGGGTCTCGCGGTGTCGGGATCTCGCGGTGTCGGGATGTCGGGGTCTCGAGTTGTCGAGGTGTCGAGTTGCCGGGGTCTCGAGGTGTCGAGTTGTCGAGGCTTCCGCGTCTCGGGGGCTCAGTTCCGGTGTCCCATTTTCAATCTCGGGTCCACTCTGGGAGACAACTCCCGAGCGTGTCCACCAGGAATCCGGTGCGCTGCGGCGCTCCCAACCACACAGATCAGGCCGGCGTCCCGCGGATCGCTGGGGGAGAAAGCCATCCCCACGCTCGGTTTCTCCCCCAGGGTGGCGCTCGGCGGCGCTCGGTGTGGGTGTTCGGTGGTGCTCGGTGTGGGTGCTCGGTCGTGGTGCTCGGTCGTGGTGCTCGCTCGGCGGCGCTCGGTGTGGGTGCTCGGTCGTGGTGCTCGGTCGTGGTGCTCGCTCGGCGGCGCTCGGTGGTGCTCGGCGTGCGTGCTCGCTCGGCGTGGCCCTCCGCGGTGGTGCTCGGCGGTGATGGTCGATCAGGATGGGGTCAGCTCGGTGGTGCTCGCTCGGCGGTGAGGCTCGGTGGTGGTACGCGGTCAGAGCGGCGCTCAGTCACAGAACCAGATCAATTCTCGCGCCAGCGCCACGGGGTCGTCGTAGGCGACCAGGAAGCCGGCGTCAGCGATCGTGCGCAGCTGCGCGCCGGGGATCAGATCAAGCGCCTCACGCGCCACCTGCAGCGGTGCGAGCGGATCCTCCTCAGCCCACAGCAGCAACACCGGCAACTGCAGCGACGGGTAGCGCCCCAGCAGCTCACGCTGGGCGCCGCGCGGCCAATGGCGTGCGAACTTGGCCCACGCCCGCATGCGGCTGGAGTCGCCGGCCAGGTCGCCGAAGGCGTGGCGCATCAGGTCACGTGCCGCCGGGTTGCGCTGATGGCTGAGACGGTCGGCGACGCGCGGCCTGGCGGCCAGGCGCACCGCGTGAGAGAGCGCCAGATCCACCCCCGGAACCGTCCCCAGGCCGGTGACCCCGGCCCACGCCAGGCGCAACCCGGGCCGCTGATCGCGGCCGTGCATGCGGTTGGGCAGCAGCACCAGACGCCGGGGCGCAAGCGTCCCCGCAAGCACCGCACCCAGCGCCAGCTCAGCGCCCAGGTCATGACCGACCAACGCGGCGCGCGGCCCTCCGACCTCAGCGCAGAAGCCGCTCAGCACCTCCACCATCCACTGCGGCGTGTACGGGTGACGCGGCCGGTCCTCGGAGTCGCCGTGCAGCGGCAGGTCGGGCAGGATCACGCGAAAGCGCGCGCTGAGCGCCTCCACCACCGGCTCAAACTCGCGGTGCGTGAGCCCCAGCGAATGCAGCAGCACGATCGCGGGGCCGGCGCCGCTCTCCCGGTAGGCGACGCGGGCGCCGTCCTGGTGGTGGTAGAGACGCAACCGCATGCGTCTCAGTATCGCTCCGCGCCAGCTGCCGCACTGGCCCGCACGCCCGGCGCTTTGGTCCATGACGGACAAGCAGGCGGTGCAGCGCTGCCGGTGGCCCGCTGGCCACCGGCAGCGGGCGCGGCCACCTAGAATCGAACGCCCGATGGCGACAACCGACAGCCCAGCCCACCGCCCGGTCGATCCGCGGGCCTCGTTCCCGGCGCTGGAGGAGCAGGTGCTTGCGCGCTGGCGCGAGCGCGACATCTTCGCGCAGTCGATTGAGCGCCGCCGCGGCCGTCCACGCTGGGGCTTCTTCGAGGGGCCGCCGACCGCCAACGGCGCGCCCGGCTCACACCACGTGCTCTCGCGCTCGTTCAAGGACATCTTCACGCGCTACCGGGCGATGAGCGGCTACCTGGTGGAGCGCAAGGGCGGCTGGGATTGCCACGGCCTGCCGGTGGAGCTGGCGGTCGAGCGGGAGCTCGGGCTCAGCAACAAGCAGCAGATCGAGGAGTACGGGATTGCCGAGTTCAACGCACGCTGCCGCGAGATGGTGCTCAGCCACATCGACGACTGGACACGGCTGACCGAGCGGATCGGCTTCTGGGTGGATACCGACAACGCCTACCGCACGCTCGACGCAAGCTACGTGGAGTCGGTCTGGTGGGCGCTGAAGACGATCCATGAGCAGGGGCTGCTGTTCGAGAAGCTCAAGGTGGTGCCCTACTGCCCGCGCTGCGGCACGGCGCTCTCCAGCCATGAGCTGGGTCAGCCCGGTGCCTACAAGGACGTGGTCGACACCTCCGCGTACGTGATCCTGCCCAGCGAGCGCGGCAAGCTGGTGGTGTGGACCACGACACCGTGGACGCTGGTCTCAAACGCGGCGGTGGCGGTCGACCCGCAGCTGAGCTACGTGCGCACCGCCGACGGCCACATCGTCGCGCAGGCGCTGGCGCAACGGGTCTTCGGGGAGCAGGTGCAGATCGACGAGGTGTTCCCCGGAAGTGAGCTGGTCGGCCTTGCCTACGAGCCGCCGTTCGATTTCATCCCGGCCTCCGCCTACGGAGAGCGCGGCCACACCGTGCTGGGCGCCGACTTCGTCACCGCCGAGGACGGCACAGGCCTGGTGCACACGGCCATCGCATTTGGCGAGGATGACTTCCGTCTGGGTGAGGAGAACGGCCTGGCGCCGATCAACCCGGTGCGCCTCGACGGCACCTACGACGAGCGCATCGGCCCCTATCAGGGCCGCAAGGTCAAGGAGTGCGACGCGGATCTGGTGGAGGATCTGCGCTCCCGCGGCAAGCTGCTGAAGGCGGTCCCCTACGAGCACTCCTACCCGCACTGCTGGCGCTGCGACACCGCGCTGCTCTACTACGCCAAGCCGTCCTGGTACATCGGCACCAGCCAGATCAAGGACCGGCTGCTGGCGTCCAACGAGACCGTCAACTGGCAGCCGCCGCACGTCAAGCACGGGCGCTTCGGCAAATGGCTGGAGGGCAACGTCGACTGGGCGCTCTCCCGTGAGCGCTACTGGGGCACGCCGCTGCCGGTCTGGCGCTGCGCGGCCGGGCACCAGCACGTGATCGGCTCACTGGCGGAGCTCGAGCAGCGCGCCGGCGTGAGGCTCGAGGACCCGCACCGCCCGTTCGTAGACGACGTCACCTTCAGCTGCACGGTCGAGGGCTGTGGCGTGGAGATGCAGCGCGTGCCGGAGGTGATCGACGTCTGGTTTGACTCCGGCTCAATGCCGTTCGCCCAGTACGGCTCACCGCAGCACGGCACGCGGGAGTTCGAGGAGCACTTCCCGGCCGACTACATCTGCGAGGCGCTTGACCAGACGCGCGGCTGGTTCTACTCGATGCTGGCGGTCTCCACGCTGCTGTTTGGCCAGAGCTCCTATCGCAACGTGATCTGCCTGGGGCTGATCCTCGATGAGAACGGGCAGAAGATGAGCAAGTCCCGCGGCAACGTGATCGCGCCGTGGGACGTGATCGACCAGTTCGGGGCTGACGCCTTCCGCTGGTACCTGTTCGCGTCCAAGTACCCGTGGGACGGGTACCGCTTCTCACTGGAGGCGCTGGGTGAGGCGGTGCGCCAGTTCATGCTGCCGCTGTGGAACACCTACAGCTTCTACGTGCTCTACGCCAACGCCAACGGGATCGAGGCCCAGAGCCTCGCGGCTGCCGGCCAGGAGATCCAGCTGACGGAGCTTGACCGCTGGGTGCGCTCGCGGCTGGAGGCGACAGTCGCGGTGGTCAGTGAGTCACTTGACGCGTTCGACGCGACGCTGCCGGCGCGCGCCATCGCGGGTTTCGTGGATGACGTCTCCAACTGGTACGTGCGCCGTTCGCGGCGGCGCTTCTGGGACGGTGATCCGGCGGCGTTCGCGACCCTGCACCACGTCCTGGTGACGCTCGCCAAGCTGCTGGCGCCGTTCACGCCGTTCGTGGCCGACGAGATCTACGACAACCTCGACGGCAGCGAGCCGAGCGTGCATCTCTGTGACTTCCCCGGCGCGGGTGCGCGTGAGTTCCCGCTGGAGCAGGCGATGGCGGTTGCCCGCCAGACCGTCGGGCTGGGGCTGGCCGCGCGAGCGCACTCCAAGATCAAGCTGCGTCAGCCGCTGCGAGCGGCGATCGTGGTGGCCACCGGCGGTGAACGCGAGGCGATTGAGCAACTGGCTGAGATCGTGCGCGACGAGCTCAACGTGCGTGAGCTGCGCTTCGTCTCAGAGGCGGACGAGCTGGCCGAGGTGGAGGTCAAGGCCAACTACCGCACGCTCGGCCCGCGCCTTGGCAAGGACATGCCGATGGCGGCCAGCGCCATCGCCGGGCTGGACGCGCGCAGCGTCGCGCACGCGCTGCGCGAGGGCCGCACGGTCGGCGTCAACGTCGCCGGCGTGGAGCACGAGCTCACAGCCGATGACCTGCTGATCTCGATGAAGCCGCTGGAGGGCTACCTGCTGGAGCGTGAGGGCCAGCACGCGGTGGCGCTGGAGCTGGAGATCGACGACTCCCTGCGCGCCGAGGGCTGGGCGCGCGAGGTTGTGCACGCGGTGCAGGCCGCACGGCGTGAGGCGGAGTTCGACATCTCCGACAGGATCCGGCTGGTGCTTGACGGCGCCCCTCAGCTGCTCGACGCGGCGCGTGCGCACGAGGCCTACCTGGCCGGCGAGACACTCGCGCTGGGCGTCTCCTACGAGCCGCTGGCGGACGCAGCGGTGACGCACAGCACGATGATCGACGAGCTGCCGCTGCGGATCGCGGTCACGCGGGCGTAGGGCCAGGGCGGGCGCTCAGGAGGGCGCGGAAGGTGCGGAGGGCGCGGAAGGTGCCGAGGGTGCGGAGGGCGCGGAAGGCGCCGAGGGCGCGGAGGGCGCGGAGGGCGCGGAAGGTGTCTGCGCGCCGCCTGCGCGCAGACGCGGGATCGGCCAGCCGGGATCCGGTCTGAAGCGCTCCCAGCCGTCACAGAACGGCGACTCCCAGGCGCTGACCGCCGCCTCTATCTCCTGCGCGGTGGCGATGATCTGCCGTGCCTGCGCCTCGCTGTAGAGGCCGTGCTGGACCGCGAGCTCGAGCTCATCCTCGTCCTTGCGCCGCGTCGTGCGGTCGGGCGCGATCACCACGTCCAGCACCTCGTCACGGCTGATGACGGCATCCGCCTCACGCCAGTAGGGGAGCTCGACGTTGCCGTACCACCCCTGAAAGGCACCGCTGGCGCCGTCGAAATAGACCCACACAGACCAGGCGCGGCCGGGCATCGCGATCCGCAGGATGCTGGTGCGCTTCCAGACCGTGTCCACCACCCGGGTGGGGGCGCTGAACATGGTCGGCTTGTGGGCGCGCAACGAGCGCCCGTCGACCCGGATCGTGTCGCGCATCGGAGCGCCCATCGGCTGCCAGACGACGAGCGCCGCCGCGTCGTCACGGATCACGCGCACGCCGTACTCCCAGTGGCGGCCGTCATGATGCTCGTAGCGCCAGGTGATCTCGGTGCCGGGAAGCCAGTGCTCGACGCTCACGTATACGAAACTTAGTGCACCGGTGCCTGCGATCCTGATCGACCTCAACGCGGACCTCGGCGAGCGGCCGGGGGACGCCGGTCTGGCCGCCGACGCGGAGCTGCTGCGCTACGTCTCCAGCGCCAACGTCGCCTGCGGCTACCACGCCGGCGACGGCGCCACGATGCAGGCCGTCTGCGCGCTGGCGGTGGCGCTCCACAAGCGCATCGGCGCACACGTCTCCTATCTGGACCCGGAGGGCTTCGGGCGGCGCGAGCTGGAGGTCCCGGCAGCGCGGCTGCAGGAGCACGTGGTCGCGCAGATCGGCGCACTGCGCGTGGCCGCACGCGTGGCCGGTGGTGAGGTGCGCTACGTCAAGCCGCACGGCGCGCTCTACCACCGTGCCTGCGGCGATGCGAGCGTCGCCAGGACGATCGTCGAGGCCGTGGCCAGCGTCGACCGCAGCCTGGCGCTGCTCGGCATGCCGGACTCAGAGCTGCTGCGCGCCGCCGACGCGGCCGGGCTCAGCGGCGTGGCGGAGGGCTTCGCGGACCGTGCCTACCTGGCCGGCGGCGCGCTCGCGCCGCGCACCCGGGCGGGAGCGCTGCTGAGCGTCGAGGCGGCCCTCGCACAGGCGCGGGAGATCACCTTCGCCCAGCGCGCGCCGGCGCTGGATGGCGGCGAGGTGCCGCTGCGCGTGCGCTCGCTGTGCGTGCACAGCGACACCCCCGGGGCGGCCGAGCTGGCACGGCGGTTGCGCGACCACCTGATAGGCGCCGGTGCCGAGATCCGGCCGTTCACGTGACAGAAGTCCTGCCGGTGGGCGACAGCGGGGTGCTGGTGGAGCTCCACGACAACGCCGCCGCCCAGCTGCTTGCGCGGCGCGTTCAGGCGCAGCTCGCCGAGCACCTGATGGAGGTGGTCCCGGGTGACCGCACCGTGCTGCTGGTGTGGAAGCGCTCCCCGGGCGACGCCGCGGCCGTGCGCGCGTTTGCCGCGCGCAGCGCCGGCGCCGGGGCCGACTGCGCTGATCACGCGCAGGCAGGTACGGCGACGGCGGCCGAGGCGGGCATCGGAGGACCGCCGCCGGAGCCGGTGACGGTTCCCGTCAGCTACGACGGAGATGACCTGCACGCGGTCGCACGCACGCTGGGGATGACGGCGGAGCAGGTGGTGGAGCTGCACTGCGCGACCAGTTACACGGTCGCGTTCATCGGCTTCATGCCCGGCTTCCCGTACCTGATCGGCGGCGATCCGCGGCTGGCGCTGCCGCGCCTGAGAACGCCGCGCACGATGGTGCCGGCCGGCACGGTGGCGGTGGCCGCCGGGTACTGCGGCATCTACCCGCGTGCGGCCCCCGGCGGCTGGAACCTGCTGGGGCGCACGCGGCTCGAGCTGTTCGATCCGGCGCGTGAGCCGCCGGCCCTGCTGGGGCCCGGCACCCCCGTGCGCTTCGTGGCGCTGTGAGCGTGGGGCGGTGATCAGCACGATGAGCACGATCGAGGTCATTGAGCCCGGACCGCTGACGACCTTCCAGGATCTCGGCAGAGCGGGCCTCGCGCACATCGGCGTGCCCCGCAGCGGGGCCGCCGACCGGCCGGCGCTGCGACGCGCCAACCGGCTGGTGGGCAACGCCGACGGCGCCGCCGCGCTGGAGGCGACGCTGGTCGGACCGCGGCTGCGCTTCGCGCAGCAGACCGTGATCGCCATCACCGGGGCGCAGGTCAGGGCGCGCGGGCAGGCAGCGGCGCCCGGCGCGGGCGCGCGCGAGCTGCCGATGGAGCGGGCCGTGAGCATCGCCGCCGGGGAGCTGGTCAGTTTCGGCACCGCGCGGCGCGGAGCGCGGATCTACATCGCGTTTGCCGGTGGACTGCGCGTGCCGCTCACGCTCGGCAGCGCCGCCAGCGACCTGCTCAGCGGGCTTGGACCCGCGCCGCTGCGCGCCGGTGAGGTGCTGGTGCTGGGGCGGGGAGGCGCCGGGGCTGAGACGCGTGCCGCGGCGCCCCATCCTGGCACCGAGCATCCGCCCGCTCCGGCCACGACGCAAGCCGCGTTGGCGCCCCCGCACCAGGTGGCGCTCAGCGGGCATCCCCCTGAAGGCCCCGGGCGCGGCCTCACCACGACACTGGATGTGGCCCTGGGGCCGCGCGACGGCTGGTTCACCGAGCGGGCGCTGGCGCGTCTGCGTGAGCAGGCGTTCCGGGTCAGCCCACAGTCCAACCGCATCGGCGTGAGGCTGCAGGGCGCGGTGCTCGAGCGCCGCGATCACCGCGAGCTGCCCTCCGAGGGGCTCGTCCCAGGATCGATCCAGGTTCCCGCCGACGGCGATCCGATAGTGCTGCTGGCCGACCATCCGACCACCGGCGGGTATCCGGTGATCGCGACGCTGCTGCGCGCCAGCCTGCCGGCGGCGGCCCAGCTGCGCCCCGGCGATGCGGTGCGCTTCCGGGTGCTCGAGATCTGAGCGGGCGCCAACGGCGTGGGGGTCGGGCCGGTGGACACCGGCCCGACCCCCACGCTCGAGCCACGCGCCCGCAACCGGCCGCGGGCGACTCTCTCGCTCAGGCGATGGCGGGCTCGATCTCAGCCTCGAGCCGGCGCTTGGGGTAGGCGCCGACGACGCGCTTGACCTCCTGGCCGCCCTTGAAGACGATCAGGGTCGGGATCGACAGCACGTTGTACTTGATCGCCGTCTGCTGGTTCTCGTCGGTGTTGAGCTTCGAGACCTTCAGCTGACCGGATCTCTCGTTGGCGATCTCCTCGACTACCGGGGCGACCTGACGGCACGGACCGCACCACGGTGCCCAGAAGTCCACGAGCACCGGAACGTCGGACTCGAGCACCTCCGCCTGGAAGTTGTTGTCGGTGACTTCGGAAACGATGCCGGCCATTCGGGCTCCTCTTCAATACTCGCTTGCTTCAAAAAGTATAGCGCCACCCTGCGCGTGGGTCGCGGGGCTGCGCCCTGTCGCCAGCCTAGTGGCAGGCCCGGCCGTCAGCCAGCGGCCGGGGGCAGCCGGCCAGGCCCGCGGGGCGCCGGGGCGCCGAGCGCCGACCCGCCGTTGAGGAGTGCCACGGCCGGCCGGCCGTGGCACTCCTCAACGGCGGAAGGCCAGCGCTTGCTTGCGCCTGCAGCGCAAAGCCGCAGGCGTCATGCTGTGCGTCGATGGCAAGCATCAGCCGCGGAGCAACCGGCATCATCCGGCTTTCACGCCGACGCGTACAGACCAGCGGCGGGCGCTCACTGTGGTTGCGCGAGGCGCTGGACGGCGGCGACTCCTACGACTACCCGCAGTTCGAGGGCGCAACCAAGACCGACGTGTGCATCATCGGCGGCGGCTTCACCGGCCTGTGGACCGCACTCGAGATCAAGCGGATCGCGCCCGAGACCGACGTCACGCTGCTGGAGGCCGACATCTGCGGTGCCGGCGCCAGCGGGCGCAACGGCGGCTTTGCGCTGACCTGGTGGGCGCACTTCCAGCACCTGGTGGAGCTGTGCGGTCCTGAGGAGGCGGTCAAGCTGGGCCAGCGGGCCCAGCGCGCTGTGCAGCAGATCGGCGAGTTCTGCGAGCGCCACCAGATCGCCGACGCCTTCCAGATGCAGGGTTGGGTGTGGGCCGCCACCAACGCCCAGCAGGTCGGCGACTGGGAGCAGACCGTCAAGCTGCTGGAGCGCTTCGGCGTCGCTCCGTATGAGCCCCGCAGCCGCGCTCAGATCGCGGAGCTGGCCGGCTCCGCGCAGCACCTCGACGGTCTGTTTGAGCCGATCTCCGCGGCGGTGCAGCCGGCGCGGCTGGCGCGGGCGCTGGCGCGGGCCGCTCACAACGCCGGCGTGCGCATCCACGAGCACAGCCAGGTGGCCTCGATCGAGCACGGGCAGCACACCAGCGTGGTGCTGGCGCGCGGCTCCGTCAACGCCGACCAGGTGGTCCTGGCGGCCAACGCCTGGGCGGCGCAGATCCCTGAGATCGGCGCGGGCCTGGTGGTCGTCGCCAGTGACGTGATCGCGACCGTGCCGGTGCCCGAGCGCCTGGCGGCGATCGGCATGAACCGTGGTGTCTGCGTCTCCGACAGCAGGCGCCTGGTCAACTACTACCGCCCCACGCTCGATGGACGGATGGTGTTCGGCAAGGGCGGCGGGACGCTCGCATACGCCAACGCCATCGGCCGCAACTTCGACCACCCGGGACGCCGCGCAGCGGCGATCCGCAGCCAGCTGGTGCGCACCTACCCGTCGCTGTGGGACGTGGCGATCGCCGACAGCTGGAGCGGACCGATCGACTACTCGCTGAGCGGAATGCCGTTCTTTGTGCGCCTGCGCGACGCGCCCAGCGTGCTGGTCTGCGCCGGCTTCTCCGGCGACGGCGTCGGGCCCTCGAGGCTCGCTGGAGAGGTGCTGGCAGAGATGGCGACCGGGCTCGGCGACGGCGACCTGCCCCGGGCGCTGCGCACCGTGCCCAGCGCGCCGCTGCCGCCGGAGCCGCTGCGCTACCTCGGTGGCCGCGCGGTGCGCGCGGCGATCGCCCGCAAGGAGCGGGCGGAGGACCTGCACATGCGCCCGGGACCGATCACCAAGCTGCTGGCCGGGCTCGACCCGACCAGCTCCGCCGACCGAGGCAGCGAGCGGGTTGCCGGACCCGACGAACACTGAGATCGCCGCCGCGTTCGATGAGCTCGCGGACCTCTACGAGCTCGACGGGGCGGTGATCCACCGTGTGGTCGCCTACCGCAACGCCGCGCGCACGGCACGTGAGGCGTCGGCCTCGCTGGCGGCACTCGCGCGTGAGGGGCGCGCCACCGAGCTCCCCGGAATCGGCGCGACCCTCCAGGAGAAGATCCAGGCGCTGATTGAAACCGGTGAGATCCCGGCGCTCGCGAAGCTGCGCGCCCGCTTCCCGGCGGGGCTCGTGGAGATGACACGACTCCCCGGGCTGGGGCCCAAGCGCGCGCGGCGGCTCTTCGAGGAGCTGCAGGTCGACTCGCTGGCGGCCCTGCGCGACGCCGCGCAGGGCGGGCGGATCCGTGAGCTCAAGGGCTTCGGAGAGCGCGCCGAGGCGCAACTGCTGCAGGCGCTCGAGGCGCACGCCGCGGCCGGCCCGCAGCGCCGTCTGCTGCTCGACCGGGCGCTGGGGATCGGTGAGGAGCTGCTGCGTGAGATCCGGGCACTGCCGTTCACCGAGCGTGCGGAGCTGGCCGGGTCGGCCAGGCGCATGACGGAGAGCGTCAAGGATCTGGACATCATCGCCACCGCCAGCGACCCACCGGCGCTGGCCCGGGCGGCGGCCGTGCTGCCACAGGTGGAGGCGTCCTCCAACCCCGGCGAGAACGCTGTGCGGCTGCGCACCCACAGCGGCGTGGACGTGGACTTGCGGATCGTCGAGCCCGACCAGTTCGGCAACGTGCTGCAGCACCTCACCGGCTCCAAGCAGCACAACGTCGCGCTGCGCGAGCACGCGGTGCGCCGCGGCCTGCATGTCTCGGAGTACGGCATCCTGGACGACGCCACCGGCATCACCCACCGCTGCGCCGATGAGGCGGAGGTCTACCGGCTGCTGGGGATGAGCTACATCGAGCCGGAGCTGCGCGAGAACCGCGGCGAGATCGAGGCGGCGCTGGCCGGCACGCTGCCGGCGCTGGTGAGCGTTGCGGACCTGCGCGGCGACCTGCACGCGCACACGCTCGCCTCCGACGGCACCGCGACGATGGAGGCGATGGCCCGGTCCGCGGCCGACGCCGGCTATGAGTACCTGGCGATCACCGACCACTCCGCGTCGATGGGCTTCGGCGCCGACGTCTCAGAGCAGCAACTGCTGGCCCAGATCGAGCGGGTGCGCGAGCTCGACGGGCAGCTGGATGGCCTGCGGCTGCTGGCCGGATCGGAGGTCAACATCCTGCCCGATGGTTCACTTGACTACCCGGATGAGCTGCTGGCCCAGCTCGACTGGGTGGTGGCCAGCGTGCACACCTCCTTCAGGATGTCCGCGGCGGACATGACCAGGCGCATCGTCGCCGCGATCGAGCACCCGTACGTGGATTGCGTGGGCCATCTCAGCGGGCGCAAGATCGAGCAGCGCCCCGCCTACGAGCTCGACTTCGAGGCGGTGCTGGAGGCGGCGGTGGCGACCGGCACGATGCTCGAGATCAACGCCAGCCCGCAGCGGCGTGACATCGACGAGGCACGCGCGCGGGCGGCCGCGGCAGCCGGCGTGGGGATCGTGATCAACAGCGACGCCCACCGCGTCGACGGCTTCGCCGTGGCGCGCTACGGGGTGGCGACCGCGCGCCGCGCCTGGCTCACTCCGAGTCAGGTCCTGAATACGCTGCCGTGGCCTGAGCTTGCGCCGCTGCGGAGTCGCGTCCGCCACGGAACTGCGTCCTGAGGAACCAGAGCAGGCCGGCGATCGTGCCGATCAGCGCCACCCAGAAGTTCAGGCGCATCCCCAGGATGTACTGCGAGTAGTCGATGCGCAGCATCTCCTCGAAGATCCGGAAGGCCGAGTACCCGGCGACGTACAGCGGGAACACGCCGGGCGGGCGGATCTTGCGCCGGTTGTCAAACCAGATCAGCACGCCGGCCAGCGCCAGATCCCAGATGATCTCGTAGAGGAAGGTCGGCTGGAAGGTGGCGTAGCGCTGATACCCGGGCGGACGGTGCGCGGGTGAGATCTCGAGCGCCCAGGGCAGCGTCGAGGGCTTGCCGAAGAGCTCCTGGTTGAAGTAGTTGCCCACCCTGCCGATCGCCTGACCGACCAGCAGCGACGGCGTCGCGACGTTGATGAACAGCAGGATCTGCGGCCAGCTGAGGCGCTTGCGCATGTACCAGACGGCCACGCCCACGCCCAGCGCAACCCCGCCCCAGATTCCCATGCCGCCGTCCCAGATCGCGAACGGCCCCCACCAGTGCTGGGGCATCTGGCTGGGGGTTGTGATCAGGAAGTAGATACGGCCGCCCACCAGCCCGGCCGGGAAGCCCCACTTGGCCACGTCGTAGACGAGGTCCGGGTCACCGCCCACGGCCCGCCAGCGGCGGCGCACGATCACGATCCCCACAGCCACCGCCACCACGTATGCGATCCCGTACGCGTGGAAGAACAACGGGCCGATGTTGAAGCCGTTGCTCGGCGGGCTCGGGATGTATGCGAGGAGACTGCTCACCGCGGTCATGCTGTCATGCCCGCCGCCGCGCCACCCGGCTGGGTGGCGACACTGCGCCGAACTCCATGAGGTTGGCGCGAAAGCCGGGGGTACGCACGAGCTTGATCGGACGCCAGGGTGAGGTGCGGTCGATGTAGAAGCGCGCCCCGTCACGCTCCTCGATCGCCGTCACCGCGGATGACTGGTGGCGCCAGGCGAACGCCCAGATGATCGCGAAGCCGGCTGCGATCGCCGCCACCTGCGGGTACTTGAAAGCGACAGCGGCGGCCGCCAGCGTGCAGATCAGCAGCGGCCAGAGCCGGTTGAGCAGGGTCCGTGCCGGGTTCACCTCCGGCAGGCTGCGCTGCGTGCGGGCGCTGGCCAGCAGGCTCGCGATTGAGCGGGAGGTCGCGCGGCCTCGCCCCAGCCAGAGGCCGATCACCGCGGCCACCACCCACCAGCCGAGCCCCGCGAGCGTGAGCGTGGTGTCGCCGTTGCCGTTGGCGCCGGCCAGCGTCTCCAGCCCCAGCAGCGTCGCGGAGGCCGTGCTCATCAGCACCGCGGTGCGCAGGAACTCCGGGAAGCGCATGGCGCTCAGTCGGGGATCAGCGCGGCCAGCACCGACTGCATCCCCGCCGTCCCGTCGATCACCAGATCAGCCTCGCGCTCGATCTCGACCGGCCCGTCCTCCGAACGCACGCCGATGCAGAGCGCCCGCTGCACCTGCCCGCTCTCCTGAAGCTGGCGCAGCTTGCGAAACGCGTCCAGGTCGGTGATGTCGTCGCCCGCGTAGAGCGCGGTGGAGACCTGCCGGCCGTGCAGCAGCGTGGCGATCCCCTGGCCCTTGTCGATCGCGACCGGTGGGCGCACCTCCATCACCTTGCGTCCCCACTGGACCTCCAGCCCGGCGGCGGTGGCATGACCGGCGAGCTCATCGATCGCCGCACGGGCAGCCTCCTCGTCGCGAGCTCCGCGCCAGTGGAAGGCCAGGATCGCGCCCTTGTCCTCGAGCCGGATCCGGCGCCGCTGCAGGTCGGTGGTGTCGTACTCCTCGCGGAAGGCGGCGATCTGCGGCATCCAGCTGCGCAGCCCCGGGTCGAGCACCGCCTCCGTCCAACCTGCCTTCAGCAGCTCCGCGCCGTGCGAGCCGATGTACGCGATCGTGCCGATCGAGACCATCGCACGCGCATCCGACGCGCGCCGCCCGCTCACGCAGGCGAGCAGTCCGTAGCGCCGCGAGATCGCGATCAGCAACTGTCGGGTCGCTTCCGGGACGCCCGCCTCAGCGGCATTATCGACGATCGGTGCGAGCGTCCCGTCGACATCTAGCAGCACTGCGGACCCGGCTGGATCTGATCGAAGCGGCGCTAGCGCGTCATGGATGAGCGCTGACGTCACGGTATTAGTATGGCGCGTCGTGGGAGAGCTCGACCCAGTTGTGCTGCTGCACGGTCAGCCCGGCAGCGGGCGTGACTGGAATCGGGTGCGGCGCCGGCTGCCGCCGCAGCTGCCGGTCGTGGCCCCCGACCGCCCCGGATACGACGGTGTCAGCCGGCCCGGGGGGATCGCCCACAGCGCCCGCGCGGTGATCGACTGGATGGACAACGCCGGGGTGCCGCGCGCCCACGTCGCGGGCCTCAGCTTCGGCGGAGGCGTGGCCGCCTGGTTGGCGGCCGAGCATCCGCAGCGCGTGAGCTCGCTGCTGCTGATCTCCCCCGCCGCCAACCGCGCCGCGTTGCAGCGCATCGACCGGCTGCTGGCGGCGCCACTGCTGGGGCCGGTGCTGAGCACCGCGATGATCCTCGGCGCGGGTGTCGCGCTGCGCTCCCCGCGGCTGCTCACCCGCCGGGCGGTCAGCGCCGTGCTGGTGGAGCAGCGCGCGATGCTCGAGGAGCTGCCGGCGCTCGAGGCGAAGCTCGACCGCATCACCGCCCCCACCACGATCATGATCGGCACCGCTGACACGGTCGTCCCGCCAAACGCCGGTCGGCTGCTCGCTGACCAGATCCGTGATGCCCGGCTGGTGGAGATCGGCGGCGCGCGTCACGGCCTGACGAGGACCCATCCGGAGCAGGTCGCACAGCTGATCAGCCGGGCCGGCGCCGCGCTGGTCAGCTGAGCCCGGCGGACGGGCCGGCGCCGCGCTGGTCAGCTGAGCCCGGCGGACGGGCCGGCGCTCTCAAACCCTGACGGCGTGAAGCGCCGCGCGCGTCTGCGCGAGCAGCTCTCCCACGAGCTGCTCGGCGCCGACCTCCCGCGCCAGGCTGTGTGCCTGCCCGGCCCAGAGGTTGATCGCCTCCGGGTCGGCGGCGGCTCTCGCCGCCGCCCGGATCGGAGCGGTGATCTGGTGCACGGCGGGGTAGGCGTGGGGCACATGCTGCTCGTGCTCGAGCATGAAGCGATTGACCACGCCGCGCGCCTGACGTCCCGTGAACGCGCGCGTGAGTCGCGTCGGTGCGGTGGCGCGCAGCCGCTCACGGTGCGCGGGTGCGGTCGCGGCCTCGGGGGTGAGCATGAACGCGGTGCCGAGCTGGGCCGCGACCGCACCCGCGCACAGGGCTGCCGCCACCCCAGCGCCGTCCGCGATCCCACCGGCCGCCACCAGCGGCAGCGCACACGCCGCGCGCACCAGCGCCAGCAGCGCGAGCAGCCCGTAATCAGGGATCTCAGCGCGCTCATTGAAGTAACCCCGGTGGCCGCCCGCCTCAAGGCCCTGCACCACCAGCGCATCCGCGCCTGCGGCCTGGGCGATCAGCGCCTCCTCAGGCGTGGTCACGGTCACCCAGATCTCCGCGCCGGCGGCATGCAGCTGCGCCACCTCAGTGGCGGCGGGGCAGCCGAAGGTGAACGAGACAACGCCGCCGTGCCGGTCGTGCAGCAGCTCCAGCTTGGCGCTGTACGCGTCATCATCGGCGCGCGGCCGCCCCGGTGCGACGCCGAGGCGCTGGGCCTCCGGGAGCATCCGCTGCGCATACTCTTGCAGCTGCGCCGGCTCCCCGGCGTCCGCGCCGGGGGTGAAGACGTTGACGCCGAAGCGCTCGACGCCGAGCGCGCGCAGCTCATCAAGGTCATGGGCCAGCTCCGGCACGCTGCGATATCCGGCCGGCAGGAACCCCAGCGCGCCGCCCGCGGTTGCGGCAGCCACCAGCCGCGGGGTCGAGATCTCACCCGCCATCGGCGCCAGGACGATCGGTGAGCCCAGCGGATGCATCGACCCGACTCTACGCCCCGGCGAGCAGCTGGGCGCCACCGGACCTCAGGGGCTCAGCACCTCTGGTCCTCCGGTCCTCAGGACATCAGGACATCAGGACAGGACCTCAGGACCTCAGGACCAGCAGGGCGCCCGCGCCGGTGGGCGCGAGCGCCTCACGCACGCCGTCCTGGCCGCTCACCAACGCCCGGAACCCCTGCAGCTCATCGGCGTGGGAGATGACGTTGTCCACCACCAGCAGACCGCCAGGTGCGAGCACGCGCATCAACTGCGGCCAGTAACCGACGTAGGCGGGACGCTCGGCGTCGAGGAAGACGAACTGCCACTGCGCGTCCTGGGACTGCGCCAGCACCTCAGCCGCGTCGGCGCAGCGCAGCTGCACCTGGTCACTGAGCCCGGCGCGCACGAGGTTGGCGCGGGCCTGCTCAACACGCTGGCGCTCGATCTCCACCGACACCAGGCTCGCGCCGATCCGGCGTGCCGCGTCGGCCAGCCAGATCGTCGAGTAGCCGTTGGAGGTGCCGAGCTCCAGCAGGTGCTGCGGCGCGAGCGCCTCGACCAGCAGCGCGAGCAGCGCCGCGGTCTCCGGCTCGAGGTTGCGGCGGCGGGACAGACGGTCCGGCTGGCCCGCGTCGAACTCGCGGCCTTCGCGGTGCAGCGCCTCGAGCAGGGCTACGAGCTCAGCGTCCATGCTCAGCTTCCGCGAGCATGATCGGGGCACACAGGCCAGGTGGCCGCCGATGACAGCTCAGCGCGAGCGAGCGTGCTCATGCCGGGGCAGCCCGTCGTCGGGGATCGGCTCCCAGGGAGCCGCGAACGCCACGTACTGGCGGTAGCTGAACTGCACGTCCGGCGCGACGTCAAACGCGGACATGCGGATCGCGAGCGTTTCACCGTCCGGCATGCGTGAGATCAGGTGCGCCCCGCAGTTGACGCAGAAGCATTTCTCGCCGCCGCCCTCCGGGTGACGCCAGCCCCGAACCAGCTCCTCACCGGAAAGCCAGCGCAGCGCGCTCGCGGCGGCCCACGCGGACGGCGACGCGGCGGTCCCGGTGCGCCGCTGACAGCGTCCGCAATGGCAGTAACCGGCTCCCTGAGGAGGTTCCGCCAGCTCGAAGCGCACCGCGCCGCACAGGCAGCCGCCCTGCACCGGGTAGCCGGGATGGGAGCTCATCACAGGGCCAGTGTCGCGGACCGGCAGCCGAGGCGCAAGCCGCCACCGCGCCTTGCGGTGGCGGGCTGACGGCCGCGGGCCGTGGGCCGCACGCCACCGGCCGTGGGCCGCACGCCACCGGCCACCCGCACCATTCCGCTATCCGCACGCCGCACTGCACACGCCGCCTTGCGGCGGCGGTGCGCGCCGCGGCGCCGACGGCTCACCGCTGATCGACACTGACCTCGTGCAGACGGTGCGTGTCGACGTCATACACGAAGCCGCGCACCACCTCACGATGGGGGATGAACTCGGAGCGGCGCACGCGCAGGATCGACTGGCGCACATCCGTGTCGGGATCGGTGAACGACTCGATCGCAAACGCCGGCGCGACCCCCGTGGCGGCCTGCAACTCGGCACGGAAGCCGTCGTCTGTGAGCTTCTGCATCCCACAGTCGGTGTGATGGATCAGCATGATCTCCCGCGTCCCCAGCTTGCGCTGGGAGATCGCCAGCGAGCGGATCACATCGTCGGTGATCACGCCGCCGGCATTGCGCAGGATGTGCGCCTCACCGTCACCCAGGCCGAGCGCGGCGAACACGTCAAGCCGTGAGTCCATGCAGGTGACAATCGCCAGCCGGCGGCTGGGCCGCACGTCCAGGTGCTGCGGCTCGAAGCCGTTGGCGTAGCCATCGTTGTTGCCGACAAGCTCATCAATCGACGTCATCCGCGTCCCTCCTCAGCAGTTCCGATGCCGTGCTCCAGCGCGCCCTTGACCCCCGCGTCCAGCGCGTTCACACGGTAGAGCGCCAGCGCCTCCGGTGAGGCGAAGCGCCCGCCCGGCAGTCCGGAGGCACCGTGATGCGCCTGCACGCAGTGGAGCAGCGCCAGCCGCCGTGGTTCATCCAGTTGGGCGGCGGCTTCGCCCTGCAGCAGCGCGAAGCGCTCGAGCAGCATCTGCTGGCCGAGCGCCAGATGCCCCAGCAGGCGGCCCTGCTCGGTGAGCCCGATCTCAGCGCCGTAGGTGAACTCACGCATGCGCCCCAGGTCGTGCAGCAGCGCGGCGGTCAGCAGCAGGTCGCTGTTCAGGCGGCGGTGCAGGTCACACAGCTCACGCGCAAGCGTCGCCACCGCGACGGTGTGCTCCAGCAGACCACCGAGGTACGCGTGATGCCCGGCGCGCGTGCACGGGGTGCGCCGGAACGCCTCACGCAGCTGGGCGTCGCTCAGCACCGACTCCAGCAGCGCCCGGTACCCCGGGTCATAAACCTCCCGCGCCAGGTGCTCCAGAAAGCCGTCGAGCTCCTCCATGTCGCGGAACGCGACCGGCAGGAAGCGCTCGAGCAGCTGCGCGTCCGGCGCGGCTGCGCCGGCCCCGCCGGCCGTGGCCTGCTCCGCGCGCCTGATGTCGACGATCTCAACGGTCAGCTCGTCGCGGAAACGCTCCACGCGACCGATCACCGCAACGACATCCCCCTTCTCGAACAGACCGGCGAGCTGATCCGCGTCGCGAAACGCGCGAGCCTGCACGCTGCCGGTGCGGTCGCGCAGCTCGAGCGCGAGATAGGGGCTGCCGGTGCGGGTGCGGAGGCGGTCCTTGCGCGCGCAGGCGAAGACGCCGCGGACCTCGTCCCCCGCCCGCAACTCGGAGATCGTGCTGCCGGTGGACACGAAGTTCATGATGTACGGTGAACCGGATGCAGCCGCTGCAATGGAAATACCGACCCGACGGCCTGCGGGCGCCCGCGCTGGTCTGCGCGTTCAAGGGCTGGAACGACGCCGGCGACGCCGCCTCCGCGGCCGTCAGCTTCGTCGGTGATGCGCTGGGCGCACGCCAGTTCGCGAGCATCGACCCGGAGGAGTTCTACGACTTCCAGTCCGTGCGCCCGCAGATCCGGATGGTGGAGGGGCAGACGCGCGCGATCGAATGGCCGGAGGTCAAGCTCTATGAGCTGCGCGTGCCGCGCGCACCGCGCGACCTCGTGCTGCTGGCCGGCGCGGAACCGTCCTACCGCTGGCGCACGTTCACCGGGCTGATCGTCGAGCTGGCGGAGGCGATCGGCGTCCACCTGGTGGTGACGCTCGGCGCGTTGCTCGCCGACGTACCGCACACACGTCCCGTCTCGGTAACCGGCTTCGCCTCGGATCCGGCGCTGGTCGCGCGGCTGGGTCTGGCGCAATCCTCCTACGAGGGGCCCACCGGGATCATCGGCGTGCTGCACGACGCCTGCATGCGCGCCGGGACGCCGTCCGCCAGCCTCTGGGCGGCGGTCCCGCACTACATCTCCGCAGCCCCCAACCCGAAGGCCGCGCTGGCCCTGATCCGCAAGCTCGAGGGACTCGTCGGCGTGGCTGTGGACGCCGGTGAGCTGGAGCGCGCCAGCGCTGACTACGAGCGCCAGGTGAACGCCGCGATCCAGCATGACCCGGACATCATGGCGTTTGTGGAGAAGCTCGAGGCGGCGGCCACCGAGGACTCGCCCGACAGCTTCGAGCTGCCCTCGGGTGACTCGATAGCCCGAGATCTGCAGCGCTTCCTGCGCCAGCGCAGCGAGGATCCGCCGCCCTCCTGAGCGGGCGCACGGCGGGGCTCCGTACGCGGCGGCGCGGCGGCGCCGGGGCGCACGGCGGCGCCGGG
>JAJZDA010000165.1 GCA_021851525.1 Actinomycetes bacterium | reverse complement strand
CGCCAGATCCGCGGCCCCCCGCACCGGACCGGCGCGCACCCTCCTGAGCTCACGCCGGGGGTGCGCCTCGCGGCCGCGGTCCCCCAGCCCGGCCAAAAGCACGAGGGGCCGGCGCGCGAGCGCCGGCCCCTCGGTCACTGCATTCAGGCTGGCTGGGCCTACATCATCCCGGACATGTCGGGCATGCCACCGCCGGCGGCGGCACCCGCATCCTTGTCCGGAACCTCGGCGATGATCGCCTCGGTGGTGAGGATGTTCTTGGCGATCGAGGCCGCGTTCTGGAGCGCTGAACGCGTCACCATCGCGGGGTCGATGATGCCCTCGGTGATCAGGTTGACGATCTCACCGTTGGCGGCGTTGAGGCCGTGGTCCTTCTTGGCCTTGCGGACCTCGTTGACCACGACGGAGCCCTCGAGACCGGCGTTCTCGCTGATCTGACGCAGCGGCTCCTCCAGAGCACGGTGCACGATCTTGGCACCGGTCTGCTCGTCGACCTCCTCGATCGACTCGATGTCCAGCGCCTTCTGGGCGACCAGCAGCGCGACACCGCCGCCCGGCACGATGCCCTCCTCGAGGGCGGCGCGGGTGGCCTGCAGCGCGTCCTCGACGCGGTGCTTCTTCTCCTTCATCTCCGTCTCGGTCGCAGCGCCGACCTTGACGACCGCGACACCGCCGGAGAGCTTGGCCAGGCGCTCCTGGAGCTTCTCACGATCGAAGTCCGAGTCCGTGTTCTCGACCTCGTTCTTGATCTGGTTGATGCGGCCCTTGATCGCCGCGGCATCGCCGGCGCCGTCGACGATCGTGGTGTTGTCCTTGGCGACGACCACGCGACGGGCGCGGCCGAGCTGGGAGATCTGGGTGTTCTCGAGCTTGAGGCCCATCTCCTCGGTGATGACCTCACCGCCGGTCAGGATCGCGATGTCCTCGAGCATCCGCTTGCGGCGGTCACCGAAGCCCGGCGCCTTGACGGCAACGCCGGTGAAGGTGCCGCGCAGCTTGTTGACGATCAGGGTGGCCAGCGCCTCGCCCTCCACGTCCTCAGCGATGATCAGCAGCGGCTTGCCGCTCTGGATCGTCTGCTCGAGGATCGGGAGCAGGTCACGGACCGAGCCGATCTTCTGGTTGGCGATGAGGATGTACGGATCCTCGAGCACGGCCTCCATGCGGTCCTGGTCGGTGACCATGTAGGGCGAGATGTAGCCCTTGTCGAACTGCATGCCCTCGGTGAACTCGAGGTCCATGCCGAAGGTCTGGCCCTCCTCGACGTTGACCACGCCGTCCTTGCCGACCTTGTCGATCGCGTCGGCGATCACGTCGCCGATCTCCTCGTCACCGGCGGAGATGGTCGCGACACGCGCAATCTGGTCCTTGCCGGAGACCGGGGTGGACTGCTTGGCGATGTTCTCGACCACCTGGTTGACGGCCTTCTCGATGCCGCGCTTGAGCGCCAGCGGGTTGGCGCCGGCCGCGACGTTCTTGAGGCCCTGGCGAACGATCGCCTGAGCGAGAACGGTGGCCGTGGTGGTGCCGTCGCCGGCGACGTCGTTGGTCGCCGTGGCGACCTCACGCACGAGCTGGGCGCCCTGGTTCTGGAAGGGATCCTCGACCTCAACCTCACGGGCGATGGTGACGCCGTCGTTGGTGATGGTCGGGGCACCGAACTTCTTGTCGATCACGACGTAACGGCCCTTGGGGCCGAGCGTCACCTTGACAGCGTTGGCGACGGCGTCAACGCCGGCCTCGAGGGCCTTGCGCGCCTCCGCTTCGAACTTCAATTCCTTGTGAGCCATTTCTTCTCCTGAAAGGGTTCCTGGTTGGCGAGGTGCCTACTGGACCTTCGCCAGAACGTCGGACTCGCGAAGTACGAGCAGTTCCTCGCCGTCGACCTTGATCTCCGTGCCGCCGTACTTGCTGTAGAGGACCTCATCGCCCTCCTTGACGTCGAGCGGCGTACGCTTGCCGGTGTCCTCGTTGATCTTGCCGTCGCCGACCGCGAGGACCTTGCCCTTCTGGGGCTTTTCCTTCGCCGTGTCGGGGAGGACGATGCCGCTGGCGGTCGTCTCCTCCTCCTCAATGGCCCGCACGATCAGGCGATCGCCGAGGGGCTTGAGCTTGAGAGCCATCTGATGCAACCTCCAAAAGGGTTCGGTTCCTTGGCACTCTGCGTATGAGAGTGCCAACGGCCGGGACTATAGCTGCTTTTGAGGAGAACTTGGCACTCTCTTGTGAAGAGTGCCAAAGAATCCGCGCCACGCCGCCACGTGCCGCCCCGCGCGGACCGGCGGCGGTCATTAGCCGAAGCTCATCTTCAGCGGTCATGATTGGCAATAGCCTTCGGCCATGGCAGCAGAGCTCACACCAGCGCAGACGAGCATCACCCCCGGTGGGCGCTTTCGCTATGAGGTCCACAACCTCGGTGACCAGTGGCTGTTCTTCGGCGAGGCCTACGCGCTGGAGCGCCAGCGGGACGACGCCTGGGAGCCGTGCCCCTGCCGCGTGATCTTCCGCGCCTGGGCCGCGAACCTGCCACCCGGCGGCAGGCGTGAGCTGATGGCCTATGTGCCTGACAGCGCGCCGCCCGGGCACTATCGTCTGGTCAAGGAGATGTGCGAGAAACCAGACTGCTACGCGAAGCTGACGCGCCGGGACCCGCTGATCACCGCGAGCTTCGAGTTTGACGTAACCGCTGGATGAGCGAGCCACAGCGGCCCGAGTCCGCGCCGGCGCCGGGCACGGACCCAGCCCAGCGGCCCGCACCGATACGGCACGCGGGACTGATCATGATCGCGGCCCTGGTGCTTCCCGTGGTGGCGGTCGTGCTGCTCCTGGGTCATCCGCACAAGCTCAACTCACGGCCCGGCAGCGCGCCAACGCGCCCGCCCGCCGGATACGCGCTGCTGAGCGGCGCCGTGCAGGCCTGCGGCGGGCCCTCGCCGGGGTCCTGCAGGGTGACGCAGGTCTCGTTCTGCGCCCCGACATGCCTGAGCACGAGCTACGTGCGGATCACCGCGCCCGGTGGGCGCAGTGAGATCGCGCGGCTGCACCAGGGGCGCTTCACCGCCGCGCTGCGGCCCGGCGCCTACACGCTGGAGCTGGTGGCGACCGGCAGCCATGGTGCCAGCAGCGTGCTGGCAAGGCGCCGGGTCGCGCTCACGCGCAACGCCACCCGCCGGCTGAGCTTCCGCCTCGGGATCCCCTGAGCCCGGGCGCTGAGCTCAGCCACGGATGGCGCCGCGCAGCACGCTGTCCGTGGAGATGGATGGCGGGGCCGAGACGCGCTGCAGCGAGACGTCGAGGAACCGGTAGCTGCCCGGATCGGCGGGCAGCACCAGCTCCAGGCGCGCACCCCCGGCACGATCGACGCGGAAGCTGGCGAGCGGAACCAGATCCGTGGTGCTGCTCATCAGCCAGAGCTCGTAGTAGGTGCCAGGACGAGCACGCGGCAGCCCGCTGACCACCAGCTCCATGCGCTGCGCGCCGGCCATGTACGCCACCGCCCGCGCGCCGTGCAGCGAGCCGACCAGCGGGCTGAGCAGCACGTGGCCGGTGGTGCCCGCGGGCACCGCCGGCGCAGCCGCGGAGCGCGGATGCGTGAGCGACCCGGCCAGAAACGACAGGGCCAGGGCGCACGCGGCCACCAGCGTCGCGATGGCCACCCTTGCGCGGCTGCGCGCGCCACGCGGCACCGACGCGACACCGGGCACGGGCCGCGGTGCCCCAAGCGCCCACGCCTGAGGGGGCATCTGACCGAGCGTCTCAGCCAGCCCTCGCATCGCGGTCAGCTCGCTCTCCAGACCTGGGTCCGGAGCCAGTCCGCTGGTCGAGCGCGCTCCCGCGTCGTGCTCCAGCACCAGCTCCGCGGCGCGCCTGCGGCGCGCGCCGGACCCATCGAATATGCGTGTGATCCTGCGCCTCATGCGCTGGTGCGCACCCCCTCCTCGGCCTCCAGCAGATCTCGCAACTGACTGAGCCCGCTGACCATCCGAGCCTTGACGGTGCCCAGCGCGATCCCGGTCTGCTGGGAGATCTCGCTCTGGCTCATGCCGTCGTAGAAGCGCAGGCGCAGCAGGCTCGCCTCGTCACGAGGCAGCCGGGCCAGCAGGCCCGCGATGCGCCACTGCTCCAGCAGCTGATCTGTCTCACTCTCACTCTCGGGCGCCGAGAGCCGCTCCTGCGCGAGCGTCACCGGGTCCACCGGCTCCGGCACCCGCCGCCGCAGCTCATCGATCGCGCGTGAACGCGCGATCGTCAGCACCCAGGTGAGCAGCCCGGCGCGTTGCGGGTCATAGCTCTGGCCACGCTGCCAGACCTCCAGCAGCACCTGCTGGAGCACGTCCTCAGCCGTGGCGCGGTCCGCGAGCATCTGCGTGAGGTAGCCGAGCAGCGCACGACCGTGGGCCTCCATCACCAGCGCCATCGCGCCCGGGTCGCGGTGACGCAACGCCTGCGCCGCACGCCGGTCCTGGCGACGCAGCTGGCGCGGCGATGCGGGCGGGCTGACGCCCGCATCCGCCGGCTGAGCTGTTTGCGCGGATGCCATCTCAGCTGCTACGAGCGAGCGCCGGCGATCGGTTGCCCAACCGCCGCGGCCGAGCCGGCCGTACACCGAAGCGCAGTGGCAAACCCCGCAACCAAAGGAGCAATCATGAAGCGCATCCTGCTGCTCTGCTCGGCGATCGCGGCGCTGGCCGCCCCGGTGCCGATGCTGGCCGCGGCCGCCCAGGCCAAGATGACCCCCAACATCGTGGCGTTGGCGGCCTCCGACAAGCAGCTCTCGACGCTCGTGTCACTGGTCAAGCAGGCGGGCCTGGTCAAGGCGCTGAGCGGCAAGACCAAGCTGACCGTGTTTGCGCCCACCAACGCCGCCTTCGCCGCGGTCCCGAAGAAGACGCTCAACAAGCTCGCGCACGACAGGGCGCTGCTGACCAAGGTGCTGGAGTACCACGTGGTGGCGGGCGTGCTCAACGCCAGCCAGGTGGAGATGACCAAGTCCGCGAAGACGCTCGAGGGCCAGCGCGTCTACTTCTCGGTGAAGGGCGGACACGCGTTCGTCGACCGCGCCCGGATCGTGGCGGTCAACATCATGGCCTCCAACGGCATCGTGCACGTCATCAACCGGGTCCTGATCCCGAGCTGAGCCGTCCGTCTGCCCGATGCCCGGTGGCCCGCTGGCCCCCGGGCATCGGTAGCGCTCAGTTGTTGGCGCCGCCGAGCCCGTGCATGCGGTCGCGCAGCTCCGGCGGGTTCTCGATGATCTGCGAGAAGCGCACGACAGTCACCATGTCGTCCATCGAAACCTTGCGCCCGTAGATCTGCTCGAGGAAGTGGACCATCTCATCGACCCGGCGGAACTCCGGGTTGTCGTGCTCGATGTCACGCGGGGAGAGCTCCTGCACGCGCTTGACCTCGACCTGGTCTATGACCGCAAGGAAGATCTTCTCGCGCGGGGAGTGCTGGTAGCCGATGGTGACCAGCACACAGTCGTTCTTGCGGTACTTGTGAGACTTGTCGCCGAGGCGGATCGTGGCCGTCTTGCGACCGCGACGCAGCTGGTCGGCGAACACCGATGAGTAGAAGTTGAGGACGCGCACAGCCGCAGCCTACCGGTCGGCGGGGCGTCGCGAGATCGCTCTTGCGAGCATCTCCCGCTCGCCCTCGTAGGTGAGCGCCAGCGCCGCCTGCGAGAGCGGCATGAAGCGCGCCTGCTCCACCTCGTGGTCGTGATCGGCGGGGTCACCCTCGCGGTACTCAATCAGGAAGAACGCGACCCGCTTGGCGATCCGCTGACCGCGGCGCTCATAGCTGTAGCGGACCTCACCGAGCGGGCCCAGCAGCTCACCGCTGACGCCGGCCTCCTCGCGCACCTCGCGCAGCGCCGCCGCCTCGGGGCTCTCTCCGGGCTCGACGTGCCCCTTGGGCAGGCCCAGCACCCGCTGACCGCCCTGCCCGCGGCGTTTGGGCACGATCACGACCACGTCCTCACCGCGGATCACCACACCGCCCGCCGAGAACTCCTCGGGATCCGGGCGGGGTCGCCCGCCCGCAGCCGAGTCAGTAGACATAGCGCTCCAACGCCGGCGCGTCGTGGACCGTCAGGCGCCCGCGCCCCTGGGTGATCACGCCCGAGCGCTCGAGCACCGCCAGGAAGCGACTCGCGGACTCACGCGAGGAGCCGGCCAGCTGGGCGATGTCGGCCTGCGTCGAGCGGATCACCACGTCACGGTCCGCGGCGCCGCCCTCACGGGCCGCCTGCACCAGCTGCGAGAGGACCGCCGCCACACGGCTCTGGACGGTCTGGAAGGACTGCCGCGCAAGGCGCTCGTTGGTGGCGCGCAGCCGCTGCGCCAGCGCCGTGATCAGCTTCACGGCAATGTCAGCGTGCTCATTCATCAGGCGCCGCATGTCACCGCCGAGAATCGCCACCGCCTCGGTGTCCTCGAGCGTGTCAACCGTCGCCGAGCGCCGCTCCCCGCCGAACATCGCGAGCTCACCGAAGATGTCACCGGGCCCGAAGTTGGCGAGTGTGATTGAGCGCCCGTCACTGTGCTCGCGGATCGCGCGGGCCGTGCCGGTGCGCACGATGTAACAGGTGTCGCTGTCATCGCCCTCACGGAAGACAACCTCGCCGGCCTCGAAGAAGCGTGGGACCGCGACCTCCGCGACACGCTCGATGTCCTGTTCGCTGAGACCCGAGAAGACCGGCACGCGACGCAGCAGCGTACGCGTCTCATCACCTGTGGCGTCGGACACGTGAAGCTCTCAGACGGTGGCCGCCAGCCAGCCGATCGCGGAGTTCAGGGCGCCGGGGTCGATGCGGTGAGCGGCGGCGCTCTCGTGATACTCGACGTCGAGCCCGGCCGCGGAGAGCCTGGTCCGCGCCAGGTGCGCGAAGTCAACGTCGATCACCTCATCTGCACGTCCGTGGGAGATGAAGACCGGCATCCCGGCGCGCGACTCCAGCTGCGGCTCCCAGCCGGGCACCGTCGGGATGAACCCGGAGAAGGCGAGGATCCCGGCGGGCCGTGGGCGGTCTGGCCCCAGACCGCTGGCGTAGCTCATCACGCAGCCCATCGAGAAGCCGCCGAGCACCGTGCGCTGCGGCGGGATCCCGGTGCGCTCCCAGAGACGGTCGTGAAACTCGCACAGCAGGCGGTAGCTCGAGCCGAAGCTCTGCGGGTCCGGGAAGCCGACACGCGGCACCATGTACCAGTGATAGCCACCCCAGCCCGGCAGCGTCAGCGGCGCCCGCGGGGTGACGACATGCAGCCGCTGCGCGCGGTCCAGCACCTCAGCGAGGGCAAGCAGGTCATGCTCATCCGAGCCGCGCCCGTGATGCAGGATCAGCAGCCCCTCGGCCTGCCCCTGCGCCGGGCGCTCCAGGTAGGTGAGCTCGTCCATGCCGGAAGGCTATACAGCAAAGCCGCCGCGTGTTCCGCCGCGTGCTTGCCCGCGTGCTTGCCCGCGTCCGCAGGCCGGCGCCGCTGAGGCGCGCCG
>JAJZDA010000164.1 GCA_021851525.1 Actinomycetes bacterium | reverse complement strand
GTGGGTGTGGGGGGAGCCGTGGGAGGTGCTGTGAGCGGATCCGGCAGATCTCTCCCGGCGCGCGCCGGCGGCGGGGCGGGTTCGATGCGAGCGGGACAGGTCAGCGGAGGGGAGGGGGGCGACCACAGGCATGCCAGGCGTCTGGTGGTGCCGCAGCGGGCAAGGGTCACGGTCCGGGCCGACGGACGGCCGCTGAGCGTCGACGGGCGTGCCGTTGAGAGTGTTCGTGAGAGCTGGTTGCTGGAGGATCGCTGGTGGACTGAGCGGCCATTGCGCCGGCGCTACTGGGAGGTTGTGAGCACCGATGGGCGCGACGAGATCGTCTTTCACGATCTCTGCACCGGTCGCTGGTGGCGCCAGCGCTGAACCCGGCTTCTGGCCAGGGCAAGCGTCACCGCCAGGCCAGGCCAGGGTCGAGCCGGGGTTGTGGCCAGACCAGGGTCGAGCCGGGGTTGTGGCCAGACCAGGATCAAGCCGGGGTTCTGGCCAGGCCAGGGTCAAGCCGGGGTTGTGGCCAGGCCAGGGTCAAGCCGGGGTTGTGGCCAGGCCAGGGTCACGGTCGCAGCGGCGCCATTAACATCAGCCGCAACCTGCCAAGCGCAGGGGAAGCCGATCCCTCGACGCCAGGATGTTGACCCGCGATGAACTCTGAGCTGCGCAGCATCGAGCCCACCCTTGCCGCCCTGGGAACCTGGAGTGGTGGACGTTACATGCACTTCGGTGAGGCGTTGGACGACGAGCGCTTCCAGCGGCTGATCACCCCTGACACCCAGATCCCCACGGTGATCACAGCCGACGTCTACGGCGCCGGCGAGGCTGATCTGAGCCTCGGCCGGGCACTCGCCGCATCGCTCGGTGGGCCGGGCGGCATCACGCGTGAGGACATCTGCGTGGTGGGTGCTGTCGGGCATGACTTCTACACCGGTGAGCGTGACGGCGCGAAGGGCTTCCCGCGTTTCACGGACCCGGGCCTGCGCTCCGCAGACCAGTACGCCAGCTACCTGCGGATGGCAACGGAGCGCAGTCTGGAACGTTGCGGGATCGATCACTTCGACCTGCTGCTGTTGCACAACCCTGATCGCGTCGGCTACACGAGTGAGACCGTTTGGGATGGGATGCAGGCGCTCAAGGACAGCGGCCTCGCGCGCCGGATCGGCGTGGCCCCAGGCCCGGCCAACGGTTTCACGCTGGACCTGATCGACTGCTTTGAGCGCTTCGGCGACCGGCTTGACTGGGCGATGGTGATCCTCAATCCATTGGAGCCATGGCCGGGCGAACTGTGCCTCGACGCGGCAGCCGCTCAGGAGGTCAGTGTGATCACCCGCGTCGTGGATTACGGCGGCCTCTTCCACGATGATCTGCTGCCCGGCCAGGCGCTTGGACCGCGGGATCACCGCAGCTTCCGGCCCACGGGCTGGATCGAGGCGGGCCGTGCCCGCATGGAGGGGATGCGTGAGATAGCGCAGCGCACCGGCCTGACCATGTTGCAGCTTGCCTGCCAGTGGAACCTCGCCCATCCGGCGGTGCGGACCGTGGTGCCGACGCTCGTGCAGGAGGGTGGTGCGGGAGCACGTCCCGTCGAGGAGCAGCGCGCTGAGCTTGCCGCGCTTCCCGCTGACCAGCGCCTGACCGCGGCCGACGTGGCGCTGATCCGCGAACTCGGCGACAACACCGGCTCGATGGCCCTGAAGGGCGCCCACCCGAGTTATGACGGCGACGAGCGGGCGGACCAGTGGGCGATGTATGAGCGCCTCGAGGAGGTCGCTCGCCGCTGGCGGATCGAGCCCGCCAGGGATCTGGTCCAGGTCTGAGGTCTGGGTCTGATGTCTGGGATCTCGGTCTGGGGTTCGCGGTTAGGGATCCCGGCTCTGAGGCGTCGACCGATCCCTCCCCCTCCAGGTCCACGCGAGGCTCTGGCGCAGGCTGCGGCGGCCACAACGCGGTGTGCGCTCTCAGACGCGTGCGCGGATGCGGCCCGCCGTGAGGCCCGGGTGCGTGCACCTGCGGCGTGACTGTGGGGGAGTTACTCGCGTGTGGCGCGAGCAACTCCCCCACAGTCACGTGCGGCGGCGCCTGGGTCTGCCCCGCCGGCCAGTCGCTCGGATGGCCACTAGGCTGCCTGGATGCTGACCGCCTACGGCGCGTGCGCCGTCACCTTCATGATGGTGATGTACGCGCTGGAGGCACGCGGGCGAGGGTTCGTGCTGGCCTTTGCCGCTGGCTGCCTGCTCTCGAGCAGCTACGGCTTCCTGGCCGGCACCTGGCCGTTCGGCGTGGTCGAGGCCATCTGGGCGGTGGTAGCGCTGCGCCGCTACCTCGCTCTGTCCGGCTCCTGAGCCTGTTCCGGCGCTCGCCCTGGCCCACCCCGGCGCTCGCCCTGGCCCACTCCGGCGCTCTGGACCGGCTCGCTCCTGATCCGGCTCAGGCGTCCGCCCCCGTCAGTTGTCGTGCTCTGCGCCGTTCGCTCCGGGTTGGTTCAGGCGCCGGTGGCCCGCCCAGGCGCCGGTGGCCCGCCCAGGCGCCGGTGGCCCGCCCAGGCGCCGGTGGCCCGCCCAGGCGCCGACGCGGCAGCGTCCGTGATCGCGTGCTGGGGCGCTCAGGCGGGTTGCTGCGGTGTCGCCTGCGGCTCGGGACCGACGATCCAGGCGCAGGCATCTGCCAGGTCTCCGGTGCCCAGCGCAGCCTGCACGTTCAGCCACATCCCGATGCTGAGGAACTTCTGCAACTCCGTATCGCCGAGCTGAGTGATCGAGCGCAGGCGCTGCTCAAGCTCCGTGTAGCAGCGGCGCACGTGGGTTCGGATCTCCTCATCCTCACCGCACGCGGCGTAGGCGTGCAGTTGCAGCATCAGCAGCGCGCGGTTGGACTGCAGCAGTTCAATGTAGGCCTCTCCCAGCGCTGCGCGCAGCGAGCCGGAGGGATCCGCCGGATCCGGCTCAAAGCCCTGCCGGACCTCTGCAAAGCGTGTGATCACAGTCTCGAACCCACGCTCCACGGCGGCGATGAAGAGCTCTCGCTTGGTCGGGAAGAGGCTGAAGACGTAGGGCTGCGCAACTCCCACGCGCCTTGCGATGTTCGCCACGGGCGTCCCGTGCAGCCCGCCGCGCGCGAACTCCACCATCGCCGCGTCGATCAGCGCGTCCCGACGCTCCGCGGCCGGGACGCGCTGGCGCTTGCCGGCGCCGTGATCGAGCTCAATCGCTGCCATCCGCCGATCCTACGCCGCTGCCGCGGCGGCGGCCTCGAGCGGGTCGTGCCCGCTCGGCTGCTCCCCAGCTTCAGCCTGGCGTGGCCGCACGTCCGTGAATGGCAGCGCCACCGCCATCAGTGCACCCGCGGCCAGCACCGCGGCACCCACCCACACCGCCGGAACCAGCCCGTGCAGGAAGTCCTGCGGCGAGGCGTAGCTGCCGTGGCCGGTAAAGACCGTGGACAGCACGGCGATCCCCAGCACCCCGCCGAGCTCGCGGATGGCGTTGGTCGCCCCGGACGCCTGGCCGGCCTGGTCGGTCCTCACGGATGCGAGGACCGCGTTGGCGGAGGGCGCAAAGACCAGCGCCATCCCGGAGCCGGCAAGCACGAACGGGAGCACCATGCTGATGTAGGACTGGTGCAGCTGCGCCTCGCCTGCCAGCCAGCCGAGTGCGACCGCCTGCAGCGCCAGCCCAGCCGCCATGAACAGCCGTGGCCCGAAGCGCTCGGAGAAGACCCCGGCCAGCGGTGCCACGACCATCGTCGCGCCGGTCCAGGTGAGCAGCTTGACCCCGGCCTGCAGCGGTGAGTTGCCCAGCACGTTCTGGAGGTATTGGCTGAGGAAGAAGATCGAGCCGAACATCCCGAAGTACATCGCCAGGGAGATCGCGTTGGTGACCGCGAAGCTGCGCCTGCCGAAGAAGCTCATCGGCAGCATCGGGTCGCTGGTGCGCAACTCCTGGACCACGAAGCCCGCCAGCAGCAGGAGCCCCAGGGCCAGCGCAACGATGACTTCAACTGAGCCCCAGCCGAGCGTCTGTGAGCGGATCAGGCCAAAGATCACGCCGAACAACCCGGCCGACGCCAGCCCCAGACCAGCCAGGTCAAGCCCACGCTCGGGACCGAAGCTCTCATTCAGCCACCGCGCCGCGGTGGGGGCCAGCGCGATCCCAACGGGCACGTTGATCCAGAAGATCCAGTGCCAGGAGCTCAGCTGGATCACAGCGCCGCCCACCAGCGGCCCGAGCGCCACGGCGATGCCGCTGATCCCCGACCAGACGCCGATCGCCAGGCCCCGGCGCTCAGGTGGGAAGGCGTCCGCCAGCAGCGTCAGCGTCAGCGGTGTGACCACCGCCGCCCCGACCCCCTGCAACGCCCGTGTTGCTATCAGGACGCTCATCGACGGGGCCAGCGCGGAACCGGCTGAGGCGAGCGTGAAGAGCACGATCCCGCTGATGAACATGCGCTTGCGACCGAGCAGATCGCCCAGTGCGGAGCCGGTCAGCAGCAGCACCGCATAGGACAGCACGTAGGCGTTGACCGTCCACTCCAGCGACTGGATCGACGCCCCAAGCTCCCGGTGGATGCTCGGCAGCGCGACGCTCACAACGAGGTTGTCAAGGACGACCATGAACAGCCCGATCGAGACGATCACGAGCGTCCACATGCGCCCGTGCTGAGGGTTGGTGGGGGTGGGTGGCATATCTCTGCCTGCTCCTCATCTAGTTATTAGTGACTGCTAACTCGGATTAGATTAGCAGTCGCTAATAAGCTGTCAAGTGGTCGTGGTCGTGGTCGTGGTCGTGGTCGTGGTCGTGGTCGTGGTGATCGCCGCTTTTCGGCGGGCCCACCACATGCGAACATGTGTTCGCCATGTACGCGGAGCTCCACTGCCACTCGGCCTTCTCGTTCCTCGACGGCGTATCGCTGCCGGAGGAACTGGTGATCACCGCGCTGGAGCTCGGCTACGAGGCGCTCGCGCTGACCGACCACAACTCCGTCTCGGGCTCGATGGAGTTCGCCCAGAGCGCCAGTGCGCTGGGGCTCAGGGCGATCCACGGGGCCGAGCTGGACCTCGATGATGGCCGCCACCTGACAGTCCTGGTGAAGGACCGGCGGGGCTGGTCGAACCTCTGCCGGCTGTTGACGCGCGCGCATCGAGAGACCCGTGCCCGCCCGGGGGCTGCCGGCTCTGGGGGACGCGTGCTGGGCGCCCCCGCAATCAGCCTCGCGGAGCTCCTCGACCACGCCGAGGGGCTGGTCTGCCTGAGCGGCTGCTACGCGCACGGCGTCCACGACGAGCCGACGCTCAGGCGGCTGCGTGACGCGTTCACGCCCCGCAACCTCAGAGTTGAGCTGCAGCGCCCCTACCTGCCGGGCGACCGGGCCCGCAACCGCCGCCTCGCCCAGCTCGCACAACGCCTCGAGCTGGCCTGCGTGGCCACGGGCAACGTGCACGCGCACACGCGCGAGCGCGCCCCGTTGCAGGACGCGTTCGTCGCGCTCGCTACCCACCAGACGCTCGACGCCTCCGAGCCGCAGCGGCGCGGCAACTTCAGCCACGTGCTGGCCTCCCCGAGTGCGATGGCGGCGCGCTTCCCCGAGTACCCGGAGGCCGTTGCGCAAACCCTGGAGCTGGCGCAGCGCCTCACCTTCGACCTCTGCGCGGACCTCGGGTACCGATACCCCGGCGCTGAGGACGAGGCCAAGATGCGCGAGCTCTCAGGGCTCTGCACCACCCGCCTGCACGAGCGCTACTCCGGCCAGCCCCACCATGCCTTTGACAGCGCCGCCGCCCGCCTGCAGCAGGAGCTCACGATCATCGACAGGCTCGGCCTCGCCGGCTTCTTCGTGCTGCACCATGAGATCCTCGAGCTCGCTCGTGAGGTGGCCGTGGAGGTTCGTGGTCGCGGTCCTGCCGGAGCCGAGTCACCGCGCGCCGTGCTGCCCCCCGGCCGTGGCCGCGGCTCGAGCGTCTCCTCGATCGTCTGCTACCTGACCGGGCTCTCGCACATCGACCCGATCGCCAACGAGCTGGGCATCGGCCGCTTCCTGAGCGAGGACCTGCGGGCGCTGCCGGACATCGACCTTGATTTCCCGCGTGACATCCGTGAGGTCCTGATTCCCCGCATCCACAGCCACTTCGGGGACGATCGCACCGCCCTGGTGGCCGCCTTCCCGACCTTCCGCGCGCGCGGAGCGATCCGTGAGCTGGGCAAGGTGCTGGGCCTGGCGCCGAGTGAGATCGAGCGCGTGGCGCGCAGCAGCGAGGGCTGGGACGCGCGCAACGTCGCGCAGGACATCCAGACCGTCTTCGGCGAGCAGGAGAGCAAGCGTGGTGGGCGCTGGGCCTGGCTCGCACGGCTGGCCGAGCAGGCGCACGGGCTGCCCCGCCACCTCTCCCAGCACTCGGGCGGGATGATCGTCTCCACGCGCCCGCTGATCGACTGCTGTCCGATCGTCCCGGCGGCGATGGAGGGCCGTCAGATAGCCCACTGGGACAAGGACTCCTGTGCCGACGCCGGCTTTCTGAAGATCGACCTGCTCGGCCTGGGGATGCTCTCCGCGGTTGAGCGCTGCGTCGAGCTGATCGCCCGCCACCGCGGGCAGCGCATCGACCTCAGCCGCATCCCGCACGACGACCCCGCGACCTATGACGCGATCCAGCAGGCTCAGACCACCGGTGTCTTTCAGATCGAGAGCCGCGCGCAGATGCAGTCGCTGCTGCGCACCCGCCCGGAGAACCTGCGGGACATCGCGATCCAGGTGGCGATCGTGCGGCCCGGGCCGATCCAGGGCGGGGCCGTGAACCCCTACATCGAGCGCCGCCAGCGCCTGCGCGTCGATCCCGACTTCAAGATCCCCTACGAGCACCCGTCGCTGGAGCCCGCCCTGCGCGAGACGCTCGGCGCGATCATCTTCCAGGATCAGGTGCTGGAGGTGGCGGCGGCCTTCGCCGGCTTCCGGCCCGGTGAGGCCGAGGATCTGCGCAGGGCGATGAGCCGCAAGCGCTCGCAGGCGGCGATCGAGTCCCATCACCAGCGCTTCGTGCAGGGCGCCCAGCGCCTGCACGGGGTCGACGAGCAGACCGCGGAGCGCGTCTTCGCGAAGGTCAGGGGCTTCTCCGGCTTCGGCTTCCCCAAGTCCCACGCCGCCGCCTTCGGGCTGCTCGCCTACCAGTCCACCTGGCTGCGCGTGCACCACGCCCCGGAGTTCCTCTGCGCGCTGATGAACGAGCAGCCGATGGGCTTCTACCCGCCTGACGCGCTGGTGCACGAGGCCCAGCGCCGTGGCCTTGAGATCCTGGCGCCCGACATCAACGCCTCCGCCGCCGAGTGCGACCTCGACCCACAGCGCCGCCTGCGGATCGGGCTCGGCTACGTGCGCGGGCTGCGCCGCGAATTGGTTCAGAGCCTGGTGGCCGAGCGTGAGCGGGGCGGCGAGTTCCGCAGCCTCTCCGAGCTCTCATCGCGCGCCGGCGCCGCTGCGCCGGCGCTTGAGCTGCTCGCCTGGGCCGGCGCCTGCGACTCGCTGGCCGCCGCCTCCGCCTGCGCCCAGAGCGGCGC
>JAJZDA010000163.1 GCA_021851525.1 Actinomycetes bacterium | reverse complement strand
CGTGGCAGCGCCACGCGAGGCGACGAGGACGCCGCCCGGCGCCGCCAGGGGCGGCTCGAATCGACAGATATTTCGGAGACAGACCGCTAGCCGGCTACCTCCTGCAGCGGGGCCAGACCGTCGTCGATCTCCACGTTCTCCGAGACCAGCTCGAGGTCCGCGCCCTCGGCCACCAGCTCAACCAGCGCCGCGAAGTCAACCTCGTTGCCCTTGATCCCCTCGAGCAGCTGCACCATCTGCTCAGCGGCGGCCACCACCGGCATCGAGACATGGGTGGAGCGCGCGGCCTCGAACCCGAGGTGGAAGTCCTTGAGCAGCAGCGCCGGCGTGAACGTGGGCTTGAAGTCGAGGTTCACGTAGGCGGGGGTCTTGTAGCGGGTGAAGACCGAGCCCATCACGCTGTCGTTCATGAACTCCCACAGGTCGGCGCGGTTGACGCCGCCCTTCTCTGCCAGCACTGTGATCTCGGCCATGCACTGGGCCACGACACCGAGCATCAGGTTGTGGCAGACCTTCACCAGGCGCGCGGATTCACCCTCGCCCACGTAGGTCACCTTGCGGCAGAGCAGCTCCAGGTAGGGGCGCGCCCGCTCCCATGCCGCCGCGGGCCCGGAGGCCGCGATCGTCAGGCGGCCGGAGGCGGCGACCTTGGGATTGCCGCTCACCGGCGCGGCGAGCATCGCCGTGCCGCGCTCGGCCGCACGGGCGCGGATGTCCGCCGCCGCCGCCGGGGAGATCGTGGTCGAGTCGACGATCAGTCCCGGCTGAACGCCGGCGCGCGAGAGCAGCGCGCTGACCACCTCCTCAACGTCTGCGGAGCCGGCGACCATCGTGAACACGATGTCCCGGTCAGCCAGCTCAGCGACCGAGTCCACGACAGTCGCTCCCAGATCCACGAGATCAAGCGCCTTCTCACGCGTGCGGTTGTAGACCGCCACCTCATAGCCCGCGGCGAGCAGCCGCGAGACGAGCGCATGGCCCATGCGTCCCACGCCCACCCAACCCAGAGTAGTCACCTGATCCCCCATCTAGCCTCCAGTTGCAATCGTTTGCAGATACGCTAGCCAAGGGTTCGCGGCCCGTCAAGCACAAGCTCCTCGAGAGCTTCCGGCGAGACCCTCAGGCGCACCGCCGCCAGGGCCTGAGACGCGGCCCCGGAGGCGCCGTGGGCGTGCTGAAACCGCACGCGCGTGCGGCAGCCCGCACATGTGCGTGACAAGCGCGCGGCGGCGGGGCTCAGGCGCCAGGCCGGCGGCGGTACTCAGGCGCCAGGGCCGGAGGCGGTGCTCAGGCGCCGGGGCCGGCGGCGGCGTCACGCAGCGAGGGCGCGGCAGTCGAGCCGCGCACCACCAAGGACGGCTCCAGGAGCACCTCCCGCGGCCCCGCGCTGCCATCGGTGAGCTGGTCGAGCAGCAGGTCCGCGGCGGCGTAGCCGATCTCCCGCTGCGGCACGCGGACCGAGCTGAGCGGCGGTCGCAGGCGGTCGATGAACAGCATGTCGTTGAAGCCGATCACGGAGATGTCCTGCGGACAGCGCAGCCCCAGCTGCGCGAGCGTGTCGTAGCAGCCGATCGCAAGCCGGTCGTTGGCCGTGACGATCGCCGTCAGACCCGGGTCGCAGCGCAGCAGCTCAGCGCACGCCTGCGCGCCCGCGAGCTCACGGAAGGCGGCTGCGAAGCTCACGTCCCCGGGCGCGATCTCAATTCCGGCGGCCTCCATCGCCGCGACGAACCCCAGGTAGCGGCGGTGGCCGGTGGAGACGTTCTGGGGGCCGGCGACGTAGCCGATGCGGGTGTGTCCCAGACCGAGGATGTGCTGGACCGCCAGCTGGCTGCCCCGCTGGTCGTCAACGGTGCAGGCGGAGATCGAGCCGTCCTCGAAGGTGCGGTTGACCAGCACCACGGGCAGCCCGCGCGCGATCGCCTCATCGAGCGGCTCGACGTCGAGGCGGGCGGTGGCGGCGATGAAGCCGTCGACCTGGCGGGCGAGCATCGTCTCGATGCTCGCCCGCTCACGCTCGGGGTCACTGTCGGTGTTGACCAGCAGCGGCGTGTAGCCGTCGAGCGTCAGGCGATCGTCGATGCCGCGCACGATCGGCGGGAAGAGCGGGTTGGTGAGATCCGGGACCAGCACGCCCACGGTGAATGAACGGCTGGTCTTCAGGCCGCGCGCCATCGAGTTGGGGCGGTAGCCGAGCTCATCCGCGGCCGCCAGCACGCGTGCGGCGGTGTCACTGTTGACCAGGCTGCGGGTCTGCGGGTTCAGCGCGCGCGAGACGGTCCCCGGGTGAACCTCCGCCAGGCGCGCGACGTCGCGGATCGTGATCGGCGCGTGCATGGCGAGATTATGAAGTCGGGGGCAGCGTCAGGCCGCCGCCGGGCGCGCGCAGTGCGCGCCGCGCGGCGAGTGGGCGCAGACCGTGGGCAGGGCCCCGCGGGCCGTGGCGGGTCGCCCGCACAGACGCCGCGCAGGCGACCCGGTGGGGGTCCGCAACCGCCTGCGGTCGCGGACCCCCACCGGCCGGCAGCTTGGGCCGTGCGGCCGGGGCGGCGGTGTCTATACGCCTGCTGCCTCTACCGCGCCACCCAGGTACAGCGCACCGATCTCCGGGTGGGTGAGCACGTCATGGCCCGAGCCGGTGAGGCGCACCTGCCCGTTCTCCAGCACCACGCCGTGGGAGCTGAGCTTCAGGCCCGCCCGCGCGTTCTGCTCGACCAGCAGGATCGTGCGGCCCTGGCGGTTCATCTGCGCGACCATGTCGAAGACCATCGTGCGCGTCTGCGGGTCGAGTCCCATCGAGGGCTCGTCGAGCATGATCAGGTCCGGGTCGAGCATCAGGCAGCGGGCGAACTCAACCAGCCGCTGCTGGCCGCCGGAGAGGCTGCCGGCCTTGTCGTGTGCGCGGTCGCGCACGATCGGGTAGAGCTCCTGGACCTCCGCCAGGCGCTTGCGCACCACGGCGCGGTCAGTGACGGTGAACGCGCCCATCTCCACGTTCTCCAGCACGGTCATGTCGCCGAACAGGCTGTGGGCCTGAGGGATCTGGGCGATGCCCTTGGCCAGCACCTGCTTGGGCGTGAGCCCGGAGACGAGCTCACCGCGGAAGCGGATCTCACCCTCACGCGGGCGCAGCAGGCCGCTGATGGTCTTCATCACCGTCGACTTGCCGGCGCCGTTGGGACCGACCACGCAGGTGATCCCCCCGAGCGGCACGTCGAGCGTGACCTGCTTGAGGATGTCCGCGCCGCCGTAGCCGGCACAGACCCCGCTGAGCGTGAGCAGCACCTCCTCGGTGGCTGCGCCGCCCGCCGCGGGCGCCCGGTCGCCGGGCTCCGAGGTGACCGAGACAGAGCTGGTGGTGGACCTCGCGGCCTCCTCCAGCTCCTCACGCAGCGCCGCGTCCAGCGCGGCCTCCTCCTCATCGGCGCCGAGGTAGGCCTCGAGCACCGCTGGGCTGGAGCGCACCTCCGTGGGGCTGCCGGCCATCAGCGTCGTGCCCTGCGCGAGCACCGTGATGCGCGAGCAGATGCCCATCACGAACTCCATGTTGTGCTCCACCACGAGGATCGTCTTGCCGTCCGCGTTCAGATCGCGGATGCGGTCCGCGAGGTGGTTGATGAGCGTCGGGTTGACACCGCCCGCGGGCTCATCGAGCAGCAGGATGTCCGGGTCGGCGACCAGCAGCGACGCCAGCTCCAGCAGCTTGCGCTGCCCGTAGGAGAGGTTGCCGGCCGGCTCATAGGCCAGCCGCGTGATGCCGACGAAGTCCAGCAGCTCGAGCGCGCGTGAGCGCTCGCTGTGGGAGCCCGCCAGGCGACTGACGCCGCGCAGCCACCCCTCCTCGCGCTGGGTGGCGACGAGCATGTTCTCCAGCACCGTCAGCCGCGGGAACATCCGCGAGAGCTGGAACGTGCGACCGATTCCAAGCCCGAACACGTGATCCGGGGTGGAGTTGGTGATGTCCTGGCCCTTGAATGTGACAGCGCCCTGCTGGACCTTCTCGTAGCCGGTGATGACGTTGAAGAGGGTCGTCTTGCCGGAGCCGTTGGGCCCGATCAGGCCGTTGATCTGGCCCTCGCGGACCTCCAGCTCGCAGCCGTTGAGCGCCTTGATGCCGCCGTAGGCCTTGACGATCCCGGAAACCTCGATCAGGTTGCTCATCGCGTCGCTCCTGCCGCACCGGCCAGCGGCTGGTCTGTCTCTGCGAGGGTCCCGCCTCCGGCCGCCGGCCGGCGGCGGCGCAGCAGGTCTCGCACGCCCGGCACGACGCCCTGGGGCATGATCAGGATCACCAGCAGGAAGAGCACTCCGTAGGCGATCAGATAGGTGCCGTTGCTTGAGAAGCTGAGCGTCAGGTACTGCTGCAGGGACTCCAGCACCAGCGCCCCGAAGACCGGTCCGATCAGCGTGCCCATCCCGCCGAAGAACGCCATCAGCGCGATCGACAGGTCAAACAGCGGGTCAAACGCCGTGTTGGGGAAGACCTGGCCGACGAAGTCGAAGTAGAGCCCGCCGATCATCGCCACGAAGAACGCGGAGATCATGAACGCCGAGAGCTTCAGGCGGCGGGTCTTGACGCCGAGCCCCAGGGCGCGGTCCTCATCGTCACGGATCGCCAGCAGCTGCAGGCCGAAGCGTGAGCGGCGCACCAGCCAGGAGACCAGCAGGGTCACCAGCAGGATGATGAACGCGACGTAGTAGAACGGCTGGTTGAAGTTCGCTGCAGAGAACGGCGGCAGCGGCAAGAACAGGCCGGAGGTGCCGCCGGTGAAGCCGAGGTTGAACGCTGCCAGCTGGAAGATGAAGAAGATCGCGATGGTCACCACGACGAAGGTGTGGCGGCGCGTGCGCAGCGCGATCAGGCCCACCGGGATGGAGATAAGCGCCCCCACAAGCCCGCAGAGCGGCAGCAGCGCGAACGCCGGCCACCCGCCGCTCACGTGCAGGTGCGAGGTGAGCAGCGCCAGCGCGTAGCCGCCGCTGCCGAAGAACACCGCGTGACCGAGTGCGAGATACCCGGTGTAACCGCTGAAGATGTTCCACGACGCGGCCGCCACCATGAAGACCAGCGCGAAGAAGGCGATCGAGGTTGTGGTCGGGTCGGTGATGACCACCGGGAACAGCGCGAAGACCGCGAACACCACGGCGATCGCTCCGAGCTGCTGCGGCGAGCGCCGCTGCGGGGACGGCGGCCGTGACGTGGCAGCTGCGCTCACGCCAGGCGCGATGTCCTGTTGAAGACTCACTTGGCTTCCTTGCGGTCGATGACTGTTGGCTTGCGACATCTCTGCACGCGGCTCACTGGGCACGCACCGCGGCCCGCCCGAAGAGGCCCTGTGGCCTGACGGAGAGCACGATCACCAGCGCCACGAAGTACACGATCGGCGCCCATGTGGGCGACCACCAGACCGCGACGATGTCGTTGATCACGAGGATGAAGACCGCGGCGCCCATCGCACCGGCGATAGATCCCATGCCACCGAGGATCACGATCGCCAGCAGGCGCGAGATCAGGTCATAACCGGTGTTGGGGTTGAAGGCGTTGGTGGCACCGAAGACCATGCCACCCACCGCCGTCACCGCGACGCCGATCCCCACGGAGATCGTGCGCACGCGGTTGACGTCGATGCCGATCAAGTCGGCCGCCGTCCGGTTCTGCAGAGAGGCCCGGACCGCACGGCCGAACTTGGTGCGGTACAGCAAGGAATACAGCCCGACGAGCAGGGCCACCGCCATACCGAAGCCGATCAGGTAGATGTCCGGCAGATAGAAGCCGAGCATGTGCACTGAACTGTTGACATAGGACGCTGAGAGCTGCTGGTAGTTGACCCCGTAGATCGCGGTGAGGATGCCCTCGATCACGATCGCCACCGCGTAGGTGACAAGGATCGACATCTGCGTCCGGTCCTGGTCACGCAGACGGCGCATGAACAGGAACTCGATCGCAACGCCCAGGCAGAACATCGCCGGGACGGTGATCAGCAGCCCGGGCAGCAGCCCGATCCCAGCATGAACCGACAGTTCAAAGCTGAGATACGCGCCCAGGACCACCATGATCCCCTGCGCGATGTTGATGATGTCCATCACGCCGAAGATCAGGGTCAGACCGGCGGCCATCAGCGCATACACGCCACCGGTCAGGATCCCGTCGACGACGGCTTCGATAAAGGCGGTACCCGTCACGTCGTCAGTTCCAGGCCGGCTTCGGGTACTGCGGCGGGACGGACTGCGCGGCGTTGGTCGGGATGACCTGCACCAGCTTGCCGTTCTGCCACTGGAACGTCTGCGTCTTCAGAGCCGTGTTCTCACCGAGCTTGTCGAACTTGACAGGGCCCTGCACGCTGTTGAGCGTGACACCGCTCTTGAGGTACTTGATGATCTTGGCCTCGTTGAACCCGTGGGTGGCCTTGACCGCCTGGGTCAGCACCTGGCCGACCGAGTAGGCCTCGGCGATGTCCGCGTTGACCGTGCTGGGGGTACCGCCGTACTTGGCGATGTACTCCTTGACCATCTTCTGTGAGTCGGCCTTCTTGAACCCGCCATACCAGCCGTTGGGCACGTAGATGCCGTTCTCGTTACCTGCGCCCACGGCGTTGATGAACTGCTGGCCCTGGTCAGGACCGGCGGTTGCGATGAGCGCCTTGGGGTTGTAGTGCTGCTGGATGAACACGTGCACAAAGGCCGCGACCGTCGGCACGTCGGTCGAGCCGAGCACCACCACGTCGGGCTTGGCCGAGGCGACCTGACCGGCGATGGCGGTGTAGTCGGTGACCTCCGCCGGGAAGACCTTGTTGAGGACGGTCTTGACGCCGGCCTTCTGCATGATCTTCTGAGCCAGCGGCAGCTGCGGCTGGGTGAACGGGTCGTTGACCGTCACGTAGGCGGCCGTCTTGGGCCGCTTGGAGGCGGGCAGCGAGGCCACCCACTCAGCGAAGCTGACGAGGTTCTCCTTGACCGGCACCGACACGTCGAAGACGTTGTGCAGGCCCGCTGAGAACACCGACGGACCACCGTCGGCGCCACCGACCATCGCGTAGCCGTAGCGCGAGGCAACACGCGCGGCGGGCACGGTCAGCAGCGTCGAGAACGGCGCGAACACCAGCTGATCCTTGTTGGAACCGATCAGCTTCTCGTAGTTGGTCACCACCTGCGCCGGGTTGGACGCGTCGGAGATGATCTGGATCTTGATCGGGTGGCCGAGCAGGCCCCCCGCCTTGTTCTGGTCGGCCGCCCACAGCCGATAGCCACGCGCATATGCCTGGCCGTCGGCCGAGAAATCACCGCTCAGCGAAAGCGACGCGCCGATCGTGATCGGCGACAGCTTCGCCGCCCTGGCGGTCTGGTGCGCGCTTGCGTTGGCAGAATTGCCAGCCCAGGCGAGCGCGATCGCGCAGATCAGCACCGCTCCTACCAGCATCAACCTGCTGGGACTGCCCAAACGAAGGACCCTCATCCCTCTCCTCTCCCGATTTGTCTCGTCTCGGTCCCCGAGGCGGGGACCACGATCTTGCAATCGTTTGCAGCGCGCAAGCTAGCGATCCTTCGTGCTGCTGTCAACTCCCAGGCCGACACCGGCTCGAATCGATCCTCAGCCTCGCTGGACAGCTCGTCGCACGCG
>JAJZDA010000162.1 GCA_021851525.1 Actinomycetes bacterium | reverse complement strand
TGGACATCGCTGGGGGACAAAGCACGCGTGGGGCCGTGTTTCTCCCCCAGGGTCGCGCCGAGCGCGACCGTGACATGACCAGGGCACTGCGGAAGAACGGCGGAGTCATCTCGCTGACGACCCTGCGGGCGCTCGGCTTCAGCACTGCTGAAGTTGCCGGCTTCGTGCGGCACGGAGATCTACAGCGGCTGCATCGCGGGGTCTATGCCGACGCGCGCACTCGCCTGGCCGACGACTCGCACCTACGGGCGGCCCTGCTCGCGGTCGGGCCAAAGGCCTGGCTGGCGGGCAGGACGGCCGCTGCGGTGTGGGGCCTCGGCGCTGTCAGCCTGGCGCGAATCGAGCTCAGCGTGGTGGCCTCCTCCACGCCGAGACACCCGGGACTGTCGGTCCGCCGTGTGTCGCAGCCCCCAGTCCGCTCGGAGATCTGGCACCGCCGCGGGTTCCGGCTCAGTTCAGTCCCGAGGATGTTGACCGAGGTGGCCCGCGACGCCAGTGCGACGGAGCTTGAGGCGCTGCTCGAGGACGCGATCCGCGCCGGCATCGCGAATCTGGGAGAGATAGAGGCAACGCTCGAACGCCATCGCCGAGAGCCTGGCATCGGCAGCCTGAGGAGCGCGCTCTCTGGTTATCTGCCGTCGCCGAGGCGAAGGTCCAGCCTCGAGCGATCCTTCGACCGCTGGCTTCGCTCGCATCCTGAGATACCGCAACCGCAGCGCAACGTCAGGCTCGCGGGCAGATGGGAGCTCGACTGCTACTGGCCCGAGCATGCGCTCGTGCTGGAGCTCGACGGGCGTCCCTATCACATCCTCGTCAGGGACATCGAGCGTGACCGGCGCAAGGATGCCTGGCTCCAGCGCCACGGCCTGCGCATCCTGCGCGTCACGGATCTCCGCTGGCGGGCCGATCGCAGCGGGGTGCACGGCGATCTGATCGCGCTGCTGGAACTCGGCGCGCGCACCCCGAGGGACAGCATCCCCGAGGCTGACTCATCCAATCGCCAGAAATCTAGTGGTCTGTCCCGCAGCTAGCTGGCGACCGAGAGGCGTCACTGGCGGATGGCGGGCAAGAACGCAGGAGCCGTGGCGTGGCAGCGCCACGCGAGGCGACGAGGACGCCGCCCGGCGCCGCCAGGGGCCGCTCGAATCGACGGTATCTCGGAGACAGAACTGGGCCTGGCCCCGGGGCGACATGATCGTTCTGCCCGCCCTGGCCAGGACGACGTTCGGCGCATCGCTGGGGGAGAAAGCACGCGTGGGGATCGGTTTCTCCCCCAGGGTCGCGCGGAGGCTGGGCCGCGCCGGCAAGGAAGTGCCCCGGCGCCGGTCGTATGTGGTGGCAGAGAGACGCGCCAGTCGGCGCGCGTTCTCATTGGGAAGTGCCGGGCGCGGCAGCGCCTCGCTCAGACATCGTGCGACGGCGGTGGGCCGGCGGATTGCCCGGCACTCGCCGCGCCGAGCAGCTCGGGGGGCACCGCGCCACGGTCGGCACCGAACAGCGAGGTCCCCAATGAGGCGGCGCTGACAAGCGCCATCCCCACCACCTCGCGGGCGGCGAGCCCCTGCCCCAGGACGATCCCCCCGGCTCCCGCGGCCACCGCCGGCTCCATCGACATCAGCACCCCGAAGACGCCGGGCGACATGCGTCGCAGCACGCCCAACTCGATTGAATACGGGATTACAGAGCTGAGCAGCCCGACCGCCGCACCGATCTCGAGGACGCCGGGAGCCAGCAGCTTCGATCCGCCCTCGATCATGCCGTCGGGCAGCGCCGCCAGCGCCGCCACCAGCATCGCCAGCGCCAGCCCCGATCCGTCGGAGAAGGCCCGGCCGACTCGTGCCTGAAGCAGGATGTAGGCGCCCCAGCAGGCGCCGGCTGCGGCGGCGAAGCCCAGCCCGAGCAGGCTGCTGTGATGGCCGCCACCGTTAGCGAGGGCGACGACGCCTGCAATCGCCAGCAGGATCCAGGCCAGGTCCCGGGGACGCCGGGAGTGCGCAACCGCGACAGCCATCGGGCCGATGAACTCAACGGTCACGGCCACCCCAAGGGGCAGGTGCACTATCGCGTGGTAGAAGCTCATGTTCAACGCCGCCAGCACCAGCCCGAGCCCGAGCGCAGGGAGCCACTCCTCGCGTCGCCGGCCGCGGAGCACCGGCCGGTAGGCGAGCATCAGGATCAGCATCGCCCACGCAAGGCGCATGAAGCCGGCCCCACCAGCTCCGACCCGCGCGAACAGCGTGGCCGCCCACGCGTTCCCAACCTGCACGGAGATCACGCCGGTGAGCACCAGCGCCGGCGCAGGCACCAGACGCACTCGCTGCTGTGTCCTTTCCAGCACCTCCGGAGTGATAGCTGAGTCAGGCGCGGCCGCGACCCGCGCCCCGCGCCGGGGTGGATCGGGCGCCGACAGGCACTGCCGGCCAGGCGCTCAGCGCAGGCGCACCGACAGCGGCACCGAGAGCACAGCGCCGACGCTGCGGTTGGGCGGCACGGCGCTCGCCCAACTGAGCGACACCGCGCCGGGCTGAGCTGTCGTGCTGATCCCGAAGGTGTCGCCGGTGCCGGCCGCGGGATCGCCGAACCGCGTGGAGATCCGCCGCCCCGCGCCCAGCCAGCCGACTCCGATCCTGTAGGTGCGCAGATAGGTCGAGTAGCCGGCCGGCCGGTGATCCGCAACCCAGGCGACGTAGACGACACCCGCGGAGCCCCCCGCCGACTCGATGATCTGCGGTGCCGCAAGGCTGTCGGCCGGCGCCTGGATCGCGTGCGACCAGCTGACGCCGCCGTCAGTGGAGTACGCGAGCCAACCTGTGTCGGTGGCGTTGCGTTGCCCCGTCTGCGTGACGTAGGTCTGGGTGTCCCAGGTCGCGTAGAGGTTTCCAGCCGCGTCCTGGCTGATCGCACCATCGTTCCACCAGGCGTCGACGGTCATCAGTCCCGCGGCGGGATCTATCGCCACGGGTCTGCTCCAGTGCCGCCCACCGTCCCGCGAGCGGGTGAAGTAGCTGTATCCCGGCCCGAGCGTGAGCGTCCTGTGGTCGAGCACCGCGTATCCCTGGTAGAGCACGTCGATCGTGCCGTTGCGGGAGACCGTCAGCGGCGCGGCGTCGGCTCCGGAGTCCGGGAAGCCTGGGCTGATGTGCTCGATCGGGCCGAACCGCCGCCCGCCGTCAACTGAACGCTGGATCACCGCGTTCACGTCCCCGGCAGTCATCCAGCAGCTGTTGAAGTTGGAGCACCGCTGCCGCATCTGGGCGTTGCGCGGCCCGTAGTCCCAGGTGATGTAGACGGTCCCGTCGGGAGCCACGGCCAGGTAGTCCTCATCTCCCCAGTTCCTCGCCGCCGGAGGGGTCAGCCGCGCGGCCGGCACGAAGCTGCGCCCGCGGTTGCGGGAGACCTCGAGCACCGGGAACTCACGTGTGCCGGCGGTGCTCATGAACGCCACATAGATCCAGCCGCTGGGTGCCACCGCGACTGACGGATCCCAGCCGCCGCGCGAGCCCGGCAGCGCCACCGCCCGGCTGAAGGAACGCCCTGCGTTGGTTGAGCGCGCGAAGCCGATCGCGTTGCCTCCCTCGCATCCCTCCCACGCGACGTAGACCTCACCCGCGGAGCCTGCTGCCTGAGCCACATCCGCACTCGGCCCGCTGCACGCCCGTGAGATCAAGTGGATCGCACCAAGCCGCGTGGCCGTGCCACGAGCAACTGTGCCGCCGCCCGGCCTCAGCCATACAGCGAGCGCGACCAGCGCGCCGAGGGCCACCAGCAGGGCGGCCGCCCGGATCGAGCGCCGACGCGCCCTCAAAGCAGCGGGACCGCCTCCGTGAGACGCCTGATCGCCTCGTCCACGGTCGCGCGCGGGCAGCCGAGGTTCACGCGCATGTAGCCGTGCCCCTCAAGGCCGAATCGCCGCCCGTCATCGAGCCACAGACGCGCCCCGGTCAGCATGAAGTCCCAGAGCGAGTCCGCCTCCAGGCCCAACCCTCGGCAGTCCATCCAGGCCAGGTACAGGGAATCCGCGGGCAGCACGGTCAGCCTGGAGGTCGCGGCGCGCAGCGAATCCGCGAAGTGCAGGTGGTTGGCGCGCAGGTAGCTGATCAGCTGCTCCAGCCACGGCTCACCGTGGGTGTAGGCGGCCTCGGCAGCGGTCAGGCCCATGACGTTCACGAGCGTCGCCACGTTGCGCTCGTATTGGCGCGTGAAGCGCTCACGCAGCCGGCGGTCGGGAATGAATGCGTTGGCACATTGCAGGCCGGGCAGGTTGAAGGTCTTGCTCGGCGCGGTGCAGGTCACGCTGTTGCGCGCGAACGACTCACCGAGCGAGGCGAACGGAATGTGGTGCCGCTCCGGGTTGATGATCAGGTCCTGATGGATCTCGTCGGAGATCACGAGCACCCCGTGACGCTCGCAGATCTCGCCCATCGTGCGCAGTTCCTCCTCCGACCAGACGTTCCCCGTCGGGTTGTGCGGATGGCTGAGGATGAACAGCGCGGTGTCCGCCCGCACCGCCCGCTCGAAGGTGGCCGCGTCAAAGCTGTATCCGGTCTCGGTTCGCATCAGCGGGGCGAACGTCAGGTGGCGGCCGTTGAGCAGCACGTCGCTGTGAAAGTGCGAGTAGACCGGGGGCTGGATCAGTACCGAGTCACCCGGCGCGGAGAATGCCTGCACCGCCGTTTTGATGGTGGTGATCACGCCGGAGGTGGCAACAACCCACTCACGGTCCACGTCCCACCCGAAGCGCCGAGCCTGCCAGCCGACCACGGCGTCCAGGTAGCTGCCTCCGGCCCATCCCGGGTACCCGAAGAGCCCGCCGTCAACGACCTCACGGAGGGCATCGATCACCACCTGGGGAGCCCTGAAGTCCATATCCGCGACCCACATCGGCAAGGGGTCGGCGGCAGCCTGCTCCGCGCTCAACAGCTCGCTGGCGAATGACCACTTGAGCGAGCGTGAGGGCCGCCGGTCAATCACCCGGTCGAACAGCGAGGCGCCGTCGCTCATGCCCTCACCGGACGGCGACGGGCATGGATGACAGCGTCAACACCGCTGCCGGTGGCCGGACGGCGTAGCTCCCGTGCGAGCTCTATCTCCCAGAGATCGCCAGGCAGCGCGGCCAGCGCCAGCTCAACAGAAACCTGCACCTGTCCGGCGGCCGCAGTCGGCGCCCCCGTCTCCGGGTCCACCGGAAGGTGCCCCACGAGCAGCAGCCGTCCGTCACTCGCCACAGCCGAGCCCAGGCGCCTGACCATCTCCTGCACCGAGCCGACGACGTGCACGTAGAGCGAGATCACAAGGTCATACTGCGCGGCCGGCGGCGCCCACAGCGCGAGGTCTGCTTGCATGAACTGCAGGCGCTCGGCGAGCTGCGGCCCGGCGGCGTCGGCCATCCGCTGGGCGTGCGCCAGCGCGGCGGCAGAGAAGTCGACCGCCGTCACCCGCCAGCCCTTCGATGCCAGCCAGAGCGCCTCCGCCCCGTGGCCGCAACCGGCGTCCAGCGCCGACCCCGCTGCGAGCCCCTGGACCTGCTCGATCAGATGCGGGCTGGGGGGACGGGATGCCACCACCTCCGCCCGCTGCTCGAGCGTCTGGAGCCAGAGCCGCTCCCAGAAGTCCTGGTCGTAGTCGGCCATGCGCTACTGGATCCCTTGGTGCGTGCGCGGCGGCCACGTTGCTGCACCTGCTGACATTGATCGGCCGCGCAGAGGCCTGGGCTCGATCCACGGACGGCACCTGGCGGCGGGCGCGCAACCTGCGACGGGCGCAGGTTGCGCGAGTCTCGACCTCCCCAGCCGACCGAGCATCAGCCCGCGAAACTGGAGAACGTCCAGTGGTTGCCGTCGGGGTCAGCGAGCGTGAACTCCCGCGCCGGGTAATCCGTCTGATCGACCAGCTCATGCACGATCGTCGCCCCCAGCCTGCCAGCGCATGCCCGCACCGCGTCGGGATCAGCGGTAACCACGTGCAACGACCCTGTGCCGGGAGCGCACGGAGTGGGGCGCTGCCCGGAGCTGGACAGCATCACGCGGCCGCCCTCAGGCCAGTCCAGCTGGCAATGGTGGATCGACCCGTCGCGCTCCCCTTCGATCAGCAGGTCAACCGTGAAGCCGAGGGCCAGGAGCCAGTCGCGGAGCGCCCACGCGTCGTCGCTGACCAGACTGGCCCAGACGCTCTGCTGGCGTTTTCCGCTGGTGCGCACAGTCATCCGTTGCTGTCCGGCAGGCTAGCAACGGTCGATTGGCTGCTCGAGCGCAGCTGATCATCTGCAGCGCAGACGCCGAGGATCAGCTATCTTGCCCCGCCAGCATGCTAGTCCTTGGGTTGACACACGGCTTCGACGCCTTCCGCGCGATCGTGCTCGGCGCGCTGCAGGGCTTCTCGGAGCTGTTCCCGGTCTCGAGCCTCGGCCACACAGTGCTCTTCCCGAAGCTCTTCGGCTGGAACCAGCTGGTGGCTTACCAGTCCAGCTCCGGCGAGAACGCCTGGTTGGCGTTCATCGTGATGCTCCACGTCGGTAGTGCGCTTGGCCTGCTGATCTACTTCCTGAAGGACTGGGTCACCCTCGTGCGCGCGTTCTTCGCGACGCTCGCCAAGCGCCGCATCGAGACCAAGGATGAGCGGATGGTCTGGTTGATCATCGTGGCGAGCATCCCCACGGGGCTGCTCGGACTCGCACTGGAGCACACGGCGCGCGTGGCGACCGGCAAGCCCGAGGTGGCCGCGATCTTCCTGGTGATCAACGGCGTGGTGCTGTTCACCGCGCAGCGGCTTGCGCAGCGAGCGGAGATCCGTGAACTGGCGCGCCGCGAGGGCACCAAGCGGGATGGTGGCCGCGTGCTTGAGACGCTCGAGTACCGCGAGGCCGGGCTGCTCGGACTCGCACAGTCCGGCGGCCTGATCGCCGGCATCAGTCGCGACGGAATGGTGATGGCCACCGGCCTGGCACGAGGGCTGGACAACGGCGACGCGGCCCGCATGAGCTTCCTGATGGCCACCCCGATCATCCTCGCCGCCGGGCTCTACAAGATCCCCGACCTGACCGGACATCTCGGCAACGGCATCCGTGGCTACGCGCTGCTCGCCTGCGTCGTCGCGGCGGTCGTGGCCGTGTTCACGGTGCACTTCCTGACGCGCTACTTCAAGCGTGGCAGCCTGACCCCGTTCGCGATCTACTGCGTGATCTTTGGTGGCGCGATGATCGCCTACACCGCCTGAGTCACCGCTCCGCGGGCGCGTTTCCGCAGGGCCCCTGGCACTCAACCCCGGTCCCCCCCGCCCCTGAATCCGGGAAGCCCGTTCCCGCAGGCTCCCTTGCTCGGTTCGCGATCCCGCGCTCCCCGGCCCACGAACGCTTCTGTCCCAAGGGTTCGCGTGCGGCCACTCCCGATCCGTCGTGGCCAGCGGCACGTGGCGCGGAGCAAGGCGAGCATCGTGGCGCGTGGCGCGTGGCGCGTGGCGCCTGGCGCCTGGCGCCTGGCGCGCCGAGCATCGGGGCACGTGGCGCGTGGCGAGCCAACGCACAGCGGCACGTGGCGCGCAGCGGGCGGAGCGCAGCGCCCGGCTTCGGACCCGCCGGCGCCGTTCCCAGGCCCCAGGCCATCAGCGGAAGCCACGCTGCCGGCCCCGGGCGAGGAGCG
>JAJZDA010000161.1 GCA_021851525.1 Actinomycetes bacterium | reverse complement strand
GCGGCCGGCCCCGAGCGTGCCGGCCACGGCCAGGGCCCTGCGTTCCCGGGCAGCGGCGGCCCGCCTCCCACGGTCCGCGAGGCCAGCTTCGAGGTCCTGCGCAGGCTGGGGGTCGCCCGCATCTTCGGGAACCCCGGCTCCACCGAGGTGCCGCTGCTCACCGACCTGCCCTCCGACCTGGACTACGTGATGGGCATGCACGAGGGTGCGGTGGTCGCGATGGCCACCGGCTATGCGCTCGCCCGTGGCACGCCCGCGGTGGTCAACCTGCACACCGCTCCCGGGCTTGGCAACGCCGTCAACGGGCTGGCCAACGCACGCGACTTCCGTGCTCCACTTGTCGTGATCGTCGGGCAGCAGGACCGCAGGCAGCTGCACATGCATCCCTTCCTCACCGGCCGGGCCCTCGAGCGGCTGGCCGGTGAGTACCCGGTCTGGAGCCACCTGCCCGCGCGTCCCCAGGATGTGCCGGGGGCGCTTGCGCGCGCCTACCACGAGGCTGTGGCCGGCTGCGGGCCGGCGCTGGTGGTGGTGCCGATGGGGGATTGGCAGGAACTCTGTGAGCCATCGCCCGCGCGCGCGCCGGAGCTGGTCCTGCACCCCGCCGCGGTGGCCGCGCAGCGCCTGGGGCCGCTGGTCGAGCTGATCGGTCGGTCCGCTTCGCCGGCGATCGTGACCGGCGCCGGCACCGACAGCCCGGAGGGCTTCGCCGCGGTGGTCCAGCTGGCCGACCGCCTGGGGTGCCCGGTCTGGCACGAGCCGTTCTGCTCGCGGGCGGGATTCCCGGAGGACCATCCGCGCTTCGCCGGGCACCTGGACTGGCATCGGGCGGCGATGCGCCGGACGCTGGCGGAACACGATCTGATCCTCGTGCTCGGCACAAAGGCCTTTCAGCTCTACATCCTTGACGATGACGGTCCCCCGGTGATGGCTGGCACGCGCGTCGCGGTTCTCAGCGCCCATGCCGAGGATGTGCACCGCAGCGCCTGTGAGCTTGCCGTGGTGGGGCCGGTGCCGGAGCTCTGCACGGCACTGGCGCGCCTGCTCGCGCCGCGCCCCGCGGGCCCGCCGGTCAAGAGCGTCGTGCGTCCGCCGGCGCCGGTCCCCGGCGATCCCGGCTCGCCTCCGCTCACCGCGCAGGTCCTGGAGCTCCTCGCGCAGCGGCTCCCGGCCGACGCGATCGTGGTTGAGGAGTCGCCCTCATGCCGCGCGGAGCTGCTGATGCGGGTTCCCACGCGCCGGCCGCTGGGCTTCTTCAGCAACCCCAACGGCGGGCTCGGCTTCGGCCTCGGCGGCGCCACGGGGCTGCGCATGGCGCTGCCGCAACGGCCGGTGGTGGCCGTGATCGGGGACGGCTCCGCGATCTTCGGGATCCAGGCGCTGTGGAGCGCCGCCAAATATGGCGTCGGCGTGCTCTTCATCGTCATGGCCAACGGCCGCTACGGGGTGATGGACGCCCAGGCGCAGGCCCGCGACGCGCGGCCTGCCTGGCCGCGCTTCCCGGAGCTCGAGATCAGCGCCATCGCGCGCGGGCTTGGCTGCCCGGCGCTGCGTCTCGACACGGTCGCGCAGCTGCACGCTGAGCTCGGGGCGGCGCTCGACGGCCTGCGGGAGCGCCGCGAGCCGTTGCTCGTGGAGATCGCCCTGGCCGACTGAAGCCCCAAGCTCAGAAGTCGATGCGCGTCTGCGCCGGCAGCACCAGCACCGAACTGCGCGCGCTGTTGAGCTCGTTGCGCACCTCACCGGCCACGACCACCCGACCGCTGGGCGCGTCCTGGTGTGAGCCCACCACGATCAGGTCAACCGCGCCCGCGTCCGCATCGACAACCTCCGCCCCGAGCTTCGCGGCCAGCGCCGCGGCGGTCGCGCGCGCATCGTCGTTGACCGGCCCCGCAAACGGCACCGCGATCCGCGTGATCGCCTGCTGCTGCCCGGCCCGCAGGCCGGCGGCCGCCACGGCAATCGCGACCGGCCCGCCCTCCAGCAGCCGCTGCGCCGAGGTGCCCGGCTCCGCGCGGCCCAGCGGCGTGCGGTAATCCGAGCCGAAGACGATGATCGACGCGCCCTGCTGCTGGGCGAGCTGGCCCAGCACGTCTGCTGTCGCGGCGCCCACCACGACGTGGGAGGAGACGGGTACGTCCATCTGGGCGGCTCCTCGCGCGAGCCGCTGCTCGGCGTCGTGCTGGGCCACCTGCTCACGGCGCGGGTCGAACTCGCGTGCATGGCGCACGTAGGCCAGCGACACCGAGGAGCCGGTCCTGGCCAGCAGCTTGCCGAGCGCCAGTGCGTCGTCGTCGTTCGGCGTGCCGTCGTAGGAGATGATGAGGTCAGCGGTCATACCGGGAATCCTCCGTGAAAGTGCCCGTCGCTTACCTTCGACAAGTGGATAGGGATGCGCGGGCGCGGCTATCCATACGGCTCCCCGCTGTGTCGCGCGCGCGGCCGGTCGCTGGTCGTCCGCCGGTGGCGGTGCGCGACGCCGCGACCTGACTAAGCAGCATAGGTAAGATACTATGTGCCTTAGTTTCCATCTGTCGACCGGAGGCCCCACATGTCTGACCTGCTGACCGTCACCAGGTTCGGTTTCGTCAACTGCCATCTGGTGGTCGAGCCTGACGGGCTCACCCTGGTGGACACGATGCTGCCGCGCAGCGCCGGCCAGATCCTCGCCGCCGCGCGGCGCGCGGGCGGCGAGATCACGCGGATCGTGCTGACCCACGCCCACGGCGACCACATCGGCTCGCTCGACGCGCTGCACGCCGCGCTGCCTCAGGCCGAGGTGATCATCTCCGCGCGGGACGCGCGGTTGCTGCGCGGGGACCGCTCGCTGGATCCGGGGGAGCCGGGCACCGGCGTCGGGCGCGGCAGCTTCCCGGGGGCCCGCACCGAGCCGACCCGGACGGTGCTCGCGGGTGAGCGCATCGGTTCGCTGGAGGTGTTCGCGGCACCCGGGCACACCCCGGGGCAGATCGCGCTGCTCGACACCCGCGACCGCACGCTGATCTGCGGCGATGCGTTCTCCACGCTCGGTGGGGTGGCCACCTCCGCCAGGGGCAGCTGGCACTTCCCGTTCCCCGCATACGCCTCCTGGCATCGTCCCACCGCGCTCGAGTCGGCGCGAGCGCTGCTGGCGCTCGAGCCCTCGCGGCTGGCGCCCGGTCACGGGCGGGTGCTCGAAGCTCCGGCGGCAGCCATGGCCGCGGCGATCGCGCGCGGGGCCTGACCGTGCCCCGCCAGGGCCTGGATGCGCAGCAGGTGGTTGCCCGCGCCGCGCAGATCGCCGACGCCGACGGGCTCGCGCAGGTGACGCTGGCGCGTGTGGCAGCTGAGCTCGGAGTGCGTGCCCCGTCGCTCTACAACCACGTCGCCGGCCGGCCGGCGCTGCTGCGCGCACTGGCGATCCGCAGCCTCGCTGAGCTCACCGCGGAGCTGCGTGAGGCCGCGGTTGGGCGCTCCGGAGCCGATGCGCTGCGCGCCATCGCGCACGCCTACCGCGCCTACGCGCACCGCCATCCCGGCCGCTACGCCGCAACCCTCGGGGCGCCGGCCGCGGACGACCAGCAGTACGCCGCCGCGGCGCAGCACGCGGTCGGCGTGCTGCTGGCGGTGCTGGCCGGCTGGGGGCTCGAGGGGGAGCAGGCGCTGCATCGCGTGCGGGTCCTGCGCGCCGCGCTGCACGGCTTCGTCACGCTCGAGGCGGAGGGAGGGTTCGGGCTCCCGCTGGACCTCGACACCTCCTTCGATCTGCTGTTGCAGACGGTGATCGCCGGACTCGCCACGGCCGGTTGAGCTGCAGCCCGGCTGGGGCCGCCTGGCTGGGCCGCCGGGCTGAGCCGCCTGGCTGGCCGCCCGGCCGGGCCGCCGGGCTGAGCCGCCGGGCTACTCGCTCGGGTAGCGCAACCCGATCTGTCGCCGGACCTCGTCCATCGTCGCCATGATCGCCACGGACTCGGCCAGCGGCAGGTCAGGGCTCTCGAGCTCACCGGCCCGCACCAGCCGCTCAGCCTCCACGGCCTGGAACTGCATGCCGCGCCCGGGAACCTCGGCTGAGAAGCTCGACAGCATCCTGCCGGTGGCGTCGTAGTGGCGGAAGCTCGTGGGCGTGTACCAGACCGGGTCGATCTCGATCCGCCCCGTGGTCCCGATGATCGCCGCGCGGTTGGGGCCGGCGGCGTTGCTGGCGGTGTAGATCACGGCGTTGCGGCCGCCCTGGTAACGCAGGATCACGCTGGTCTCGGTGTCGGCGCCGGTCTCCTTGAGCGTCGCCGCAGCCTGAACCGACTCCGGCTCACCCAGCAGGTCGGAGGCCAGTGAGATCGGGTAGACGCCCAGGTCCAGCAGCGCCCCGCCGCCAAGCTCCAGCGCGTTGAGGCGGTGAGCCGGATCCTGCGGCAGCAGCTGCGTGTGGTCGGCCAGCACGCAGCGCACCTCGCCCAGCGCGCCCGCCTGGATCAGCTTGCGCACCTCCACCATGTGCGGCAGCCAGCGGGTCCACATCGCCTCCAGCACGACCAGCCGCCGCTCGGCGGCCGCCTCGACCAGCGCCCGCGCCTCACGGGCGTTGATCGTGAACGGCTTCTCGACCAGCGCGTGCTTGCCGGCGCGCAGCGCCAGCAGGGCGTCGTCATGGTGGCGCGGGTGCGGGGTCGCCACGTAGACGATGTCAACCTCGGGATCCTCTACCAGCGCCTCATAGCTGCCGTGCGCGTGGGCGTGCGCGATCCCAAAGTCATCGGCAAACGCCTGCGCGGTCTGCGCGGCGCGTGAGCCCACGGCGCTCACATGGTGGCCGGTCAACCTCAGGTCGGCTGTGAACAGGCGGGCGATCAGGCCGGTGCCGAGAATCCCCCAGCGAAGCCGGGCACTGTCGGTCGTGTGCGTGTTGGTCGTGCTCATCGGCACCCAACCTACCAGCACCGCCAGCGCGCCGTTCAGCTGCGTGTCAGGGCCGCCACGCCGTCGAGCTCAACCTCGGGCGCGGGCAGCGGCCGGCCGAGCAGATGGCCCTGAGCGCGGTCGCACCCGATCGCGCTCAGCAGCTGCAGTGAAGCGTGATCCTCGACGCCCTCGGCCACCACCCGCAGCCCCAGCGAGTGCGCGAGGGCCACGGTCGAGCCGACCAGCGTCCGGTTGCGCTCCTCATCGCCGTCGGCCAGGCCGCGCACGAAGCTGCGGTCGAGCTTCAGCTCGCAGACCGCCAGGTTGCTGAGGTGCGCGAGCGATGTAAAGCCGGCCCCGAAGTCATCGATCGAGACCTCCACGCCCAGTTCGCGCAGCGCGCGGATCGCCTCGCGCGCGCCCGTGAAGTCGGTGATCGCCGTCGTCTCCGTGATCTCCACCACCAGCGCCGCCGCGCTCAGCCGGTGACGTTCCAGGCCCAGCGCGATCGTCCGCGGCAGCTCCGGGTCAAGCAGGGGCGCGCTGGAGAGGTTGACGCTGACCGTCAGCCCGTGCCCGTCGCGGCGCCAGCGAGAGCACTGCTCGAGCGCCATGTCCAACACCAGCGCGCTCAGCGCCGGCATCAGCTCAGCCTCCTCGGCCAGCGGCAGGAACTCCGGCGGCGCCAGCCGCCCATGCGCCGGGTGCCTCCAGCGAACCAGCGCCTCGACCGCCGCGACCCTACCGCTGTGCAGCTCGATCTGCGGCTGGTAGTGCAGCTCCAACCGGCGACGCTCGATCGCCTCCCGCAACTCCTGTGCCAGCGCCAGCCGGCTCTCGCTGGCGTCCAGCTGCGGGCTGTAGACAGCGAACGGCTGCCCCGCGAGCTTCGCTCGGTACATCGCCAGGTCGGCGCAGCGCACCAGCGCGTGCGGGTCACCCCCGGCGTCCGCGGACACGGCGATCCCGATGCTCGCACCGACGCTCGAACGCACCGAGCCGAGCTGGAACGGCTCCTGCAGCCGGGCGCTGATCCGCTCCGCCAGGAGCACGCCCTGCTCACTGCCGGCATCCACCAACGCCACCACGAACTCATCCCCACCCAGCCGCGCCACCAGCGTGGCGTCGGTGAGCGCGTCGGTCAGCCGCCGGCTGATCTGTCGCAGCAGCTGATCGCCGACGGCGTGGCCAAAGCTGTCGTTGACCTCCTTGAAGCGGTTCAGGTCGACGAACAGCAGCGCCGCCGGGCGCAGCTGGCCGTCGCGCTCCTGGGCGCCGTCACACAGCCGCTCGAGCAGCTCGTGCAGCGCTCGCCGGTTGGCCAGGCCGGTCAGCTGATCTGTCACCGCCTCGCGGTGGCGCTCGTTGGTGATCGCGCGCAGGCGCAGGATCGAGAGCCCGGCACGCACACCGGCCACCACCATCGTCGTGGCCGCGAGGGCCAGCGCCGCGCGGCTGACGTGCACGAATGAGCCGGTCAGCAGCATCGCCACCACCGCGCCGGCCGCCGCGCCGGGGAGGATGAACCCCGGCTCCGCGGGCCTGATCGGGTTGCCGGCCGGTCTCGAGCTGACCCAAACCGACGCCGAGATCAGCATGATCGACGCCGGCCACGCCACCGCGTCGGCGGTGCTGCCGATCCGTGTGGCGCCGATGCTCGAGGCGAACAGGTTGGCGGTGTCACCCACCGTGTTGACCGCGTAGCCCAGCGCCAGCAGGAGCCACGGCAGGCGGTTGCGCCCCGGCAGCACGGCTGTTCCGCCCGCGACCAGTCCCAGCAGCAGCAGATCTCCGACCGGCAGTGCCAGGTTGCTGGCGACCGTGGCGCCGCTGCCCCCGGCCGCCTGCTCGATCCCGTGAAACAGGAAGGCGGCGCAGATCGCCGCCGCGCCGAGGCCCACGATCGCGCCGTCCAGCCAGCTCTCAACTCCGAAGCGGCGCACCTGCCCGCGCATCAGCAGCATCACCGCCACGTAGCTGATCGGGTAGAACGCCAGGTAGAAGGCGTGAGCCAGCGTCGGCGTGCCGTCCTGGCCGGCCCGCTCCGCCAGCTCGACCACGACGTCCCCCAGCGACCAGGAGAGCAGGCTCGTTCCCAGCAGCAGGATCCTCAAGCGTGTGCCCCGGCTGGTGCCCGGCAGCGCCGCGCGAGCCAGGCACAGCAGGCTGCCCAGCAGCTCAAACCCGGGGACGCCGAGGTTGTCCAGCGGATCGGCCTGCGCATCGTGGCCGCCGATCAGCTTGAACGCCAGGAAGCCGAGCAGCAGCACCGCCATCAGGCCGTAGGCGCGCTTCACCCAGGCGGCCTGTGCCGCAGCTGAGCTGCCTGCCTGTGATCCCCGCACCTTGCCCGCCGCGTCGCTGGGCGGCATCGGCGCGGGGGAGGTCCTGGACCTCTGGTCCCGGTCCTGGGTCACCCCGAAGCTCCGTTCGCGTCCTTCGATTCGTCCGTCATGCGCCTGCCGTCCGCGCTCCGCGGCCTGGTGGCGCAGCCCGGTGCGCGCCGCCAGCCGTCTACCGCTTATCGGCAGCCGCGCGCCCGGACTGGAGCGAGGCCTGCTGCGTGCGCCCACGGCGGCAACCGGGAAGGCGCGGCTGCGCGTGTCAGGCCGCGCGGGCGGCCGCGCGCAGACCCTCGAGTGCCTCCGCGACGCGCCGGCGCAGCTGGGCAAAGATCTCGTACTCGAGCTCGGCGAGGCGTGCCTGGGCGCCCGCCACCGCCGCCGCCGGGGCCTCGACGGCGGCGGTCTGGTAGCG
>JAJZDA010000160.1 GCA_021851525.1 Actinomycetes bacterium | reverse complement strand
CACCACCAGGACCAGCGCCCACCACACGGCGCCCGCGTCGGGGACGAGCTCCGCAGCGGGCGCAGGCGCCCCCGTCACCACGCGCAGCAGCAGGAGCGCGTCCGGCGCCACCGGCACGGCGACCAAGCTGCACACGCGCGCCAGCAGCCACGGTGGCGAGGACGGAGGTGGCGGGGATGACTGACGCTCAGCGCCAGCGCGTGCGGCGGGGCGCGCATGACCGCGTCAGCGTGATGCTGTTCTCGCTCGCCGCGTTCCTGGCGGTGTTCGCGGTGCTGGTTGCGGAGCTGCCGCTCAGCGCGACCGTGCCGCCGAGCCACCAGCTGCTGATCAGGCGGGTCTACCGCACGACCGTGATCGAGACGGTGATCGGGGCCCGCAGCGCGCCGCCGAGCGTGACCCAGTCGAGCTCCAGCAGCAGCCCACCGAGCGTGGCGTCGCCGGCCCCCACGACCCGCGCCTCGAGGACGCCAGGATGAGCGCTGAGCTCGATTACACGTTCTCCGCGATGGGCAGCCCGATCCGCTTCCTGATCGGCCCGCCGCTGCTCAGCTCGGCGCCGTCGCCGCTGGAGCGCGCCGACCGTGAGAAGGCCTTCGTGCTGGACTTCGGCGCGCGGCTCTCGCGCTTCCGGGCGGACAGCGAGCTGTCCGCGCTGAACCGCGACCCGCGCCACGAGGTCAGCGCCAGCCCGCTGCTGCGCCTGGCGGTGCATGCCGGCCTGTGGGCCGCCGGGCGCAGCGACGGGCTCGTCGACCCCACGCTGGTGGGCGCGCTGGAGCGGCTGGGCTACGACCACTCGCTGGATGGCAGCGAGCCGGCACCGCTGCCGGAGGCGCTGCGCGGGGCGCCCGCGCGCAGGCCCGCCCGCCCCGACCCCGCCGCCCGCTGGCGGCGGGTGATCGTCGACGACGACAGGGGCCTGATAGTGCGCCCGCCCGGGGTCGCGCTCGACACCGGTGGCAGCGGCAAGGGCCTGTGCGCCGACATCGTCGCCAGGCGCCTGAGCGCACACACGCGCTATGCGGTGGACTGCGGCGGTGACATCGCGGTCGGCGGCGTCGGCGCGCAGTTCGACCCGTACCTGATCGAGGTCGAGCATCCGCTCAGCGGCGAGTCGATCGGCACGATCGCGGTCAGCGGCGGCGGCGTGGCCACCTCGGGACTGAACGTGCGGATCTGGCGTCGCGGCGACGGGCGCTTCGCCCACCACCTGCTCGACCCCAGCAGCGGTGAGCCGGTCTGGAGCGGGCTGGTGGGCGCCACCGCACTGGGCGCCGGCGCACTGGAGGCGGAGACGCTCTCCAAGATGGCGCTGCTGCTCGGCCCCCAGGGGGCGCGCACCGTGCTGGCCCAGCAGGGTGGCGTGATCTTCCATGACGACGGCACCGCCGAGGTGATCGGCCCGGTGCGCGGCAGCGTCGCCCACGCCCTGCCGGCGCGGTCATGAAGGTCCCGTTGCACGATCTCTGGTGGCTCGTCAGCCGCGCCTCTGGGGTGACCGCGCTGCTGCTGATCACGCTCGCGGTGAGCCTCGGCCTGGCGATGGCCGGGCGTGTGCTGCGCCACCCGGCGCGCCGGCGCGCGGCGCTGCGTGTGCATGAGGACGTGACGCTGGTGGCGCTGATCGCGATCGCGGTGCACGGTCTGGCGCTGCTGGGCGACGCCTGGCTGAAGCCGGGGTTGAGCGGGATCGCGGTGCCGTTCGCCGGCGCCTACCGGCCACCCTTCACCGGGCTCGGGATCATCGCCGGCTACCTGGCGCTGCTGCTCGGCCCGAGCTTTCACCTGCGACGCCGGATCGGTGCCAGGCGCTGGCGCGTGCTGCATCGGCTCACGCCGCTGGTCTGGCTGCTGGGCGCGATTCACACGCTCGGCGCGGGCAGCGACGCCGGGACCATCTGGCTGCGCGTGCTGGTGCTGGCGCCGGTGCCGCTGCTCACCCATCTGCTGGTCGTGCGCCTGCTGGGCCCCGGTCCGCGGCGCGCGGCGGCCAACCCTGGACAGGCCACGGCCGCACGCCCGCCCGCGGCCACGGGGACGACCGCGGCCACGGCAGGTACCGCAACCACGGGCACGGCCACGGCCACGGGCGCGACCGCAACCAACCACGGGTCTCGCGTCCCGACACCGGCTGACGTGCGACTCTGAACTGCGGCTTACCGTGCTCTTGCGCTGCAGCTCCAGTCTGGGTGCTGCGATGTCAGATCCAACACCCCCCACACAAACCACTGGCGACCGGCGCGCCGGCCAGGCGGGCCGGCGCAGCAGCCGGATGCGTCCACTGCACCGGACGGTGCTCAGCCTCGCTGTCGCCGCGGTCCTGGCGGCGATGATCCCCTTCTCGGCGATCTACGTCGCCGCGTTGCATCGCTCGCAGGCGCTCGCAACGCTGCCGGCGACCAGCGCCGGTGGCCGGCAGCTGAAGCTGGTGACCACCGCGTCCGGGCGCACGATCGCGGTGCCGGCCGGCGGCCAGACCGCCGCCGGCGCGCCGTCGGCGGCGCTCACCACCCGCGCCTCCGCGAGCGCCGGAGGCGACCAGTGATCTCCCATCAGCTCTTCTGGTTCGCCAGCCGCGCGGTGGGCACGATCGCGATCATGCTGCTCGGCGTCTCGGTCGCGGTCGGCCTCGTGATGGCCGGCAGGATCTCCCGCAAGCCGGGGCGGACGGCGCGGCTGCGCCGCTTCCACGAGGCCGCCGCGATCGTCATGGTCGGGCTGGTCGCGGCCCATGGCGGACTGCTGCTGTTCGACTCCTACCTGCGACCTGGCCTCGCCGGGATCACGGTGCCGTTCGTGCTCCCGTACCGCTCGCTCGGGACCGGCCTGGGGATCATCGCCGGCTGGCTGACGCTCGTCTTCACGGCGAGCTTCTACGTGCGCCGCCGCATCGGCGCTCGGCGCTGGCGGCGGCTGCACATGCTCACCCCGGTCGCGTACGTGCTGGCGCTAGTGCACGTGCTGATCGCCGGGACCGATGCCACCAACCCCTGGATGATCGCGATGCTGACCGGCCTGACGGCCCCCGTCGGCTTCGCCTTCAGCTATCGCGTCCTCACCGGCCTCACCACGCCCGCGCGCCGCACACCCCTGAGAGCGGCCGCGGCATAGCGGCCAGCCACCGACCGGCGGCCGCCGAGCCCCCCGACGACTCGCTAGCATCGTGCGACACGGCGGGATAGCTCAGTTGGTAGAGCACACGACTGAAAATCGTGGTGTCCCCGGTTCAAGTCCGGGTCTCGCCATTCCGAGAAGTTCCTGCAAAGCCGCTCCTTCAGGGCGGCTTTCGTGGTTGTTGGACAGGATTCCGGTGGGGGCGTTATCGGCGCCACGTCCCTTTCGCGCCCCAAACCTGAGGGTGGCTGAGGGTTGCCTGTGCCTCAGCGGCGGCCTTCTTGCAGCCGCAATCAGTAGTTGTTCGAGCGCGGCGCGCGCGGTGAGCTAACGACCGCGGCGCTCGATCTCCCCGAGGCGGGCGTCGATCAGCGCCCGCACCAGCCACTCGGGAAGCGGATGCTCAGCGGTGAAGTGAAGTGCGCTCTTCGTCCGCGTGTAGCCGCCAAGCTCGGCGGCGAGCGTCGCGAGCGTGGAGCCGCTGAACGGCAGGTAGCTCAGGTGCTCGGCGTATGCGGCGAAGCCGGCGACGACCTTGCCGTCCACGCGGAACGCGGGGATCCGGTAGGAAATGCATTGCTCGGCCGCGGGGATGATCTCGAGGATCACTCGGCGCAGCTCATCGAGCGCCGCGCGCTTGCGCTCCTCGACCGAGCTCAGGTAAGCGTCGATCTCCTCAGCGGACACGACCACAACACTGCCAGACCCGGGCTCCCCGGTGGTCAGATGCCCAACCCGGCCAGCAGAGCGCTGGGGCAAGACGGAGACACCGATCAGCTGCGCAGCCGGCAAGCTCGCGACGGCACCCGCAGGCACCTGCAGCCGCAGGCACCTGCAGCTGCATCCGGCCCCAGGTCGAAGCGTCAGATCCCGCAAGCCGGGGATGCGGGACCTTCGCCACTGCGGCAAGGCAATCACCCGCGCCGGCGTGGCCGGCGCCACAAGACGATCGTGAAGATCGTGAGACACGGTGGGGGACGCCGGGTGTGACGAGGACCGCCTCGGCATCCCGGTCAGTCGAACTCGGGTCTGCCCCGGCCGCGCAACTGGTGTTGCCTTCCCCGTAGGACGGCCCGACCGGCACAGTTCAGCCGACGCCCGATCGTCGCCGAAGCACTCGCGTGTCAACCGGCGGCTCGGTGGTCGAAGCGATAGTGGGCGCCTTGGCGAGACGGTGACGCGCTGGGGCCGGTCGTTGCTTACGCAGAGCACGCGATCGTCGATCGGTGACACAGGCTGCCGTGAGGCAGCTCGGCGTGGTCGCGATGGCCGGGGTCAACCGGATCCGGCCGGTCCTGCGTTCGCTTCAATGCGGGTGCGACGTGCTGCTCTCCAGGATCGATCCCGTCGAGGTGGTCATGCGGGCGCACCTTTGGCGAACAGGAGGGAAAACTCGCTGCACTCCGTCTGGTTGTGCTCTTGTGCTGGCGCGGTAATAGTGCGTTGTCCCGGGTCGGTCCGACCCGTCATCGTGATGAGTACACCGTTGGTCCGCGGCGTTTCAGACGGCCGGCGCCTGGACGGCGATGCCGTGGTGCCGACATCCCGCCTGGAGCTGGCGATCGTAGGTCAGGACCGCTGCGATCTCATGCGTGGCGTGCAGGTCACGAGCGGTCGCCAGGTGGATGGCATCCAGGGATCTCACCTCGATCGGGTCGATCAACGACGCCTGCTCGAGCATCGTCCTCGGCACGGGTGTCAGCGTCACTAGGCCGAGTAGCTGCTCGGCGGCATCGGAGACGCCCTCGCGTCGACCGAGCCGGCGCAGCTCCACGACCAACAGCTCGCTCGCGCACCAAAGATCAAACCGGGCGAGCGTCGCACGGATGACCGGCGCGTCCGCTTCCCCGAGCACCACCCGCCCGAGCGCGGAGGTGTCCAGGTAGCTCCCGGCCACTCAGCGCTCGCGGTCCTCAGCCAGCAACCGATCGGTCGTGCCAGCCGGGTGCGGGACAGCGTCAGCGATGATCCGGTCAAGCACCGCCAGACGGTCGGTCAACGACGCGCCCTCGGCGGCGGACCGCCGCACCACGATCTCATCACGGTCAAGGTCGTCGCGGTCAAGATCGACCCGCAGCTCCTCGCCGCTGTCGAGCTTCAAGATCGCACTTTCACGCATCGGACCAGTGTCGCAGAGCAGCAAGCGGCCACCATCATCGAGTGGCTCATGCTCTGGCCGTCAAGCACACATCGCCCCGGTGGTCCCTAGACCGACGGCAAGATTACGGATGCGTGGCATAGCGATCGTCGGAGAGTTCTTGGTGGCTGCCCGCGCGCGATGCTCAGCGCCTGGCGGCGCATCGCCCCGGCGCGCGTGGGTCTGCCCGGCGCGCGTGGGTCTGACCGGCACGCCTGGTGCCGAACTGCTCCACCCTGGGGGAGAAACGCGGCGTGGGAACGACTTTCTCCCCCAGGGTCATGCCAGGCGATGGTCACCGAGCGGTGCCGGACGGTTGATGGCAAGCAGAGACCGCGACGATCGCGCCCGTGGAACGCGGCGCCGACCGGGCACAAGCGCTATGCCACGCAGGGGATCACGCCGCCGGTCCCGCAATCATCACCGCAGAGGTATCTTCGGCCGCTGGCCGAGAGGCCAGCTTTGCGCGGACAGCAGAGCTCGTTGCGGTGGACGAGAAACGAGCGTTTCGTATTACAATAACTGTGTGGAGGTTCACGCAGCGGCGCGCAAACACGGCGTCGCCGATCACGACATCCTCCACGCGATCGATCATGCACTCGCACTCGAAGACGCCGGCGAAGATCCCGACCGATGGCTGCTCATCGGCCCCGACACCGCCGGGAACCTGCTCGAGGTCGTGATCATGATCACCGCCGAAGGCACACAGATCGTGATCCACGCGATGCCGATGCGCGACCGATACCGCAGACTGCTCGGACTATGACCGAACCTTCCAGCCACGGCCACACGAAATCGGGTCGCGAGATCACCGATGAGCTCGTCGAGCAACTAGCCGCCGAGGCCGAGACCGGCTATGACGTCGACGCGCTGATCGCCCGGCGCGGCAAGCGCGGCCGACCGACCCTCGGGACCTCGCCAGCTAGCGTTGAGTCCGTTCGCCTGGACCCCGAGCTACGGCAGGAACTGCTGAAGCGAGCCGAGTCCGAAGGCACCACTACCTCCGAACTCATCCGCGAAGCTCTCCGGCAATACCTACACGCCGCCTAACACGCGACCGTAGGAGAGCCAGCCCCGCATTCATCACCGCCGAGGTGGCTGTGGGCGTGCGCCGACGCACCCGCTAAGCGCGGTTTGGGCGGCTGGCGCGGGTTCTTCGTTCAGGCGTAACCGGCAGCTCGGATCTCGGCGAGCGTGACCATCAGCGTGCGCGGGGTGCTGGTGAGCGCACGGAAACCGAAGTGCTCGTAGAACGATGCTGCTTGATCGTCGATGGCGTGAACGATCACTGCGCGTACCGCGAGCTGCTCGGAAGCCAGTGCCGCTCTTTGGAGAGCATCGCGCAGGAGCAGGGGACCTAGACCCTGTCGGTGGTAGCGGCGGTCGACCGCGAGCCGCGCAACGATCGCGACGGGGATCGGGTAATGCTGGGACATGCCCTTACGGGTCGACTCCGTCGCCCGATCATGCTCGAGTTCACCGGCAAGCATCGCGTAGTAGCCGAGCACCTTGCCGCCGTCAGCGATGACGAATGTTCGTGCCGCATCGCGGCGCTGGGACTGCCCGGCATAGCGCACGAGCCATCGGTCCAATATGTCGTTGCCTGATTCGAAGCTTGAGGCGTCATGCCGGCTTGGGTCGTAACGCTCGGTTCTCGCCTGCGGCGAGCTCACGATCGGGAGCGGAGATCCGCGAGGCGAGCGACAGTGTCCTCGTCGACCGCCTCAAGCGCATCGAGGAACCGGGTTGCTTCGTCCTCGCTCAGCGCAATCTGCCGCTGCTCGGCGAGCACCTCCGCGGCGCGACTTGCGGCCGCTCGCCGAAAGAAGTCGCTCAGCGACTCGCCCACAGCCGTCGCAGCGGCTTGATCGGTAGAGCGTTCCTCATCGGTCAGTCGAAGTTCAAGTCGTTGGCTACGCATACCAGCAGTGTACGGACATCGTACGGGTCTGGCAATCTCGGACACTGAAACCCGCTCTTGTGCAACCACAGGCATCTCGTGGACCGGCGCGTCTTCCCCGCAAGCGCGGCTTGCGCTATCGCAGCTTCCGTAGCGTCGTCTCGATCTCTGAGGTCAGGAGGTACGGATCGAGCTCTGCGGGGTCGTCGGGGTAGAACGGGTGGAACCCGAGTCGCTGCCACCAGGTTCGGGCGTTCTGGTTGAGGGCGGTTACGACAACTGCGCGGCAGGCGGCTTTCTCGTTGAGTTCGACGGCGGTGGCGAGCGCATGGGCTGTGAGGGCGGTGCCGACCCCGAGGTTGGCGTAGCGCTTGTCTACCGCGAGCCGGCCCAGCAGTAGGGCTGGGACTGGGTTGGGGGCGCCCTTGACGAGATCGGGCGGGGCGGCGGAGCGGTCGATGCCGGTCATCGCGACGCTCGCATACGCCACGATCAGGTCGTCGGTGTC
>JAJZDA010000007.1 GCA_021851525.1 Actinomycetes bacterium | reverse complement strand
CCGGGGGGCCACCCCGCGACCCGGGGGGCCACCCCGCGACCCGGGGGGCCACCCCGCGACCCGGGGGGCCACATCGCGACCCTGGGGGAGAAACCAGGCCCCACGCCGGGTTTCTCCCCCAGGGTCGTGCGCGTTCCACTCCCCTCCCGCAAACGGTCAGCGCCAGCAGGCGCTGACCGCGCCGTGCCGCGCGCCTGCGCCCGTCGCCGGCCGCGCCCGGTCCAGGGTTTGCGGGTCCGTGCGGGAGCTCCGCGCGGGACTCGGGACGCTGCGCGGGACTCCGGGCTGGGTGTCAGTAGCCGCAGTGCATCGCGTGCGCGACGTCCGCGAGGGTCTGTTGCGCGATGGCACGGGCGCGGTTGCTGCCCTCGCGCACCACCGACCGCAGGTATGCACGGTCGCCCGCGAGCTCAACACGGCGCTCACGGATCGGGCGCAGGCGCTCATTCACGGCCTCCGTGACGCGGCGCTTGAGGGCAACCGCGCCACCTCCACCGATCTGCTCGGCCACGAGCAGCGGGGCGACGCCTTCACACAGAGCGGCGAGCAGCACCAGGTTGGACACCTCGGGACGGTTCACCGGGTCGTAGGTGATATGCGGATCTGAGTCAGTCCTGGCAGAGCGCAGCAGGCGCGCCGTCTGATCGGCACTGGCGGCTATCGCTATCGAGTTGCCACGGCTCTTGCTCATCTTGTGCCCATCTGTGCCGAGCAGCATCGGCGCGCCACTGAGCAGCGGCTCAGGTTCTGGGAACACGGGCCGGTCGGGTGCGTAACGCCGGTTGAAACGTCTCGCGATCACGCGCGTCTGCTCGATGTGAGGAAGCTGATCGGCACCGACCGGCACCAGCGTTCCGCGGCAGAACAGGATGTCCGCCGCCTGGTGCACCGGATAGGTCAGCATCAGCCCGTTCAGGGTCTCCATCCCGGCGGTAGCGGCCTCGTCCTTGACGGTCGGGTTTCGCAGCAGCTCAGGCAGCGTCACCAGGCTCAGGAACGGCAGCATCAGTTGGTTGAGCTCCGGCAGCAGTGAGTGAGCGAAGATCGTCGAGCGGCCGGGGTCGATCCCCACCGCGAGGTAGTCGGCGACGAGCTCTTCCACATCAGCGGCCAGCGAGGCCGGGCTGTCGCGATCGGTGATCGTCTGATAGTCGGCGATCAGCACGAACACGTCCAGGCCGTCCTCCTGAAGGCGCACGCGGTTCTCCAGGGTTCCCAAGAGATGGCCGATGTGAAGCTGCCCTGTTGGACGGTCACCGGTAAGCACCCGCAGTGCAAAGGCCGGATCGACCGGCGCCGAGGGGTGAGTCATAGAGCACCCTTTCCAGAGAGGGTCTCTCCCGAGCGGTGACGTCGTCAGACTCACAGCGGGCCGCTCGAGAGCGGCCCGTGAACACAGATCAGCGGGACCGCGTGTACGGCGGCCGCCACCAGCAGGAACACTGCACCAACGACGTCATGCTCCTCGAGCATACGGTGATCTCGGCTCCGGCACCAACCGACGTCGACACTCGGTGAACGCGGGAGCCCTCCGAACGGCATGGGCCCGCCAACGCCGCGGCGCTCCGCACGCACGGCGTCTCCAAACGCCTCGGTTCCCTGAGTCCGTGGGTCTGCACGCGCGCTGGCCGCATTTGCAGCGGCACGGTCCCAGCGTGCCGGCCAGGCGCCGGGAGATGACCAGCTCGCGCGCTGCCGGCCTGCGATTAGCATGACCACGTGGAGCTCCGGCCGACGTACCCGCTGCGGACCGCGCGGCTGCTGCTGCGCCCCCTGTCGGACGCGGACATCGCTGCGCTGCTGTCCTATCGGTCGCTCGAAGAGGTGTGCCGCTACGTGCCGTTCGCGCCGATGAGCCGCCAGATGATCGCCGAGAGGCTTGCGGACCGCTGGTCGCAGACCGCAATCACCGCTGAGAACTCGGCGCTGACCCTCGGCGTGGAGCTCGCCGAATCCGCACGGCTGATCGGCGACGTCACGCTGTTCATCCACAGTGAGCTGCACCGTTGCGGTGAGGTCGGCTGGATCCTCAATCCCGACCATGCGGGTCACGGTTACGCGACTGAGGCCGCCGCTGAGCTGTTGCGCCTCGGTTTTGAGGAGCTCGGGCTCCACCGGATCGTCGCCAGGATTGACGCGCGCAACGGCCCGTCTCTGAGGCTGGCCCAGCGGCTCGGGATGCGCCGGGAGGCGCGGCTGATCGAGAACGAATGGTTCAAGGGCGGCTGGAGCGATGAGATCGACTTTGCGATGCTCGAATCCGAATGGCGCTCAGGTCGTGGTGCGGTGAGTGAGCCGGCCGAGCTCGGCGATCCCGATCTGGAGGCCGCCGTCTGGGATCTGGCGCCGATCGTCGACCACCACGGCGAGGATGGCGCGAGGCGGTTGCTGGCCTCGGCCCGCGCACGGGCCGAGGCGCTGGCGGCCGAGTTCACCGGCAGGGTGGCGCAGTTCGACGCGGACGCGCTGGTGCGCCTCGCCACCGAGCTCTGCGAGGTCTCCGAGCTACTGCGCAGCGCGGGCGGCTATGCGCTGATGCGCGGCGTTGCGGACAGCTCCGACAGTGCCGCCGGCGCACTGCAGGCGGCTGCCGAGGCGGCCCAGGCCGAGATCGACGGGAAGCTCTCGTTCTTTGAGCTGGAGTGGGCAGCGCTGGACGACGCCAGCGCCGAGGCGCTGCTGACGGGCGCGGGACAGCGGCTCGCGTTTGCCGCCCACCACCTGCGCCGCCTGCGCGCCCGCCGGCGCCATCTCCTGACGCATGAGCAGGAACGCGTCCTGGCCGAGACGAGCGTGCAGCGGCTGGCGGCCTGGAAGCGGCTCTATGCCGAGAACGCCGCGAGCCTGACTGCGGAGATCGACGGAGACTCGGTGCCGATGGCGCAGGCCATGAGCACCCTCTCCTCGCCCGTACGTGAGCAGCGGGCGGCGGCGATCGCGGCGATCGCGACCGGCGCTCTGGCAGGCCTGCCGACGCGCGTCGCCGCCTACAACCAGGTGCTGGGCGAGAAGGCCGTCGATGACCGGCTGCGCGGCTATCCGACCTGGCTGTCAGCGCGCAATCTTGCCAACGAGACCAGTGACAGCGCGGTTGCCGCCCAGCTCGAGGCGATCAGCGCGCGGCGTGACCTCGCACGACGCTGGAACCGACTGAAGGCGCGCCTGCTGGGGGTCGAGCGGCTGACCACAGCTGACCTGCGGGCCGCGCTTCCGAGCGTCACGCGGCAGATCACGTTCGCGCAATCCCGGCAGCTGATCACAGCGGCCTGGTCGGAGTTCTCACCCCGCGCCGCCGAGGTCATCGACCGCTTCTTCACACACGGGCTGATCGACGCACCGATCCGCGCCAACAAGCAGGACGGCGCGCTCTGCGCCCAGGCGGGAACCAGCTCACCCCCCTACGTGCTGGTGAACTACGACTCACACCCGAGGGACACGATGGCCCTGGCACACGAACTCGGGCACGCCCTGCACTTCGAGCTCTCCCGCCGTCAGCGGGCACTCCAGTGGGACAGCTCAAGCCCGATGCTGGAGGTCGCTTCCACCTTCTCGGAGGCGCTGGTGGCCGAGCACCTGATGCGTCAGGCGGCGCACGACCATGAGCGCCTGGCGCTGCTGGCGGCCCGCCTGGATGACGCGATGCTCAACGTGTTCGAGGCCTGCGCGCTGCTCTCAGCCGAGGCCGCCATGCACCGTCATGTGCGAGACCACGGGGAGCTGAGCGCTGAGGAGCTCTGCGAGATCTGGGCCGGGTCGCTGCGCGAGCTCTGGGGCGACACGATCGAGATCGACCAGGGCACGCGCCTGGTCTGGTCGCTGATCCCCCACCTGATTGAGGAGCCGGGCTATCTCTACAGCTATTCCCACGGCCTGCTCACCGCCTGGTCCGCGTTCGACCGCTATCAGAAGATCGGCGGCGCCTTCGCCGAGGATTACCTGGCGATGCTCGCCGCCGGCGGATCACGCAGCCCGGAGCAGCTCGCGGTGATGATCGGCCTGCGCGTCACGGATCGAGATTTCTGGGACGCAGGTCTCAACCTGCTGGAGCTGATGCTGCAGCAGACCGAGGAACTGGCAGCGAGTCTCTGATGGCCAGTCTCCGAAGCTGATCGTGGTCGGGCCGGGCCCGCGCCGCCGAACGCCCGCGGGGCCGCACGCCTGGGGCGCGCACACCCACCCGCGCCGCACACCCGCCTGGGACGCCGGATGACACGCCGCAGGAGCATGCCGCGAGATCACTGGCGCGATCATGGCGCGATGCAGCGTGTGGCGATCGTCGGCAGCAGCGGAGCGGGCAAGACCTGGCTCGCGGTCCGGCTCGCCGCCACATTGGGCGTCAGCCACGTGGAGCTGGACGCGATCCACCACGGTCCCGGGTGGACACCCGCCTCCGCGCAGCAGATGCGGGCCGCGCTCAACACGCTTTGCCCCGTCGACGGGGCGTGGGTCGCGGACGGCAACTACGGCTCCAAGGGCGGCGAGCTGGTGCGCGCACGCGCCGACACCGTCATCTGGCTCGACCTCAAACGGCGCGTGGTGATGCGCCAGTTGGTGCTGCGGACCGCGCGCCGCGTCGTGTTACGAGAGTCGCTGTGGAACGGCAACCGCGAGTCATTGCGCGATGCCCTGTCCCGCGATCCCGAACGCTCGGTGATCGCGTGGTCCTGGACCCGGTACGCACGGACTCGCGCCGAGTACGCGGCGCAGTCCGACGCGCGCTGGATTCGGCTGACCGATCGCGTTGAGGTCGGCCGGTTCCTGCAGGCGAGCCGGGACGGCAGGCACGCTCCCGCAACCTGACCGCCCCCCTGACGGGCGCGAGAGGTCGGTTGACCAGGTCCGCGAGGGCTGCGGCGGACCCTTGAAGTCAGCCAATTGATCTGCTTTAAATAGATCAATGCAGCTTGAACCGACCGACTCGATGCCGCTGTGGGAGCAGGCGGCAGCCGAGATCCGCCGCGCCATTGCGGACGGCGAGGCAAAGCCCGGGGAGCGGATGCCGCTCGCCAAAGACCTGGCGACGGTGCTGGGCGTGAATCGCAACACGGTGCTGCGGGCGCTGCACCAGCTGCGCGACGAGGGCCTCTTGGAGATCCGCCAGGGACGCGGGATCACCGTCGCCGGCACACCGCAGCGCGGCGCGGTGCTGGCGCGCGCCCGGGAGCTGGTTGCGTTTGCCCGCAGGAACGGTTACCGGCCGGAGGAGCTGATCGCGATGATCGAAGCGGTGTCGTGACCCTGCTCGAGCAGCGCGGCGATCCCGCCGCAGAGCTCGCGCTCGCCGACGAGCAGGCCCTGATCAAGGAGGCACATCGCCTGCGCCGCAGGCGCTGGCTGCTGCGCACCTCGCTGGTTGCGCTTGCGGGCGGAGCGTGTGTGGCGGGCCTGATCGCCGCGACCGGGCCGCCAGCCCGGTCGCGGCGAGACCCGTCGCGTGACGCCGGCGGCTCTCCCGGAGCACAGCCCGCAACGCGCGGAGCTGGGCCGACACGTTCAGCAGACCTGATCCAGCCGACGACGCTCGCCACGCTCCCCAACGGCAACCTGCTGATCCTCGACAGCTCGCGCGACCAGATCCTCGAGCTTCGCTCAGACGGCCGGCTCTCGGTGTACGCCGGAGACGGGCGCCTGGGGTTCTCCGGCGACGGCGGCCAGGCCCGCAACGCCGCGTTTGCCTTCGGGTACTTCTCCACTGCCGGGATCGCGGTCGCGCCGAACGGAACCGTCGACGTCATTGACGATGGCAACTGCCGGATCCGGCAGATCAGCCCCCGCGGGATCATCCACACGATCCTGCGCCTGCCGCTGGTCAACGTGTACCCGCACGGCACGGGCTGCCGCCTCGCGGCGGTGGCCGTCTCGCCGGCCGGGTCGGTCTACGTTGCCACCCCGGGCACGATCGAGCGCCTCTCGCCAGCTGGACGGCTGACCTGGGTGGCCGGCGGACACATGCCTGTGGCGCATACGGTGGCCCACCCGCCGGGGCAGCTGACGCCCGCGAACGTCAGCTTCTCCCCCGTGCAGCTCGCCTTCGACCGCGCCGGCGTGCTGTACATCGCAAGCGCCTTCCCGCGCGCCGTCTACACCCTCACACCGGCCGGGAAGCTCACGGACCTCGGTGGCAGCTACGCGACAGGGCTCGCCGCGCGGCCCAGCGGCGGCATGCTGATCGGAACCCACTCCGGCGTCATCGAGGCGTCCACGGGCCACGGCCTGAGGCGGTTCTACAGCGTCAACCCGCGGCGCGTGGAGGGCATCAGCTGGGGAGCAGACGCAGGCTTTCAGGAGAACGGAATCGCGGTCAGCGGCAGCGGCACCGTCTACGTCGACAACGCCCAGGGCAACGGCTATGGCGCAGCGAGCGTCGTCGTGCGCATCGGCGCGGGCAGGCGGGCCGAGCTAGCCTCAATCCGCACGCCGCTGGCGGACACGCTGCCCGGCCCAAGCGCCCCGGGCTTTCCGGCGCGGCTCTACCCACCGGCGCGAGCGTCGCACGGAGCACAGCTGCCATCGTGCCCCGCAGATCAAGGGCTTACCGGGTTCACGCCGAGCGCAATCGAGCTGGCGAAGCGGATCGCCCGCACATACCTGAGCACGCAGTTCGCCTCAGACATGGCGGTGACGGATCGGTCGTGGTGGACTGCCGACTTCAGTGACTACGCCACGGGCAGCTTCCTCGGCCGCCACACCGTCCTGGGAGAGCTGCCCGCCGCGCGAACTCCCGCAGCGGCGGCGCTCTCCGCCGCATGCGGTCAGGCGCTCACGGATGAGTCGATCGCGGTCACCGTCGGCAGGTCCGCATACTCAGACTTCACCGGCACGCTCTACTTCCTCGATCGCAACGGCAGGCCACTGGTCTATGCCGTGCGCTGAGCTCGAGTGACGTTCACCTCACACCAATCTCACACGCTTGCGCCTGACCGCCGGTTGCGCTGCCCGCCCGGCGGCGTGTGACCGAAGCCTGGACCGGCCGTCAGTGACTCGGAAGCGTGGCGAGGGCGTGGAGGATGTCAGCGACCTCGGTTCGGCCGGTGTAGTCCGGGTGGACGTCGACGAAGCGCACGACGCGCTCGCGGTCGACGATCAGGACGGTCGGCATCGGCAGGACCGTGCCGCTGTCAGCGCGGGTCGTGCGGATGTCGACGCCGATCGCCTGTTGGGCCGCGACTCCCTGCTCGGAGGGCTCGAACGTGATCCCGAGGGTGGAGGCCAGCGCTGCGCCAGTGTCACTGAGGACCGTGTAGGAGAGTTCGGCCTTCTCTCGGGTGCTCAGCGATGCGTCAGGACTCTCGGGCGAGACCGCTACCAGGCTGACTGATTTGAGCTGCGGAAGGAGGTCGCGCTGGTAGGTGCGGAGGGTCAGGTTGCAGTACGGGCACCAGCCGCCGCGATAAAAGACGATCACGGCCGGCCCATCGGCGGTCAGCTCGTCGAGCGTTCGGGTCTGCCCGGTCGCGTCGGGGAGCGCGAACGGAGCAATCGTGTCGCCGACCCTGACCGCCGCGTCCGGGACTCCGCGCTCCGCGAGCGCGGCCTGGTCGGAGGCGAACACCGCCACCACTTCCGACGGGAGCCGCGCCGCGGCGGCGGCCTTCACCTCGTTGACCTGCTCGGCGATCGTTGTCATTGCTGAGGCATCCTTTGTTCGTTACTGGACCGATCAGTCCACTCTGCGCAGAGTACACGTAATGGACCGATCAGTCCAGCCCAGTAGAATCAGGCCGTGAGCGCGCGACAACCGGTGACTGCCAAGGGACGCGAGACGCGCGAACGGATCGTCCGCGCGGCAACCGAACTGGTCGCCGCACGCGGAGTTGCCGGCGCTTCGCTGGACGAGGTCCGCGTCCGCGCGCATGTCTCCAAGAGCCAGCTCTACCACTACTTCGCCGACCGCGACGACCTCATGCGGGCGGTCGCCAGGGCAGCCAGCGACGATGTCATCGGCGGCCAAGCCGAGCTGTTCGAGCAGCTGGACACAATCGCGGGCCTCCGTGCCTGGATCGATGCCCTGGTGGCCTTACAGGAGGCACGGCAGGCGAAGGGCGGCTGCCCGATCGGCTCGCTCGCCGGCCAACTCGCCGAGCACAACGACCGTGCACGGCTCGAGCTCGCCGATGGCCTGGACCGGTGGGAGGCCGGGATCCGCGTGGGTCTCGAGCGCATGGCCGCCCGTGGAGAGCTGCGCCCCGACACCGAGATCGGCGCGCTGGCGCAGAACATGCTCGCGGCCGTGCAAGGCGGCCTGCTGCTCACGCAGGTCCGGCGCGACCCGAACCAGCTCCGCGCCGCACTCTCAGGCGCACTGAACCTGATCCTCGCCGCTCACACGAATCCGTGACCGGCCCAGCCTCGAGCGCATCTCCCAACTACGACAAGACCCTCCGGCGAGCGCCGCCACGGGATCACCTGATGTCCGCGCAACGCGAGACTCGGAGGTGTGGGAGGAGCAAAGCAGGGACCGCCCGGCCACTTTACGAATTGGTAGCCTCGTAAAGGATGAGCAAGGTGTCCAGCAAGCATCAGGTCACGTTGCCCGTCCGAGTGCTCGAGGATGCGGGCCTTGAGGCCGGGGACGAGGTCGTGATCCGTGTCGTCGGTCGCGGCCGCATCGAGGTCGAGCGCGCCGAAGACGTGATCGACCGGTACGCCGGGAGCCTGCCGGCGGGGACCTACCCGCCCGGTTACCTTGACCAGCTTCGGGACGAGTGGCGCGCGTAGCGCTCGACGCTGACCTGCTGATCGCGTTTCTGGATCCCGGAGACGTACAGCACGAGCCGGCCATCGAAGAGCTTCGCCCGCGACTGACGGCCGGTGACGAGTTGCTCGTGGGCGCGACAGTCTACGCCGAGGTGATCGTTCGACCGCTCCAAAATGGATCCGCGGCCACGGTAGACGGCTTCCTTGATGCGGCTGGCGTTCGGTTCGTCACCGTGGACCGGGCGATCGCTCGCCGAGCCGCGGAGCTCCGTGCCGCGCATGCATCCCTGCGACTCCCCGACGCGATGTCACTCGCCACTGCGCTCGTCAGCGACGCGGACCTTCTCACCCTCGACGAGAAGCTGAAGCGAATCAGCAGGCAAGTACACCGCGGCTGCCCGCCCGGACACCGGTAGCGCCTTCCGCGCAAAGCGAGAGCGGAGCCCGCGATCCGAGGATGTACGTGCGGCGACGGATGCGGGTCTGATGAGTTCCCCGCGGCGAGCTACCCCGGCATGGCCGACGGCCCGCCCTAGGAAGCGGCCCGGGACGAGATCAACGCTCGAAGTGATAGCGCGCTGAGCCATCCGAACCCGGTCGCGATCGACACGCGCTGCCAGAAGCCTCCCATGCCGGCGTGGCCCGCCGTCCCAAACGCCCGGGCGAACAGAACAAACGCACCGGACATAGCCACTGCTGACCCTGCCGAGTACAAAGCCCAGCGATAGTCCGCCTTGTGCGCCCCGACCACCGCGCAGCTCATCGCGGCGACGGGTGTGCCGACGAAGATCGGGATGGCACAGAGATTGTGCAACTTGCCGTGCAGTGTCGGTTCGGCTCGCGGCGAGCAAGCCTCGTCGGCGTGATGCTCATCCGGCGGGAATCCAGCGACCGGGTCGGTTACGAACACGCCCGAGCCGATAAGTCCTGCCCCGACCCCGAACACAACCGCGGGAACCACGCGCGGCAGGCCCGTCCGAATCATGGTCCGCGCCAGCCCGTCCGCCGCGATGCAGTAGAGCGCGCCGACGAGCACGAAGTTCCCGCGCTGCGGCCAGCCGCCACGACCTGCCGCCAGCGAGCTCACAGCGTGGCGACGCCAGTCGTAGCCAGTACGTCCGGCCCCGATCACGGCAAAGCCACCCACGAACACCGGCCCGGCAGCAACCCCACACCGAAGCTCGCGCGGAACAGCCGATGGGTTGCTCTCACTGACAGACACGACCGACACGGTATCCGGACAGCTCAAGCTTCTCGAGCATCCTGCCCGGATCCCGCGCATTGGAGGTGGCTCGACGCCGTCGGCAAGATGCCTGTCCAGCGAGCGATGCAGGTGATTGCGGCTCCACCAGTCGGGTCGAGGACGTGCCGCGGCGACTAGGCTCGTCGAGGACAGGAATTGTTTGGAGCGCGACCGCGTGTGGTGACGGGCGGGTACATGCCACCTCACGCACCGCGGTTTGAGTCTTTAGCCGTTGGTCAGGTCGGATTGGAACGCGCTCGCTGGGGCGCCCCACGGGCTGAGCGGATGGGCTGAGCTTCCGGTGTTGTCGGCCGGGCTGCCATCACTGTTCTGCAGGAGGACCATGAAGGTCTGGCCGTCTGGTGCGGTACCGAGGCTTGCGACGATCGTGCAGCCCTGGTCGTAGTAGGTCTGCCGTCCGTCGCCTCCCAGTCCACCCATGGCGGTGGTGTTCGCCGCTTCTCGTGTCACTGCGAACTTCACAGGCACGGTACGCCCGGCGGCCTTGTTGAGCATGTCCCGTACTAGCTGTTGTGCGCCTGCGAGCGTGTAGCACTGGTCACCGCTGGCGTTGATGATCGGCTCGGTGGTGCTCTCAGCAAGTTGCAGGATCGATCGGGGTGCACCGATCTCGATCATCACGGTGTGGTTGGAGGCCTCGAGTGCGGCAGTCGCAGTTGAGATCGACGCCCCGGCGGCGGGGAACTCGCCGCAGGGCCCGGCGAACTCTGCGCCGACTGCGCTGCTTGTGTCGATCGCGGCTCGCCAGCCGATGAAGCCGAGTCGCTGTAGGTCTGCGTTCGCGTCCTGCGCAAGTTGGTTGGGTGGTGTGCAATCGGACTTGTTGTAATCGGCCGTCAGGGCCTGTTCGAGGGCGTGGATCTGAGTGATCGCCGCCGTGTAGTCCGTCGGCAGTGAGGCCAATCCGAGGGATCTACATTGACTGGCAGAGTCGCTGTCGGCCTCATAAACGATCACTCCGGCGTCCGGCTTGGCGCATGCGACCAAGCTGGTTGCAGGCACGCCGATCACGGGAGCGCACGCCGCCGTCGGGCTGTCGCCATTTTGCGGGACGTCGTAGGCGTCGACCGCGGCGTTGTTGTTGGTGCCGGAGATGCACGACAGGCCGTGCGCGACGAGCGTGGTGGTGCCCTGATCGAGGATCGCCGCTGCTGCTACACCACCGCCGACCGTTAGTACGGCCGCCACAGCCAGTAGGCGCCCATGACGGACAGTGGTGCCCCACCGGCGCTGCCGAGGGCGCAGCGGTTGCGTTGCCTGGTGCGTGGGGTCGCCCGCGACGATTCGATCGCGGATTGCGTCACGCTCGGTGGCTGAGAGCGGGGACAGACCCGTAGCCGGATCGTCCTGATGGAGCCGCTCAAGAGCGCCCGTGATGTCAGGCATCGAAACCTCCAGTGAAAGTCGCAGGACGTAATTGCGCGTTCGCGGGCGGGGTCTGGCGCTCGAGTTCCTCGGCGAACCGACGACGAGCGCGGTGCAGACGCACACTCACGTTTGCCTTTGAGCAGTTGAGGACCTGTGCGATCTCGTCACGGTTAAGGTCCTCCCAGACCGACAGCAGCAGCACCTCCCGATCACGCTCCGCCAACGCCGCGAGCGCGATCTCGACCAGATCTGAGCCACTGGCATCGGACGGGTCAGCGACGTGTACCGGTTCGGCAGCGAGCCGATCGCTCACGGCAACCTGGCGCCGCGCCCGCCTGCGCTCGTTTAGCAGTGTGTTCCGCGCAACCGCGATCAGCCACGGCAACGCGTTCGCAGGCACATCGTCAAGCCGCCGCCAAGCCACTAAGAACGTCTCGGCAGTCACATCATCGGCACTAAGCGGCCCGCGACGCCACACGAACCGACGCACGGCCTCAAAGTGCTGCTCATACAGCTGACCAAAACGCGTCTCGCGCGCTACGTCTTGTGCCATCGTGATCCTCTCCGGCGAAAGGGACTTGCCCTCTACCTGTCCGGGAGGGGCACGGAGATTTCAGGGGACCCGCGCGCGAAGACTATCCGGCGGGCAGGGATCCACTGCTCGCCGCGCAATCCGCGTCTCTCGGTGCACGGCTCCAGAGACATCACGAGTGGTCAATGCGGGTCCCCTCTCTGTCAACGTCTGGTGAGACGCTCAGCATCAGGGAATTACTGACCTTGAGGGCGAGAACGGAGCACGTTGGACATGCAGGACGTCGGTACGAATGGAACTCACCCGAGCGTTGAGGTTGCCGCCAGCCCTGAAGACCAGGGAGGCGTAGCCGAGTTGGTCTTCAGGGCTGGCGGGCGCGCTGTTGCTACCCCACCGGACCCTGAGTTGGTGGAGCGGGCGAAGCGCCGCTCGTTCACAGCGGAGTACAAGGCCAAGATCGTGGCGCAGGCCGACGCGATGGCCGGGAAGCCGGGCGCGGTCGGCGAGTTGTTGCGCCGTGAGGGCCTGTACTCGTCGCATCTGACGGAGTGGCGCAAGCAGCGTGACGCCGGCGCGCTGGCCGGGCTGGGCAAGCCGCGTGGTCGCCCACCGGTCGATAAACGCGACGCCGAGATCGCGCTGCTCAAGCGCCGCGCGGAGCGGGCCGAGGCGGAGGTGTCCAAGCTCAAGCGGGTCGTCGAGATCCAGGGAAATCTCTCAGCGCTGCTCTCGGAGCTCGGTACGGGCAGCGCGGACGGGAGCACCGAGCGATGATCGAGCAGACAGTTGAGAAGTTGACGCCGATCATCGGCACCCGTCCTGCATGTCGGGCTGTCGGTGGTGTCTCCCCGGCGACGATCTACCGCCGTCGCCGGCCGCCTGAACCGCGGGCGCCCAGGCCGCGGGCGACGCCGGACAGGGCGCTCACCGAGCCTGAGCGCCAGCGAGTGCTCGACACGCTCCACTCCGACCGGTTTGTCGACACCTCGCCGGAGGAGACCTGGGCGACGTTGCTGGACGAGGGCACGTACCTGTGCTCGCCGAGCACGATGTACCGGCTGCTCCGCGGTCAGCACGGCGGTGTCCGGGACCGCCGCCACCAGCTCACCCACCCGGCCTACGCGAAACCGGAGCTGCTCGCGGAGCGCCCGAACGAGCTGTGGTCCTGGGACGTGAGCAAGCTGAAGGGGCCGGCGAAGTGGACCTACTACTACCTGTATGTGATGCTGGACGTGTTCTCCCGTTACGTCGTGGCGTGGACGGTGCAGTACCGCGAGACCGGCCCGATCGCCAGCGAGCTGATCGAGCAGGCTGCTGGTCAGCAGCAGATCAAGCCCAGGATCCTGACGTAGCACGCCGACCGTGGCGGGCCGATGCGCTCCAAACCGCTCGCGTTCCTGCTGGCTGACCTCGGGGCTGGTTCACAGTGCACCTCCGGGGTCACTGGTTGACAAGTAGGTCCAACGGCGCGTCTGAAACCTTGATTCTGAGGCCTTTTCGCTGACCGTTGGTGACGTGGATCGCCTCCAGCTCCCCGCGTTGGACCTTGTGCAACACGGTCTGCCTGGCGCACCCGAGGCGCTTGGCGGCCTCGGCGAGCGGTACGTAGCCGTCGGGGATATCCGGGACGAACCGGGCGCGGATCTCGTCCGTGAGCCGGATCCGCCACGGCGCCCCAGGAGTGGTCTGCTCGGCGGGCAGCAGCCCGGTGTTGATCCAGCGGCGGATCGTGTGCGTGGAGACACCGAGCTCGCTCATCGCCTGCTCGATGGTCAGCAGCTCGCCGGCGGGGTCCGGTGCTGGGCCGGTCGGGATGCCGGCTCGTCTGCGCACGCCGCGGACGCGCGCCTCGGTGAACGGCAGGCCGGTACCGGTCTTCCGTCCCTGGCGGCCGAGGATCCCGGCGATCTGCCGGTCGGACTGGTGCTCGGCGAGACGGCGGATCAGCTCCACCGTGTCCTCGGCGGTGCGGTCCTGCTGGAGCTTGCCGGGCACTCGGAGCGGGACGCGCAGTTCGGTCCGCGCGCCGCCTTCCCACTGCACCTCGACGTCAGCGCGGCGCTCGTCGCGATGCGCGGTGATGATCACCTCGCTGATCAGCGTGCGCAGCAGCTCTTTGCGATCCCGGTCGGTGGTCGCTGGAGCGGCCCACAGTCGGGGCAGGTCGCACGCGAGCCGGGCGAGCGCGTCCCGCTCCTGATCGCTCAGCGCGACCGGGCGGGCGCGTTCGACCTGAGCGAGTCTGCCGTGCTCGCGTTCGAGATCGGATAACGCTTGCTCGAGGGCGTGCTCGAGGGTGCGGCCGACGAGCCGGTTCTCCGGTTCGCACGCGTCGAACTTCCGCCGCGCGCGGTCCGCCTCGTATTGCGCGCGTTCGACCGCGAGCCGCTGACCGGCCAGACGTTGCTCGTGCTGGGCCTCGAGCTCACCGATCGCGCCGGCGGTCGCCGTGATCGCAGCCGGCGCGGCCGCCTCGAGGAACGCGTCGGCGATCGCCCGGTCCAGTCGTGCCGCGCCCAGTGACTGACATGCCTGCCCGGTCGCGTGGAAGTCGCGCCCGCGAACGCACGCGTAGCGGCCGACCTTGCCGCTGGTGCCTGAGTACGCGACCTGCATCTTGCGCCCGCATCGTCCGCAACGCACCAGCCCCTGCAGCAGCGCGCCGCCCTCGCGCGCAGCGCCGCCACCTTCGCCGCGTGGTCTCACGTTCGCTCGCAGCCGCTCTCGGGTGGCGAGGTACTCATCCCAGCTGACATAGCCGGGATGGTGATCGGGTAGGCAGACAGACCACTCCTCCAGCGGCACGTCGACCCGGCCGACACGCACCTCGCCGTGCTCGTCGACGCGCTTGACGACGCGCTGGCGGCCGAACACGAACGCACCGGCATACGCCGGGTTGGTCAGGAAGTGGTGCACGGCCGTATAGCTCGCGGGCCGCCATCGGATCCGGCGCTGCCCGATCGTCCGCGCGGGCAGCTGCTGGCCCTCGGCGATCAGCTCCAGTGCGACCTGGCGCGCGGAGCCGAGCGCTCGCCAGAGCGCGAACACACGGTCGATCGCGTGCCGGACCTGCTCGTCGGGGCACAGCACGATCTGATCGTCGTCATCGCGGTCAAGTCCGACCGGTAGCGGCAGTCGCAGCTCTCCGCGTGCGGCCTTGTTGCGCAGTCCGCCGACGAGCCGGGCGCGGATGAAGTGCAGCTCGGCCTCGCTCATCGTGCCCTTCAACCCGAGCAGCAGCCGGTCGTTGAAGTCCTGAGGCGAGTACACACCGTCGGCGTCGGCGATCAGCGTGCCGGTCAGGGCGCACAGATCAAGCAGGCGGTGCCAGTCCGCCGAGCAGCGCGCCAAGCGCGAGGTCTCCAGCGCCAGGATCAGCCCGACATGGCCGAGGCCGACTTCGGCGACGAGTTCCTTGAACCCGAGCCGCCCGTCGCTGCTCGCGCCGGAGCGGCCGGTGTCCTCGTCGACGACCGCGACCGAGCCCGCCGGCCAGCCGAGCTCGACCGCTCGCTCGCGAAGCGCGTACTGCCTGGCCGCGGACTCGGTGTTTCGCTCGACCTGCCCGACCGACGACTGACGGACATACACCACCGCGCGTCGGCGCCGGTGCTCCTCGGTGACCTTCTGAAGCTCACTCATCGCGCTGAGCCTCCACCAGCCGCGCGACCAGCCGCGCCAGCCGAACCGCGACCTCCCGCTGCGCCTCGGCTGGCAGCGTCTCCCACACCGCCGCCGCCACGACCGTCCCGCCCGTCATCAACGCCAACTGTCCGGACATCGACACCTCCGTTTCCGCTGGAGGCTCGACCTCGCCCCGGACAGCGCGCCCGCAGGCCGTCCAGCCGCTCGCCCAGCAGCCGCCACGCCGCCGGCGTTCCGATCACCCGCAGCGGACGCTCCGCCGACCGCCGCGCTGGCAGATCAGTCCACCGCGCCGGAATCGTCCCCGAACTCCCGTCGATCAGCCGGCAGATCAGCGCGGTCTCGCCGGCCTCAGTGCGCCACCCCAACACCTCGAGCTCGACATCACGCAAATCGCCCGGAGCGGCGACCAATCGAACCCGCTCCGGCAGAACATCGACAACATGAGTAGTGCGACACAACGCCGCTCGGGATCACCAAAACACATTCCAGGCCCTACACGTCGACCGATAACCCGTACTCCGAGGCGAACTTCAAGACGCTGAAGTACCGGCCCGGGTTCCCCACGAGGTTCATCAATATCGAGCACGCCCGCGGTCACTGCCGCACGTTCTTCGACTGGTACAACCACGCGCACAGGCACTCCGGGATCGGGCTGATGACCCCAGCGGCCGTTCACCACGGCCACGCCGACCAACTCCACGGGCAGCGCGCCGGCGTTCTCGACGCTGCCTACGCCGCCCACCCCGAGCGATTCGTTCGCAAACCGCCGACGCCGCCCCCGCTGCCGACCGCGGCCTGGATCAACAAGCCGAAGGAGGCCGCCGCCACTCACTAATTCACGACAGGAAGCGTCTCACCGAGCTTGACAGGCTCCGGCCGAGGCATCCTCCGCGGCCGCCAGTTCGGGCCTACCTGGCGATTCATCCTGCCCGAACTCGAAGAAGGCCATCCAGCGCCCGCCCCAAGTCCGCGCGTAGCGGCCGAGACGACTTCGACAGGGAATACGATCATCGTTGTGAGCACGCTCGTCACAAACGCCCCGCTTTCCGACGGCGACCGTCGCATGACAGTCCCGCTGTTCACGCTGCACGAGTGCGCGACGTACCTGCAGACGCCGATCTCGACCCTTCATGCGTGGGCCCGCCCCAAGGACGGCGCGCCGCTGGTGACCATGCTGCCCTCGGCGGGTCGGCAAGCGACTGTCCCCTTCGTTGGGTTTGCCGAGGCGTTCGTTCTTGGTGCCCTCCGCCGAGCGGGCGTGCCCATGCAGCGAATCCGGCCCGCCGTCAAGAGGCTCAGCGACGAGATCGGCCTCGATCATGCACTTGCCTCGCGGCGGGTATACACCGACGGCGCGGAGTTGATCTTCGACTATGCCGCCAGCAGCGATGATGACGCGCTGCTGACCGTCGTGCGCACCGGCCAGGAGCATCTCGCGGAGGTGATCCGCGAGTACCTGCAGCGCATCACCTATGGCGACGATGGTTGGGCCACGCGGCTTCATCTCCCGGCCTACCGCAACGCCGACGTGACTGTCGACCCGAGCGAAGCGTTCGGCCAACCGCTGGTGGTCAACGGCGGCGCTCGCGTCGAAGATCTGGTCGATCGTTTCAAGGCCGGGGATAGCTTCGCGGAGATCGCGGCCGACTTCGACGTGCCCGGCGTCGAGGTCGAGGACGTGATCCGCGTTGCCCTCAAGCTCCCCGCCTGAATTCTTCATCGATCGGAGCCTCGGCAGGCACGTCGTCGCCGACGCGCTCCGCGATGCTGGCGCCACTGTTCACGTGATGGCTGACGTGTATGGCGAGAGGGTTGGCCAAGGGCTACCGGACACGAGTTGGCTCGCCGATGCTGGGCGCAGCGGCTGGGTCGTTCTGATGAAGGACGACAAGATCCGCTTCCGCCCGGCTGAACTCGAAGCCCTGACGCTGGCCGGAGTCCGTGCCTTCTGTCTGATCAACGCGAACCTGCGTGGACAGGAAATGGCCAAGCGGCTCGTCGAGCAACTCGAAACGATCAACCGGATCGCCGCGGAGCAGGCGGGACCCTACATCTACGGCGTATATGCCGACGGCGTCCGCGCTCTCTGGCCGAGAGTGGCCACGTAGTCAGGGCTGTGTCGCGTGATCTTCAACCCGAGCTGGCGACAGCCCGCCGAAGGTCACGTCGATCCGCATAGCGATCCCGTCCAGCGGCCGGGCACGTCGGCAGCTCTCCTGCAGACCGCGCAAAGCGTGCATCTCGGCGCATGGGTCGAGATACCCCAGCGGGGGCGAATGCGGGTCGCGAGGTGATTGCGGCCCTTTGCTGCTGACCGCTGGTCAGGCAGTCGTCTTCTCGGCGTAGCGTTGCCGCGCGGCCTGCCGGGACACCCCGAGCGCTACGGCGATCCGGTTCCAGGAATGGCCGTGCCCGCGGGCGATCTGCACGGCCTCGCGCAGCCTCGCCTCGTCTGCCCGCATTGCGCTGGCGGCGGTAGCGATCTCGCGGAGGTCATTGACGTCCTCGAGCTTGGCGGGGTCAAGTGCGTCCGCCCACTGCTCAAACCGGGCGGCGGCCTCGTTGATCTCCTGGTCGGTGTGCTTAGTCATGATGGTCACCGTCCTCTACGGCAGGAACCTCGGTCTAGCTGGCATGGCATGGATGACGACTGAGTCCTAGCCTTCCAGGTCGAGGACCCCGATCTCAAGCAGTGAGCCGTCGGTTGCAGGGCCGATCAGCATCACGAACTCGTCGCCGACGTGTTGGCGGATCGCGTTTCCGATCGCGTGCTCGATGTCATCGTCGGACACTCCGTGTCTGCGTGCCGGCTCACCAATCCTCACCTAGACAAGGTAGCTTGTCTAACAAGACTTGTCAACATCTCTTGTCTGTTGGTCCACCCAGCTCGCGTGCGGAGTCGCTGCTACCGATGGCTTGAGCCCCGCGAGTTCCGCGCTTTGCGGGGCAGACGATCGATGACGGCGAGATCCCCCCGATCACGCAGAAGCAGGGCCGCAAGTTGCCGGTGATTGGGCGTCTCCACGGAAGCCGTCGCGGGCTACCGCCTGACTCGAGGGAACAACCGTGGCCGTGATGCGCAGAACTTTCGATAGGGCTCACCAAGTGAGATCAGGAGTGCCGTTTCCTCTGCGTGTATCCGCACTGTGAGACCTACCGTTGGGATGAGGAGCAACGCGGCCAGCGAGAGCCAGTTGCTCAGCGCCAGTCCGAGGCCGGTGAAGTAGACGATCATGCCTGTGTAGGCGGGGTGGCGGACCCATTTGTAGGGCCCGCTGGTGACAACCGTCTGGTCTTGTTGGACGCGCACGTCGGGGGTGAAGAAGCGACCGAGTTCGATGATCGCCCACCAGCGGATGGCGATGCCCGCGGCCATCAACGTCAAGCCGACTCCGAACAGCGGCCATGCTGCCGTGCGGATCTCCCCGGTGGAGCCTTGCGCGAGCTTGATGCCGGCGACGAACCCGCCGATCACGGTCACGAGCACGACCGTGAGGCTCCAGCGCTCGGCGAGCCTGCCGCTGCGTCGGCGGATCAGGTCGCGGATGCTGCGGAACTGCATCGTGTACTCGCCGAGCGCGAACAGCCCGAGCATGACCCAGAAGGCGACGTTGGCTCCGCTGTGCCGGTATGGAGCGACCGTAGCTAGAGGCGCGTTCATTCAGTTCCGCCGAGGTCCGGTTTGGGCGACCGCGTTATCAGCCGATCCCGACGTTGGGCATCATCGCTCCCAGTGCGAAGGGCCAGCTCGCCAAGGTGGTTGAGAGACAACGGAGTGCTCACATCGGTCCCCGACAGCTATTGAGCGTTGAGGTAGGTGATGACGGCGAGCACGCGGCGGTGGTCGTCTGCGGATGGCGGCAGCGCCAGCGATCCGAAGATGTTCTTGACGTGCTTCTCGACGGTGTGTTCGGTGACGATGAGGCGCTCGGCGATAGCCCGGTTCGAGCGTCCTTCGGCCATTAGCGCGAGCACCTCGCGTTCGCGGTCGGTCAGGCGTTGTAGCGGGTCGCCGGCGTGACGGCGCCGGCCCACGAGTTCACCGACGACGGCCGGGTCCAGGACAGAGCCGCCGTGCCCGACGCGGTTCACGCTGGCGGTTAGCTCGTCGAGGTCGGAGACGCGCTCCTTGAGTAGGTAGCCGACCCCGTCGGTCCCGGCGGAGAGGAGTTCAAGTGCGTAGCGTGGATTGACGTGCTGGGAGAGGACGAGCAGTCCGACTGTCGGCCATCGGGTTCGGATCTGCTTTGCCGCGCGCAGACCCTCATCGGTGTGTGTGGGCGGCATCCGGATGTCGATGATCGCCACATCGGGTTGGGTGCGCTCGACAAGTCGGAGTAGTTCGTCGCCGTCGGCGGCGAGCCCGACGACGTCGAAGCCGGCTTCCTGGAGGAGACGGGCGAGGCCTTCGCGGAGGATCACAGCGTCGTCGGCAAGCGCTACGCGCATGGGATCTCTGCGCGCAGGGTCGTGCCGCGGCCGGGGGGACTTGAGATCGTGAAGCGGCCGCCGAGCGCCTCGACGCGGTCGGCAAGCCCTCGTAGGCCGGAGCCGCCGCCGGTGCCGGCGCCGCCGATGCCGTCGTCGGCGACCTCCACCACGAGCCGACGACCGTCGCACGACCCGGCGACTATGACCTCGGTGGCATGGGAATGCTTGGCGGCGTTCGCCAGCGCCTCGCTGGCCACGAAATAGGCGGCGCTCTCGACCTGGTCGGGGAGGCGCTTGTCGAGTTCCAGCTGCAGTCGCGTCGGGATCGCGGCGCGGCGGCACAGCTCATCCAGAGCGACCGCGAGCCCGCGCTCCACGAGCAGCGGTGGGTTGATGCCGTGGGTCAGTTCGCGGAGCTCGTCGAGGGCGCTTGCCAGTGCCTCACGAGTTTCGCGCATGAGCGGCTTGGCGGCTGTCGCCTCGGCCGGCAGCTTGGTCTCCAGCAGGCCGAGTGACATCGCGATCTGCACGAGTCGCTGCTGGGTTCCGTCGTGTAGGTCGCGCTCGATCCGGCGCCGCTCCGCGTCGGTTGCCTCGACCAGCCGGGCACGCGATGCCTGCAGCTCGAGCAACTGCGCACGCAGTTCGGCTTGCAGGCGCTCGTTCTCCAGTGCCAGGCTCGCAGCGGCGCATACCGAGCGGACGAGCTCGACGTTGTGCTCCAGCACAGGGTCGTGCAGCAGCGCGGCGATCGGCTGGCCGTCGCGCTCGAGCAGCGTCGAGGCGCGCGCGTCGCCGGCTGCCGGGAGCGCCAGCGGGGACCCGTCGCCGTCGACGTAGCGCCGCTCCCCCGGCAGCCAGAAGGCGAGCTGCAGCGACGGATCCCCAAGCGCCCGGGCGAGCGCAACGCGGAGGTCAAGCGAGGCGCCGGGAGCACCGAGCTCGACGACCAGCCCCGCGACCATCCCACGCGCCAGCCGCCGCTGGAGGAACACCAGCAGCACCGCAAGCGGGACGGTCGCCATCAGCGTGAAGTACACGTCGGCCGGAAACGAGCCGAGCGGCGAGCCGAGCAGGTCCATCACGATCGTCCAGGTCAGCGCCGCGAGCGTCGCGCAGCCGGCGACGAGCACGAGCGCTACCGCTCTCCGCTGTGCCGCGCTTGCCTGCCACCAGCGCCGGACGAGCAGCGCGATGATCGTCACGATCACCACTCCGCCGACGATGTTCTGCAGCGCGATCCAGCCCTCGGCCTTACGGTTGTCGTGAATGACCTGCAGCACGTTTCGCGCGCAGCCGGGACAGTGCAGACCCGCCCGGTTGCCATAGAGCATCGCGATCAGCTGCAGGCCGAGTCCGGCGACCAACCCGCCGGTCACAAGCCAGCGGTCGAGCCGCCGGTGCAGCCGGCCGGACGGGAACGCCAGCAGCAGCCACACCAGTCCGACGATCCACACCGACTGGACGGCGAGCCCGATCGTGTTCAGCCAGGCCGGCCGCACCTCAACCAGCTCCGCGGCGAACCACGCGAAGCCGGTCGCGACCATCACCGCCCCAAGCCGGTTCTCCGGTCGCGCCCGCCAGGACGCGATCCCGCAGCCCAGCAGCGAGGCGCCGACGAGCAGCTCAAGCGCCGCGCCGGGCTCGGTCGGGCGGCCCGGCGGCTGGTGCGCCGCCAGCCACACCGCACCGGCGCCGGCCACCACCCCGGCAGTGCCGAGCAGCCAAAGCCTGGCTCTCATGGCACTGGATTGTTCCGACCTGCGACCGTTGGACACAAGTTCTACTCGGCGGCGATCGCGCTCAGGACGTCCAGGTTCGCCGCCCGGCGTGCCGGCCAGGCGGCAGCCGAGAGGCCAAGCACCGCGGACACGATCAGGAAGGCGATCAGCCGGGGCAGCGGCACGGAGATTGCGGTGATACCGCTGTTGCGCAGCGAGGACGCCAGCGCCACCCCGGCCCCGGTGCCGATCACGATGCCGACGACCGCGCCGAGCAGAGCGATGATCACGGACTCCGAGCGGATCATCGCCCGCACCTGGCGGCGCCTCATCCCCACGGCGCGGAGCAGGCCGATCTCGCGCGTGCGTTCGAACACGGACAGCATCAGGGTGTTGACGATCCCGATCAGCGCGACGAGCACGGCCAGCGCGAGCAGCACGTAGATCAGGTTCAGCAGCGTGTTGATGCTGTCCAGCTGGTCGTGCTCAAACTGCGCACGGGTCTTTGAGCTGACGTTCGCGTAGGGGACCAGGATCCGGTTGTTGAGTGCTGGGTTGAGGTCGGGCGTGCCGGGGGCGGTGCGCAGCAGCACGCCGATCGGCAGTGGGTTCTCAAAGTGCGCCAGGAAGTAGCTCGCGCCGGTCAGGTAGCTGCCGAGCAACGGGTTGGTCGCGTAGATGCCGCCAATCCGCATCGTCGTCGAGCCCGTCCGGGCGAACTTGACCGGGACGAGCGAGCCGACGTGCAAGTTGTCGGTCTGTGCTGTCATCGAGTCGACGAGCAGGTCGCCGGCGGCCATCGCCGCCGCGCCGCTGCCCTTCTCGATCTGCAGTTGCACTGTCTGTCCCAGGCGTGTTGGGGTTGCGGCGACGAGCGTGAAGAGCGAGCCGCGGAACTCGAACTGCCCCTGGTAGACGGTCGTCGCGGTCGTGACCCCCGGGAGGTGTGAAACGGCCGGGACGACCGACGTGCTGAAGCCGCCATTGCCGGTGACCAGGTAGTCGGCGGTCACCGCGCTGTCGATCTGGTCCTTGGTGGACGTGCTCAGCGAGGCGCCGATCACCGCGATCGTCGAGACCAGCGCGATCCCGATCATCAGCGCCGCCGACGTCTGCGCTGTGCGTCCCGGGTTGCGGCTCGCGTTCTCACGACCCAGCCGGCCGGGGGCACCGAGTACGCGGGCCGCTGGGCGGCCGAGCCCGCCGGCCAGCGGCCCGGCGATCGCGGGAACGAGCGTGATCGTGGCGAGCAGCGCGACGAACGCCCCGAGCCCCGCCAGCCCGGCCGAGGGCTCGCTGACGCCGAACGCGAGCCCAAGTACCGCCAAGGCGGCGAGCGCCACCCCGGCGATTAGCCGACGGCGCCGCACTGTAGCCGCGTGATGCTCGCCGCGCGAGCTCAGCGCCGCCACCGGTGCGATCCGCACCGCCCGCTGCGCCGGGATCAGCGCGGACAGCATCGTCACCCCAACGCCGACCGCGATGGCCACGATCGGTGTCCGCGCTTCGAACACCAGCGGCGCCGACGGCAGCGCAATCCCGAACGCCTTCAGCAACGCCTTCAGACCGAGCGCGGCCAGCACGCCGAGCCCAAGCCCGATCAGCGACGCCGCCACCCCGGTCAACGCAGCCTCGCTCAGCACCGAGCGGAACACCTGCCCACGGCTGGCCCCGACAAGGCGCAACAGGGCCAGCTCGCGCGTGCGCTGCTCGACGGTGATCGAGAACGTGTTGACGATCGTGAAAGCGCCCACGAACAGGGCCACCGCTCCGAAGATGAGGAGCGCGGTGGAGATGAACGAGAGCTCGTTGTCGACCTCGGTCGAGAGCTGGCCGGCGGCGGTCTGGCCGCTGACCACCTGCACCCCGGACGGCAGGGTCCGGGCGATCGCCGACTGCAGCCGGACGGTATTCGCACTCGGCGCGGCGAGCACGTCGATCGAGTCGTAGCGGCCGCGCAGGTCAAACAGCGCCTGCGCGGTCCGAAGGTCGAAGCCCGCGAGCGTCAGGCCCGCGAGGCTGTCGCTCGAGCCGTACTTCACGATCCCGGAGATCCTGAAGTACCGCGCCCCGCCCGGCAGGTTGATCAGCACCCGGTCGCCGACCGCGAAATGATGTTTAGTCGCGGTCGCCTTGTCCATCACCACCTGGTCGGGGCCGGTGGGCGCGCGCCCCTGCACCAGCCGGTATGGGGACAGCTGGGTGTTTGAATCGAACGAGAAGCCGAGCGTCGAGGTGCCGCCGCTGCCGATCGCATTCCCGTCGCGGTCCATGAACTGGGCGTAACCCCCGACCGCCCCATACACGTATGCAACCCCCGGCACCCGGCGGATGGCCGCCGCCAGTGACGCCGGCACGGGCCGGCGATCAGACGTCTCGGCCGCGCTCGTGCCCGACAGCTCCGCCCGGCCTCGCACGACGAAGCTGACGTGCTGATAGGCGGTGCCTACCAGGTTGTTGAACGTCCGGTCGAGTGTGTCGCCCAGCACCAACGTGCCGGTGATGAACGTTACGCCGAGCACGATTGCCAGCGCGGTCAGCGCTAGGCGCAGCTTGCGGCTCAAGAGCCCCCTGATCGTGACCCGGCTCACCTCAGCCGTCCAGCAGCTTCATCTGCTCAAACACGGCATCGGCCGTGGGCGCCTGCAACTCCGCGACCAAGCGGCCGTCGGCTAGGAACACGACTCGATCGGCGTAGGCGGCCGCCCGCGGGTCGTGAGTGACCATCACGATCGACTGGTCGTGTTCGCGGACCGCCCGGCGCAGGAACTCCATCACCTCGGCGGAGGCGTTGGAGTCCAGGTTGCCCGTCGGCTCATCGGCGAAGATCAGCTCCGGCCGGCCGATCAGCGCCCGGGCGCACGCGATCCGCTGCTGCTGACCGCCGGACAGCTCGCTGGGCCGGTGCGAGAGCCGGTCGGCGATCCGCAACTGCCCGACCAGCTGATCGAACCACACCCGGTCCACCTCGCCCCCCGCCAAGTCGAGGCCCAGCGTGATGTTCTCCGCGGCAGTCAGCGTCGGCACCAGATTGAAAGACTGGAACACGAAGCCGATCCGGTCACGCCGCAGCTGGGTCAGGGCCGCGTCGTCGAGCCGCCCCAGCTCGCTGTCGCCCACGAAGACCCGTCCCGAGCTGGGCGTATCCAGCCCCGCCATGCAGTGCATCAACGTCGACTTCCCCGAACCCGACGGTCCCATCACAGCCGTAAAGCGACCTCGCTTGAACTCGACGCTGACCCCGTTCACGGCGCGCACCGCAGCATCGCCCGTGCCGTACACCTTGGTCAGCTCCACTGCACGCGCAGCCCACGGGACTCGTGCCGTAACAGCATGACCCACGGCAGAAGCGTCAACCATCGAAGTACCGCCCGATGAAACGCGCTTGAACACGAACCGGATAATGAACGCCGACCAACCACGTGACCAGCCGGACAACCGGAATCTCACGAGGTACGGCTAGCCATACCACCTGCACAATCCACGCATCGGGCGCAGGGACAGACGCCAACCCCCTGAAAACCCAAAGCCGGCGCCAACCACCACCGCGCCGTCGAGAAGGACACCAGCAGCTGCGCGGCGCACCAAACGGCTTGGGTGCTGCTCGCCGTGCGAGCGGTAGCACCGACATACACCTCACGACATCAAAGCGGGGCAGAGCGGCGCCGACGGGACCCGGCCCTGCTCCTCGCCAGAAGCGGGAGCGATCAGCCTGAGGGTGAAGAGGCGTCCTGGGGACGGGTCCCTGCCGCAGAGTCGCGGAAGACCGTCTACCCAGAGCAACGCCAATGCGCGTCGCCGTGAACGCCTGGATGCAGCGACTGGGCCACCGAGCGCCGTCCGGCGGACCGGGGCGTGCAGACGACAGCACGCGGGCGGCGCGACCCCCACGCACTGCCTTCCAATTGAGGCCGGGTCCGTGGCGACACGGCCGGCCCGTTTGCCTGCATGCCCAGCCGCAGAGCCAAGCGGCTCATCGTCGCCAGATGCTCCGCCCAGTGATCGGGGTGCCTGGAAACCGTGTGCCCGAGGCGCTGCGACTGATCCTGGCCAAAGCCGACGGCCCCGTCCTGCCGCACGTCGCCGGCGGCTACAAGCCGCTGAACCAGAGCTCGGCGCTAGGCCGACGGATCGTGAGCCAGCGCGCGTCGGAGATCGGTGCGCGTGTGCGGCCCGCCGTGCGTGGCGAGGACATGCTGGGGCTCGAGCTGCAGCAGTTCACGCAACGGGGACTCCACCTGCTCGTGGGTCACGCCGGCCGGAAGCCAGATTGGATGGATCTGCAAGCCGTCCCCAAAATCCACCAGGGTGTCTCCGAAAACGGCCACTCGATGGCTTTCGAACCAGATCACCATGCCACTCCACGTTGTGACCAGGGAACGTGTGACCAGGGAACGCCCTGACGCCGTCCGGCAGCCCCGCGTCCGCTGAGTACACGTGAGCGCTGCCCGCACGCTCCCTGAGCAGCCAGTCCGAGTCGCCGGTTCCGTCATCCGGCGCGGGTAGCCACACCTCCATGCCGAGCCGCTCGACCAGGAAGCGGGCGTCACGATCATGCCAAGGATTAGTCAGCACGACAGCCGCGTCGCGGCCGGTCGCCAGCTCGCCGAGCTCACCCGGCGGACCGACGGGGTCGATCACGAACAGTCGCTCGCCGCCGTCGACCGCGAACGACGACACCACGGTCGGCCACCACTCGGTTCCATCCGTCTCAGGGTGAACTGACTGCCAATGCCAGAGACCAGGCGCAAGCTCTCGCATCCGCGGCACCGTGCCAGGCAATCAGCCGCACATTGCGAGAGCGCAGCCACCTGCCGTCCAGCTCCGTCACTAGCCTGAGCAACCCTATGCGCCTGATCGTGGCTCGCTGCTCAGCCGTCTACTCCGGCCGCCTGGACACCGTGCTGCCCGAGGCCCTGCGGCTGATCATGGTCAAGGCCGACGGCAGCGTGCTGCTGCATGCCGATGCCGGCGGCTACAAGCCGCTCAACTGCAACTAGACACTACGCCCCCGATGATTTAACGTCCGGCCATGGCTCGGGCCCCGAGGGTTGTAGATGTCTATATCCGTGTCTCACGCATCGGCTCGCGCGAGCACACCATTACCGAGGAAGAGCAAGAGCGAGACGCGAGGCGGTTCGCAGACGGCCACGGACTCACCGTGGCCGAGGTCTTCCGCGACATTGACCGTAGCGGCGGCACGCTCGACCGACCTGGCCTACAAGCCGTGCTCGAACGTGTCGAGGCCGGCATCACGAGCGGAGTGGTCGTCGCCTACCTCTCGCGGCTGAGCCGCGACACGACGCAGGGTCTCGACCTGCTCAACCGGGTGCAGGCGGCAGGTGGGACGGTGTTCGCCCCGAACCTGCCCGACTACACAACGGCCGACGGCAAGATGCTGACGACTATTCAGCTCGCGGTGGACGCGGGGTACCGGGAACGCAAGCGCGAAGAGCTGGAGACGGCGAAGGCGCACGCCATTGAGGCGGGCATACCGGTGAGCAACAGAGCGCCGACCGGCTACCGGAAGGACAAGAAGAGCCGGCGCCTGATAATCGACCCGGTCTCCGCTCCGGTCGTCCGTCAGGTCTTCGAGAGCCGCGCGGCTGGGGCGGGACCCACCGAGCTCGCAAAGCTGCTCGAAGCGCACGGAGTCGCCACCTCCCAAGGGTCAAAGACCTGGACTAAACAAGCGGTACGCGCGCTCATCCAGAACCGCACCTACACCGGCGAGCTGAGCTACGGCAGGAACGACGAGGGCGGCCCGCGCTACGTCAAGACAGCCGCCCATCCCGCCATCGTGTCGCCCGACCTGTGGCGACGGGCACAGCAACCAGCAGCACCACGGCCCGCGCCAGCCCGGAGCATCGGCGGTGAGTTCTCACTGACGGGCGTCCTGCGCTGCGCGGTCTGCGGGTACTCGCTCGCGGCGACCACGACCAGCCGAGGCCGGCGCATCTACCGCTGCCAGGGACGCCACAGTGGGGGCACGCACGATGGTTGGAGCGTGCAAGCCGAGGTGCTCGAACCGGCCATCGAGGAGCTGTTCTGGGAGCAGGTCGGAACCCTCACAGCGGTCGGGCGAGAGCCGGAGGCACCGACCGACGCGCCGCTGCACGAAGCACTCGCCCACGCACAGGCTCAGTTCGAGCAGGTGAAGACACCCGAAGCACAAGAGGCGTTCGGCGCCGATTACCTCACTGTCGTCAAAGAGCGACGGCTCGCTGTTCAGGCTGCGGAGGAGGAACTAGACCGCGCGACGGCAGCGGGGATGCGTCGCATGACCAGCGCCCAGGTGGTCGAGCTGCGGGATGTGTGGGACGACCTCACGCCGGTCGAACGGCGGGAGTTAATCGCCGCGACCTTCGACTTGGTCGCTCTACGCCGCGACGGGAACGAGGTGCGTTTCGCGGCGTGGCCCATTGGCACGGCGCCCTACGGCCTCAGCCGTCGCGGGTTCAGAACGCGCGCCGAGTTCCACCCGCTCGACCTCCCAGACGACGCCCGGCTGCTTACGCTCCAGGACCCGCACGAACGCAGCAGCGAGAGCATCGAACGAGGCGTCCGTCATCGGCGCAGCAAGCCCCGACCGAACAGCCGCCAGCGGCGCGATGGCCCCTAGCTCGGTCCTTCTGCTCTCGGTCGGTTGGCTCATGAGAGAACGCTAGGACCTGTATTGGTTGCGAACGGAATTGGCGGACCGGCGGCAGCACGGCGCCAGTCCGCGCGGGTGACGTCGAGCACGGCGGGAAGCTCCGGGGTGATGACCAGCGTGGCGTTCGACGGCAGCCCGAGGGCCGCCAGCTCACGCCGATGCTTGCGACCCGTGGCAGGCCCGTTGCGGCCCCGACCTTTCCAGAACTCTGCGGCGTCGCGGCGAGAAGTCAGGACGAGCGACCCCAGCAGCCGCAGCCCGGTCTGTACTGGGAGCCAACCATCCTCTATGACGCGCAGGAGCTCTTCTTCGTCGTCGAGGGCCGCATCGCCGGCCTGTGGCGCCGTCAGGGTCTCGACCCAGTCGAGCGCGTCCGCTGTCCAGTCTGCCGCCGCCGCTTCCTCGACCGGGCGCCTGTCAGGCCCCGACCAGCGGAGCTGCCGCTCAAACCTGACGACCCTGCCGCGACCGATACCAGTCCACAGGCCCCGGTCATATATGCGACCGACCAGCTCACGGCGCGCCCCGGCCATGCGGAACAGGCTCACCGTCTCCGCGCCACGCGAGCCGTTCCACGCGTTGAGCTTGTGGCCGCCCGGCGGGCGCGCGAGCGCCAGCGCGGCGAGAAGCGCTGACCCTGCCTGACCGTGCTCCCACACCACATCCGTAGCAAGGTCGAGCCGGCGCACCGTACACGCCTCGTTGTCGTCCGCGACGAGCTGCAGACGGCGCAGCCCCGAGGCGCACAGCTCCGCAGCCTCCGGCAAGCGTGCCGGCGGGCGTAGGCCGGCAGCATGTGCGTCGGATGCTAAGAGCACAGCGAGCCGGCCTTCCACAGCGACTAGACGGGCGCGCGGCCAAATCAGCAACTTCGCGCCGCTCAACAAGCCACGCGAGACGTAGCCCGCCTGGCCGGAGGGACGCATCTCACACGAAGGCTCGGTGTCTTCAACGCCTGGCATGACGTCGGCGTCGCCTATCCACCCGGCGCGGAGGCGACCGGCGACCATGTCCCACCAGTCCTTATCGTCGGCGCGCGGCTTCCATGCGAGGCTGACCGTGTCGGCGCCGACGCCACCGACTGAGAACGCGGCAGACGTAATACCGCGTTCTTTGGGCTGGCCTGTAAGACGGGCCAGCCCCTCTGCACCTTCTTCGGGGGAAACCTCTATGAAACGTGCGCGGCCCATCGAGCCAACATGGGCCGCGCACGGTGATTAGTCGTAATCCTCCGTGGAGTCAAAGAACCGAGTCTCCCGATGGGTCAGGCAGAACGGGTGCTGGTCTGAGTGACGCATCGGGTGCGCTCACGCGGGGACCAGCTCTACACCGACCGGAGGACGAGCGCCCCGCCACAGTAGGGGCCATAGCGCCCGAGCCGTACCTAACTTCATGCGGACGACCAGCACCCCATCGGTGCTGCGTTTCCCGCCGCCCGACGTCTGCTCATAGGACACGAGGTAATAGGCGCCTACGGCGTGCCGGGACGGGAACCGGAACGGCTCCGCCTCGATGCTTTCTTTTTCTGCTGCCGCGATGACCTCGGCATCGGGGGGGTCCCAGCGACCGTGGCTGCGTATAGCCACCGCAGGAAAGCGTCCATCGGGGTGCGAGGCGGCAGCAGCTCGCGGAAAGTGTCTCCGCTACCCCGCATCGTGCCCGTGACGGCACTGAAGGGGTCACGGTCGCCGAGGGGATTTGGAACAGCGTTTGATGTGTGCATGAAGAACGTTAGGGCCTGCGTCGCGCCTCACGCAGTGCGCGACCGGATTCGCCCGGCAGGCGAGCTGCTTCCGCCTGCCTCCGCCGCTGCGCCCGCGCTTGCCAGCGGCTGCGCGCGGGTGCTAGCGGCGTTCGTTGGCAGCGCAGCTCACCCGCGGACGTCCAAGTCTGGTCAGTCCCAGGCGCTGGCGTCTGCCCGCGTGCCCGAGAGCAAGCCGATTCGACAGGCTTCATCGAGTGCTAGGCAGAGCAGGTGGTGAGCGGCGCGGAGCTTCTCCCCGTCCTCTCGGCCGACGAACCTGCCGCCAGGCAGAGCCGCCTCTCTGAGCATGTCGCAGAGCTTGGCGACCGTGGCCTCGAACTCCTCCCCAGTCGGCAGCCTCCCGCCGGGCATGATTGACAGCCAGAGCGGACCTAGGACCCGGTTGTAGTCGTACCCAACCACCAACGGCGAGACGTACGCCTTGGCGAGATAGCCCGTCAGGTCGCGGAAGCCTTGCCGGACACGCGGAGGCAACCGGGGCGGCTGGCCCGTGCCCGCTGGTCGGGGTGGCGTTGCCGTGAGCGGTGGGCGCGCCGGCTCTCCCGGCGCGAGCCCTCCTGTCATCGCTCCGCATCTCCGTCAGCAAGGCCGACGACCGAGAGCCTGTATGCCTTGCCCCGCCCGCTACCCCCCAGGCTCGCGAGGTCGAGCAGTCGCCACCGAAGACGCAGCGCCACGTCGGCGTTTTCGCCCAGCGATGCCAACGCTTCAGCAGTCTCGGTGTCCGCTACGAGACTCAGCGTCGAGCGAGCTTCCCGGTCGAACAGCGAGACGATGGACGACGGCGGGAAGTTGCCACGCGCTTCGAGTGGTGCAACGTCGAGGAGCCTTCCAGTAAGTACCAGCATGGTTGTGTCCTTTCAGACGGTCGGTTGAGCGGCGAGCGTCCGACACGCACGGCGTTCCGGCCAGGTTTCTCGGAAGGTCTTGCGCGCGGGCCGGCGAAGCTCGGGCGGATGAGTTCGCTACGCGACGGGGCAGAGCGCCTGCGACAAGCGGCGGGGTACCTCCGCCGCCTGGCCGACAGGCTCGAACGTGGAGAGGCCGAGCGGAGCGAGTTCGACCGCGCCGTAGCCGAGGTGCTGGGCGTTCAGCGACAGGCGTTCGGACTGCGCCCCCGCGCGCGCCGGGGCGAGGGCGCCAAATCGCAAATCCTCATGTACTTACAGGCGCACGTCGGCCAGGATGTGAGCGGGGACGAGCTCGGCGCCGTGAGCGGCATACAGGAGTGGGCGCGCCGCGTCCGAGAGCTGCGTGTCGAGGACGGCTACGAGATTGTCGAGCTCGGGAGTAGCACGTATCGGCTCGAAAGTGCCACTCCCAACCACGAACGCTCGAAACAGTGGCAGCAAGCGAATGAGATACGGAACCGCGCCGGTTCGGCGCGAAGCCGAATTGAAGCGTTCCTCGCCGCAAACGTCGGCCAAGTCGTCACCCGCCAGCAGATTGACTACGTCGCGAACATCGCGGAAGGCAGCAGGCGCGTGCGGGAACTGCGCGACGAGCTCGGCTGGCCCGTCAACTCGCACATTGACGAACCCGACCTGGAACCTGGGGAGTATCGGCTCTTATCTACCGACCCGGCTGATTTCCGCGACGCATCGCAGCGGCTCTACCCCGAGGACCTACGGCAGCGGGTCTTCGAGCGCGATGATTACACCTGTCAGGTCTGCAAGCGGAACCGGGCAAAGGCTCTCGCCGCTGGCGACACCCGGTTCTACTTGGAGGTTCATCACAAAGTTGCGATGGCCGACGAGCTGGCCGACCTGCCGGTCTCCGCGCGCCACGACATAAAGAACCTCGTCACGCTGTGCCACCGCGACCATTTTGAAGAGACGGCGAAGCTGCAGGAGCAACGACGACGGAGCCGTCGCGGCGCCTAGGCGGCGACCGCCGGGGCGAGTTCCGCTGCGTCGCCTGAGGCATCGAGCAGCGCCGCGATGTGAGCGGCGATGCGCTGCGCCAGTAGCGGCGGCACCGCGTTCCCTACCTGCTTCGCCACGGCAGTCATCGGCTGGTCCTCCGGCAGCTCGAAGCTGTCCGGGAACGACATACAGCGCGCGGCCTCCCGCACGGTTATCGGTCGGTGCTCGCACGGGTGCAGGTAACGCCCCTTCTCGGGCTTATAGAACTCGGTGCGGATGGTGAAGGCCGGTCGGTCCCACCACAAGCGACCGAACACGTCGGTAGAGCCTGACTTCTTCCGCAGCCAGCAAGCCGGCGTGATGTCAGGCCGGCGGGCGGCGAGGTCGAAGCGTCCCTCGCCCTCGCCCGGGATGGTGCGGTATCGCTCCAAGCTCATCGGTCTGGGGTTGCGCGAACGGTGCCAGTTCTTCTCGTCGGGCACCAGCGAAAGGCCTGCGACCGCATCGCGGAACGTGCGCCACGGTTTCCCGCCGAGCGGAACCGCGTTGGGCGGGAAGTGGTCAGGCTCGGGCCAGTTCGGCGGTCCGATGCGCGAGCCGACAACAATGGCGCGCCGGCGTCGCTGCGGCACGCCGTAGTCGGCGGCGTTGAGGATACGACCCTCCACGATGAAACCGAGCCGGCGCGCCGCCTCTGCGAACTCCTGGAACTCGGGTGCGCGGAGCAGCTCGGGAACGTTCTCCATTACGAAGATGCGCGCACCAGAGTCTTGCAGCGCCCGCAAATACTCACGCCAGAGCGAGCGCCGTTCCAAGCCGACGCCGAGCATGTTCAGCGGCGAGAAACCCTGGCACGGCGGCCCACCGATGACCACGTCGGATGCGGGAAACCGCAGAACGTCCTCGATGGCAGAGCCAACGATGTGGTCTCCGAAGTTGCGGCGGTAGGTCTCGACGGCTGCCGCTTCCCACTCGACGGCGAACACCGACCGGAAACGGCCCGTAGCCTCGAAACCGAGCGTCATGCCGCCACATCCGGCGAACAAGTCGGTAAGTGTGTACGCCTCCATCGCTGCCGGGACAGTAGGGTGCTCATCGGACGGAATACGAACAGACGTTCTCATGCCGTGCCGTCCTCTCGCAGCTCCGCCCTCACACGCGCGACGGCGGCCTCGGTGTCTCGCTCGACCTCGAAGTCCCATATGCGCACCACACACCAGCCTGCCGCGGCCAGTTCATCGTTAACCCGCGCGTCGCGCTCGCGGTTGCGAGTTATCTTCGCGTCCCAGAACGGCCCAGACTGTCCCCAGTAGTACTCAGGGTGCCCGTGCCAGAAGGCGCCATCCACGAACACCGCGACACGGCGGCGGCGAAACACTAAGTCCGGCCGGCCCGGTACGTCCCGAACGTCAACGCGCCAACCGCGAATGTCCGCCGCCCAGAGGGCACGGCGGAGCGCCAGCTCGGGCGCCGTGTCGCGCGTGCGAACGCGGCTCATGAGACGGCTTCGTTGCTCTGCGTTCAGCGGGTCGGGCATCGTCCCACCAACGTACGCCACGCGGGTGCATGCGTGCGGCTCTCGCATCGTGTCCGGTTGCGTCGAAATCTGGGGGTATGTTGCGAGCAGCCCGGCGCCAGGAGCCGGACGCGACAAAAGGACCCACACATGACCACCTACACCAACACGACCCGACCCGGCAGTCACAACTCGACCGGTTCGCCGGAGTGGGACGCGACTTTGTTTCTCCTTCGCTCCCCATTGCTGGTCGCCCGCACCGACATGTACATCGATGACGTCCGCCGCAGCATCAACTGGGACGGCTTGCAGAGCGAGGCCCGTTCGTGGTCGTCAGGGGAACGGCTCCTCGTGGATGCCGCGCACAGCCTCTGGAACGACGGCACGTTGGTCAATCTGCGCCATGTATTTGCGACTCTCGACTCGGGAAACCTCAACCGGTTCCTTCAGGCTCTCGCCATCCGTGGGTCGTGAGGCTGTCGCGCCCGCGGGACGTTGGGGTGTTACGCGTAACGGTTGACACGCGTAACACCGGACCGGCGGGCCGGATATAGCCACAGTTCGCGGCATTTCGAGAAAATTTCGCACGAACCCTTGACGGGTTCGCCGCGAACTTGGTACAACTTGCAACGCAAACAAGAAACGGCCTGGTTTCGTGTTCCGGGCGGCAAACCAAGACGCGAAACCAGGCCATGTGTCCTAAGGAGGACAAACCAAAATGGTAGCAAATACGATGGACCTCGCGGCCGTTCGCGGCCGCATGGGCGACCGCGACTACTACGTCGTGATGTTCCCCCTCGGGCTGGTTCCCAGGTACTTCAAGTTCCAGGACTGGTCGGAGATGCCCCCCGAGCTGCGCGCGCAGCGCCAGCTCGCTGAGAAGCGAGTGCCGGAGATTGCCCGGTACATCCTCGACCACGAGAGTGACTGGGTCTTCAGCAGCCTCACCGCATCCGTGGATGCGGAGGTGGAGTTCATCTCCTCCGACCTCTCTGCTGACCTGGGCATCCTGCGGCTGCCGTTGACGGCGGAGTTTCTGCTCAACGACGGGCAGCACCGCAAGGCGGCTATCCAGCAGGCGCTCACCGAGAACCGCATGCTCGAAAGTCAGAGCATCAGCGTCGTCCTGTTCCCGTTCGAGGACCTCCAGCGTAGTCAGCAGGTGTTCTCCGACCTGAACCGCACGGTCCACAAGACGTCCCGGTCGCTGGACATCCTCTACGACCATCGGGACCCGCTGAACGCTCTCACCATCGCGGTTTCGGATGCAGTGCCGGTGTTCAAGGACAGGGTCGAGAAGGACCGGGTCTCCGTCGCCCAGAAGTCGGCGAAGTTCGTGGCGCTCTCGGCACTGTATGACGCCAACAGGGCGCTCGTCGGGAACCTCGGTGAGGCCAATTCAGAGGAGGAGCTCGCTCGCGCAGAGGTCACGGCCATCGACTTCTGGACCGAGGTCGGGAAGGTAATCCCTCAGTGGAAGCAGGTTCGCACCGCTGAGCTGCGGCCGGCAGAAGTTCGGGGGGAGTACGTGAACGCTCACGCGGTCGCGTTCTGGGCACTCGGAACGGCTGGCCGGGTCCTGCTGGCTAAGTACCCGGACGAGGTCAACTGGAAGGCTCGGCTGGCGCATCTGTCGGACATCGACTGGCGGAAGACCAACCCGGACTGGCAGGGCATCTGCATGCTGGGTACCGACATCATCACCCGCCGGCAGACGCGCGAAGCGACGACGAAGTACATCCAGTGGAAGCTGGGGCTCATCAACGAGCGGCCGGCGAAGGTACTGGCCGCACCGTCCCCGGACGATGACGGTTCCGAGCTGACCACGGAGCAGCTCGCCTGACTCCGGACCGACACGAGTGACCCGCGAGCCCCGGCGCAGTCCGGGGCTCGCGTCGTTTCGGCGCAGATGCATCTCCCCTCCTTCGTCCGCGGGCGCACGTAGCCTGACGCCCCCATGCGTTTAATAGTCGCGCGGTGTTCCGCTCAGTACTCGGGGCGGCTCGACACCTATCTGCCCGAGGCTGTCCGGCTGCTGATGATTAAGGCCGACGGCACCGTCATGCTCTGGGCCGACGGCGGGGGGTCCAGTGTCAAGCCCCTGAACTGGATGACGCCACCGACGGTGATCGAGGAGCGCGAGGGAGACGATGGCCGGCTGGCGAGCATGCTCGTGCGCAAGTTTGCCGGCAAGTCTGAGGACCGGCTGGAGATCTCGCTGGTTGAGGTCTTCTCCGACGTGATCCATGACATGGGACCGCCCGACGATGAGGCCGCGCTGAGCAAGGACGGGGTAGAGGCGCACCTGCAGGAACTGCTGGCCCAGCAGCCGCACTGGTGTGGCGAGGGTCTGCGCCTGGTCCGCCGGGAGTGGCCGACGGACATCGGCCCCGTCGACCTCATGTGCCGCGACGGAGACGACGGCTGGGTTGCCGTGGAGATCAAACGCGTGGCGACGATCGAGGCTGTTGAGCAGATCACCCGTTACCTCGAGCGCCTGCGCACGGAGCCCCAGTTCAGCGACTGCCGCGGCGTGCTGGCCGCCCAGCAGATCAAGCCGCAGGCGCGGGTGCTCGCGGAGTCCCGCGGGATCGCCTGTGTGGAGGTTGATCTGGCGGTGCTGAGGGGCGAGCGCGAACCGGAGCTGCGACTGTTCGTGGCGTAGGCTGCAGCTGCACTCGCCGCGCACCTGCGCAGCTCGTCGTCGCAGCAATCAAGGAGCCAGCAGATGACCGATCAAACCGCCGTCCTCACCGAGCGCGCAGAGCGCGTCCTGATCATCACGATCAACCGGCCGGAGCAGCGCAACGCGGTCAACGCCGCGGTGGCGACGGGGATCGGACAGGCGCTGGACGAGCTTGATCGCGACCCCGAGCTGTCGGCCGGGATCGTCACCGGCGCCGGCGGCTACTTCTGCGCCGGGATGGATCTCAAGGCGTTCGTCGCCGGCGAGCGACCGTGGGTCGAGGGGCGCGGCTTCGCGGGGATCGCCCAGCGGTCGGCCGAGAAGCCGCTGATCGCCGCGATCGAAGGGTTCGCGGTGGCCGGCGGGTTGGAGATCGCGCTGGCCTGCGACCTGATCGTCGCCGCCGCCGGCGCCAAGCTCGGGATCCCGGAGGTCAAACGCTCCCTGGTGGCGGCCGGCGGCGGGCTGCTGCGCCTGCCGCGCATGCTCCCACGCAACATCGCCAACGAGCTGGCGCTCACCGGCGACCCGATCTCCGCCCAGCGTGGCTACGAGCTGGGCCTGGTCAACCGCCTGGCCGAGCCGGGCGAAGCGCTCGCCCAGGCGCGCGAGCTGGCGGCGGCGGTGGCCGCCAACGGGCCGCTCGCGCTGAAGGCGAGCAAGCGGATCCTGCGCGAGTCAAGCGACTGGCCCGACGCGGAGTTCTTCGAGCGCCAGGAGGCGATCTCCGGGCCGGTGTTTGGCTCGGAGGACGCAAGGGAAGGCGCAACCGCGTTTGCGGAACGGCGCGCGCCCGTCTGGCGCGGCGTCTGAACACGAGGCGCCGCCGCACCCGGGTCCGCCCGCGGCACCAGGCGATGCGGGGCGGGGTCAGTTCGGGCGCGCCAGGCGGGCTGAGTCCGGACCAGGTTCGCGCGCCGGCGTGAGCGGCCGCTCGCGGCGCGGCGCGACCCGGTCAGCGCTCCAGCCGGTCAGCGCTCCAGCCGGTCAGCGCGCCGCCCGGAGCGACGCGCAACCCGACTCACTCCTCCCCGAAGGCCGTGCAGATGAGCGACCGCGGGCCGCCGTGGTCGCGGTGCTCACAGAGGTAGATCCCCTGCCAGGTGCCGAGCAGCGGCCGGCCCGCGGAGAGCGGCAGCGTGAGCGTCGGGCCCAGCACCGAGGCCTTGATGTGCGCGGGCATGTCATCGGGACCCTCGAGCGTGTGCGTCCAGAACGGCGCTGATTCCGGCACCACTGCGTCAAACCACGCTTCAAAGTCGCCGCGCACGTCGGGGGACGCATTCTCGTTGAGCGTCAGCGACGCGGACGTGTGCTGGATCAGGATGTGCAGCATCCCCACCTGGATGCGCTCGACACCCCGCAGCTCACCGAGCAGCTCCCGCGTGATCAGATGAAAGCCACGCGGCCGGGCGGCCAGCGTGATCCGCTGCTGGTGCCAGATCATCAGCGCAACCGCCGTCCCGGGGACCGCGCGACCCCGGCGCTCACTCCGGCAGCCTCACGCGCCGCAGATCCACGCGCTCACCGACGAACGGCACGCCCTCGGCCTCCAGCAGACGGCGCTGGCGCTCACCCTTGGCCAGCGAGCCGTCGGCGCGCACGACCCGATGCCAGGGCAGCTTCGGGTCAGCGCAAGCGTGCAGCACGGCTCCAGCGAGCCTCGGAGCTCCCGGCGAGACATCGCCGTAGCTGCGCACGAAGCCTTCGGGGATCGAGCGGACCCGTTCGATGATCTTGGCCTGCCGCGCGGTGGGCACCCGCCAAGGATAGGCCCGCAGGGCTTATGTACCGCTGCTAAGCTGCCGCAACCGTCGTCCCGCGGACCACCGGGGGAGCGGTCTGGTCATGTCTGACAAGGTCCGACGAAACCCTCGGCTGCGTCCCGCAGCCGCCCTCGGGATCGCTGTGAGCGGAGGCCTGCTCGCAGCTGGAAGCGCTGTCGCGGCCAGCGTCAGCCAGCTGCAGAACCAGCTGAACGCCACCAAATCCCAGCTGAACTCGAATCAGGGCCAGCAGAAGACGCTGAGCGGCAGCATTGCCGCGATCAACAGCCAGGTGAGCTCGCTGACCGGCCAGATCACGCTCGTCAGCAGCCGTGAGGCGGCCGCGCAGGCGCAGCTCGGCCAGTACGACACGGCGCTCTCGGAGGACCGAGCCGCACTCACGCTCGAGCAGGTCCGGATGCGGCTGCTCAAGCGCGAGCTGCGCCGCGCGCGCAGGGCGCTCTCGGCTGAGCTCGTCAGCCAGTACGAGCAGCCGGCCCAGACGTTCGTCTCGCTGGTGATCGACGCCAACGGGTTCAACCAGCTGCTCTCCCAGATCCAGTACATGGACAACGCCAAGCAGTCTGAGAAGCAGATCATCCGGCTCACGCTGACCGCAAGCCTCAAGGCCCGCACCGCGGAGGCCAGGATCCGCAAGCTCGAGGCAGCGGACATGGTCGCCGCGCAGGACGCGACCACCCAGGCCGACGCGCTCTCGGGCATGAACGCGCTGCTGGCCTCCCGGCAGGCGGCGCTCAACGACGCGCGCGCCGCCCAGGCGACGGCGCTGGCCGCCAGCCAGTCCAAGGGTGCCGCTCTGCAGCAGGCGATCAAGCAGATCCAGCAACAGCAGCAGGCCGCGATCCAGGCGGCAAAGACGATCAGCGTGAGCAGCAGCGGCAACGGCAGCGGTGGGAGCGGAAGCGGAGGCGGCGCCAGCGGCAGCGGCGGCGCCAGCCTCGGCTCCTCCGCCGGCTGGGCGATCCCGTACCCGATCGTGCTGTGCGAGTCAGGCGGCCAGGACCTCCCGCCGAACTCCGCCGGCGCGTCGGGCTACTACCAGATCATTCCCAGCACCTGGAGCCAGTTCGGCGGCAGCGGCCCGGCTGCGTACCTGGCCCCGAAGTCCGAGCAGGACGCGGTCGCAGCCCGCATCTGGAACGGCGGCGCCGGCGCTTCCAACTGGACCTGCTCGCGGATCGTCGGGATCAGCTGAGCCACGCCCCCGCCGATGCGCACGAGCCTGCTGACGGCGGACCGGCGCCTGAGCGCGCTCACCGCGCGACAGCGCCTCACACTGGCCGGAGCACTGATGGTCGCCGCGCTGGCGCTGCGCCTGCTGATCTTCGCGCACTACCCGTACGCGCCGATCAACGACGCCCGCACCTATCTGCGCAGTGCGTCGGCGATCGCGCACACCGGCACCTATCAGGACGCCAACCATGCCGCGGGCGGCACACACGGTCCCTCCGCGTACTTCCCGCCCGCCTACTCCTACCTGCTGGCGTTGGCGGACCTGATCACCGGCGGGCCGGCGCTGAGCTCCGCGACGGTCACGCTCGCGCGGCTGATCCAGGTGGCGCTCGGCACCGGCAGCGTGGCGCTGCTCGGGCTGAGCGCATTTGAGCTGTTCGGGTCCGGCACGGCGCTGACGACGCTCGCGCTGGGCGCGATCTACCCGGTGGCGCTGGAGCTCTCCGCGGTGCTGGCCGCCGAGAACCTGCTGACGCTGCTGGAGTTGGCAGCGCTCTACGCGGTGCTGCGCGCAGGGCGCTCGGCGGCGCCGTCGCGCTGGCTGGTGAGCGCCGGCGTGCTGATCGGCCTGGCGGCACTGACCCACAGCAATGCGCTGGTGCTGCTGGTGCCGCTGGGCTTCGGCGCACAGCGGCTGGGGCGCCGCCCAGGAGCCGTTCACCGGGCGCTGCCTGCGCGCGCGCCGTGGGTCACGCTGCTGGTCTGTGCGGCGCTCACGGTGACCCCCTGGATGGTCCGCAACCTGGTGGTGATGGGCGGGTTCGTGCCGATCTCCTCCGAGGCCGGGATCACACTCGCGGGCACCTACAACAGCACCTCCGCACGCAGCGATCCACCCTACCGCTGGGTGTATTTCGCGGATGTGCCGTCGCTGTCGCGCTACGTCAGGCTGGCGCCGCAGCTGACCGAGCTGCAGCTCAGCAGCAGGCTCGAGTCCGCAGCGCTGGGCTACGTCCGACGCCACCCGCTGGCACCTCTGAGCGTGGGCCTGCACAACACCCTGAGGCTGCTGGAGCTAGAGGGATCGGCGGCCTGGCGCGACTCCGCGGCGTCGATTGGGATCGACCTGGGGCTGGCCCAGATCGGCGTCGTGAGCTTCTGGATCGTCGCCCTGCTGGCGCTGGCCGGTGCGCTCACTCGGGCTGCGCGCGACACGCCACGCTGGGTCTGGGGGGTCCCGCTGGCGATGTGGCTCTCGGTAGTCCTGGTCAACGCCGAGACGCCCCGCTTCCGTGAGCCGATCGACCCGTTCCTGATACTGCTCGCCGCCTGTGCCCTGAACGAGCTGGGGCGACGCCTGGTGGTGCCCGCGGCCAGCGCGGCCGCGGGCCTCAAGCCAGCCGGCGACTAACGGTCTCCGGGTGTGCGCAGCGGGTACTGAGAGATCGTCTGCTTGACGTCCAGCGCGGTGCGCACGATCCGATCCTGCTCGCGGTTGTGCGCGACCGGGTAGCCCTCACCGGAGGCGGCGCGCTCAGGGCGACCGACGTAACCGAACTGCAGGTGCTCCGGGAGAATCTGCAGCAGCCGGGGCGACATGTGAGCGCGGGCGCCCATGTTGCGCGGCTCCTCCTGCACCCAGACCACCTCACGGAGCTTCGGGTAGCGGTCGATCAGCTTGAGGATCTCACCCTGCGGGAACGGGTAGAGCAGCTCAACCCGCCCGACCGCCACCTCGGGGCTCTGCGCGCGCGCCTCATGGCCGACGATGTCGTAGTAGATCTTGCCGCTGCACAGCAGCAGCCTGGTCACCTGCTCGGCATCGACCCCAGGCTCAGCCAGCACCGACTGGAAGCGACCCTCGGCGAGGTCGGCCAGCCGCGACGCGGCCGCCGGCTGGCGCAGCAGGCTCTTGGGGGTCATCAGGACCAGCGGCCGCTGCTTGGCGATCCGCGCCTGGCGACGCAGCAGGTGGAAGTACTGCGCCGGCGTGGTGCAGTTGGCGATCCGCAGGTTGCCCTCCGCGGCCAGCTGCAGGTAGCGCTCGAGCCGTGCGGAGGAATGCTCGGGACCCGCACCCTCGTAGCCGTGCGGCAGCAGCAGCGTGAGCCGTGAGGTCTGGCCCCACTTGGCCAGGCCACCGGCGATGAACTGGTCGATCATCACCTGCGCGCCGTTGGCGAAGTCGCCAAACTGGGCCTCCCAGAGCACGAGCGTCTCGGGAGCCTCGACCGAGTAGCCATACTCGAAGCCGACGCAGGCCATCTCCGAGAGCGGGCTGTTGTGCAGCTCCATCGTGGCCAGTGCGCCGGGGAGGTGCTGGACCGCGCAGTACTCCTGGCCGGTGCGGGGATCGTGCAGCACCAGGTGCCTGTGGCTGAAGGTGCCGCGCTCAGCATCCTGACCGGTGAGCCGCAGCGGAATGCCCTCTGTCAGCAGCGAGGCGAACGCCAAAGCCTCCGCCTGAGCCCAGAAGATCGGGCCGTCCTGGGCCTCCAGCGCCCGCCGCCGCTCCTCGAACTGGCGCACGAGCTTGGGGTGCACGTTGAAGCCGTCCGGCACCGCGAGGAGCTGCTCGTTGAGCAGCCGCAGCTTGTCGGCGTCAACGGCGGTGGCGACCTCCGGCGACGGGGTGCGATCGAGGTGGTACTCACCGGTGGCGTGCTCACCGGCCTCCTTGGCGTGGGCGATCTGCGCCTTGACCTTCTCGTGCTGGGCGGCGAGCGCAGCCCAGACCTCGTCCGTGATGGCCTTGGACTCCGCCTCCGTGACCACACCGGCGGCGATCAGCTGCTGGGCGAAGATCTCACGCACCGGCTGGTGCTTCTTGATCACCTCGTACATCTCCGGCTGCGTGTACGCCGGCTCGTCGCCCTCGTTGTGACCGTGGCGGCGGTACCCGATCAGGTCGATCAGCACGTCGTGACCGAACTCCTGGCGGAACGCGAGGCTGAGGCGCACGGCGCTGATGCACGCCTCCACGTCATCCGCGTTGACGTGGATGATCGGCACGTCAAAGCCCTTGGCCATGTCCGACGCGTAGGTGGTGGAGCGCGAGTCGTCCGGGTCGGTGGTGAAGCCCACCTGGTTGTTCTGGATGATGTGGATCGTGCCGCCGACGGTGTAGCCGTCGAGCGCCTGGAGGTTGAGCGTCTCCGCCACCACGCCCTGGCCGGGGAATGCCGCGTCGCCGTGCAGCACGATCGGCACCGCGGCGTTGGTGTCCTGGCTGGCGTGCGGCCCCTGACGGTTGGTCTGGGCGGCGCGCGTCGCGCCGGCGCCCACCGGGGCGACGAACTCCAGGTGGCTGGGATTGGATTCCAGGCGCACCACCACGGACTCACCGCCGGGCACCTGGAAGCTGCCGACTGCGCCGTGGTGGTACTTGACGTCGCCGGTGCCGCCGTCGGGGATCGTGGTGATCGCGGCGAGCGTCTCCCCGCCCGAGAACTCGGCGAACAGCGAGCTGTAGGAGCGGCCGAGGTTGTGGGCCAGCACGTTGACGCGACCGCGATGGGCCATCCCGAGCACGACCTCACGGGCGCCGCTGAGCGCCGCCAGGCGCACGATCTCATCGATCATCGGGACCGTCATGTCGACGCCCTCGACCGAGAAGCGCTTGGCCCCGATGAACGTCTTGTGCATGAAGCGCTCAAACGAGTCGACCTCGGTCAGGCGCCGCAGCAGCTGCCTGCGCTCCTCGCCGCTCAGCTGCGTGCGGTAGCGGCCGGACTCGATGGCCTCCCGCAACCACAGGCGCTGCCCGTGTGAGGCGATGTGCTCGATCTCGTAGGCGATCGGCCCGCAGTAAACCTCGCGCAGGCGCGGCAGCGCCTGCGCAAGCGTCTCGCCGCCCACGTACATCCGCAGGATCCGCGACGGGATCTGAGCCATCAGCTGCGGCGTGAGGCCGAGCGGTTCCGGCTCAAGTGCCGGGTCGCCGCCGGGCGCGCGCCCGAGCGGATCCAGCCGCGCCGCGAGGTGCCCGTGCATGCGGTGCGCCTTGACCAGCGAGGTGGCGGCCTGCACGGCCTGCAGCAGCTCCTCACTGGGCGCCCCGCCGACACCCGGAACGGCCGCCACCGCGGCAGCGGCTCCGCTGGCCACGGGCGCCGCCGCGGCGCGTGGCGGGAGCGCCGGCAGCGGCGCGCCCAGCGAGATGAAGACACCCTCATAGAACTGGTGCTCGCCCTGGAGGTACTCCTCGATCACCTTCAGGAAGCGGCCCGACTCCGCGCCCTGGATGATGCGATGGTCATAGGTGGAGGTCATGGTCATGACCTTCTCCGCGCCGATCTGCGCGCCGATCGCCTCCAGCCCGACGGGATAGGAGATGGAACCGGTGGCGAGGATCGTGCCCTGGCCGACCATCAGCCGCGGCACCGAGGCGACCGTGCCGATGCCGCCCGGGTTGGTCAGCGAGACGTTGGCGCCGGTGAGGTCGTCAGCGCTCAGCGTGTTGGTGCGGGCCTTCTCCACCAGCTGGTTGTAGGCCTCCAGGAACTCCCGGAAGCCGGCGCGGCCCGCGTCACGGATCACCGGCACCATCAGCGTGCGGCTGCCGTCCTTCTTCTCGACGTCGACCGCCAGGCCGAGGTTGACGGCGCCGTCGTCCACGCGGTACCCGGTTCCCTGGGACTCGACGTAGTGGTGGGCCATGACCGGCATCTCATCGGCCGCGGCGCGCGCGATCGCGTACGCGATCAGGTGCGTGAAGGAGACGCGGTGCCCGGCATCCTTGAGCTGCTTGCGACGCGCGTCGAGCGTCGTCACGGTGAAGGTGCGCAGCGAGGTGGCGGTCGGGATCGAACGGCTCTCATCCATGTAACGCGCCAGCGCGGCGGCGCCGCCCTTGAGCTTCTGGGCCCCCTCCGGCAGCTCCACCACGTTGGCGGCCGCGGCCAGCACGTCATCCTTGGTGATGCGCCCGCCGCGGGCGCTGCCGGCGACCGTCGCGAGGTTCACGCCGAGGCCCGCGGCGACCCGCTGCGCCACCGGCGTGGCGGCACCGTTGCCG
>JAJZDA010000159.1 GCA_021851525.1 Actinomycetes bacterium | reverse complement strand
CTGCTCGACTGAGGGGCCGCGGCCGGGGCGGGAAAGCCGCGCACACCGCACGCTTTCCGACACACCGCGCCCCCGTGCCCACAGGACGAGTACTCTGACCGCGTTGCGCACGTCACGGATGCTCGCGATCGGCACAAGCGTGCGGATCGTGGCCTGCCCCATCATCATGGCTCTGCTGCTTGGGCACGACTACACGTCGGCCACGGTCGTGTTCCTCGTGGCGGCCGTGACCGACTGGTTCGACGGGCGCCTGGCGAGACGCTGGGATGTGGTCACCAAGCTCGGCTCGTTCCTTGACACCACGGCCGACAAGCTGCTGGTCTCCACGGCGATCCTCGGCCTGGTCGCGGTGAACCGCGCCTCCTCGTGGGTGGCGCTGGTGATCATCGGGCGTGAGTTCGCGATCCTCGGTCTGCGCGCGGCGGTGGCGGCGGGCGGAACCCAGTTCGAGACCTCGATGCTGGGCAAGTGGAAGGCCACCGTCCAGTTCGCCGCGATGGCGCTGGCGATGGCGCGGCCGGACATCGTCTTCGCCGGCGCCTACCTCGACCAGTGGGCGCTCGCGGTGACAGCGGTGATCACGGCCTGGTCCGGGATCGACTATCTGATCCGCTCCGCCGACGCACTGAAGAGCTGATGGCACGCGTGTTCATCACCGGCGCGACCGGCGTGCTCGGCACCGACCTCGTCGGCAGGCTGCTGGAGCGTGGAGACCACGTCATCGGCCTGGCACGCTCGCAGGAGGCGGCCGCGAAGCTCAGCGCGCGCGGGGTGCAGGTGACGCGCGGCGACATCTGCGACGAGCAGGCGATGGCCTCCGGCATGGCCGGCTGCGAGCTGGCGTTCCACGTCGGCGGTGTCAACAAGTTCTGCGTGGCCGACCCCGCGCCGATGATGCGAGCGAACGTCGATGGCGCGGTCGCCGCGGTCAGGGCGGCACACCGGGCGGGCGTGGCACGGCTGGTTTTCACGTCCTCAGCGGCAACGCTCGGCGAGGCCCGCGGAGTGGTGGCCGATGAGGCGGCCACGCATCGTGGCTACTACCTCTCCAACTACGAGAAGAGCAAGACGCTCGGTGAGCGTGCCGCGATGCGCACCGCGGCCCAGCTGGGCCAGGACGTCGTCTACGTCAACCCGTCCTCCGTCCAGGGTCCGGGACGCGCCGGCGGCACGGGCCGTTTCTTCCTCGCGTTCGTCGACGGCCGCCTGAAGGTCTTTGTCGACACCTACGTGAGCCTGGTGGACATCCAGGACTGCAGCAGCGGCCACCTGCTGGCGGCCGCGCGCGGGGTGGCGGGCGAGCGCTACATCCTCAGCGGGATGGGCATGACGATCAGTGAGGCGCTCACGCTGGCTGCTGAGGTGGCCGGCGTGACCCATGAGCCGCGGCTGGCACCGCGGCCGCTGGCGATGGTCGGGGCGACGGCCGTGGAGCTGCTCTTCAGGGCGCGTGGCAGACGCCCGCCGGTCTGCCGGGAGATGGTGCGCACGCTGCTGCACGGGCACCGCTACGACGGCTCACGAGCCGAACGTGAGCTGGGCGTGGTCTACACGCCCGCGCGCGAAACCCTGCGGCGGACCATCGACTGGGCCCGTGAGCAGGGACTTCTTCAGAACATCTGATCCAGGGCGGCGTCCGCGGGCGGGCGTATCTTCGGCGCATGTCCAGCGGAGCAGCGCGCAGCGCAAGCCACATGGAACGGGATCTGCGGGCCCTGATCGCGACCGTCCAGAGCGAGCACCTGCAGGCGCTGCTGGAGACCGTGCTCGGTCCCGAGTCGCCGACCTGGATGCGCTTCAGGGTCGCGCCGGCGGCCAAGCACTACCACCAGGCCTACGTTCACGGCCTGCTCGAGCACTCGCTCACGGTCGCCCAGGCGGTCAGCGCGCTGTCGGCGATCTTCCCCGGGCTGAACCGTGACCTGGCGGTCACCGGCGCACTGCTGCACGACATCGGCAAGCTCGACACCTATGCGGTGCTCGAGGACCAGATCGAGATGACCGACGATGGGCGCCTGCAGGGCGAGATCACGCTCGGCTACACGTTGATCCGCAACGAGATCGAGCGGCTGCCGGGCTTCCCGGACGAGCTCAAGCAGGCGCTCCTGCACATCATCCTCAGCCATCACGGGTCACTAGAGCACGGCTCACCGGTGGTTCCTGCCACGCGCGAGGCGACGCTGGTGCACATGGCAGACAACCTCGGCTCCAAGCTCGGCAGCTTCGACCGGATCGAGCGTGGGCTGGACGCGGGCGCGCAATGGGGCGCGTTTGACCGCGTGCTGGGCACCTCTGCCTACTTCGGCAGCGACGGCGCCGCGCCGGAGCTGCTGGCTGCCTGATCCGCGCTTGCGCGGGCGGGGCTCGGGGTGACAGCGGGCGGCGCGCGGGCGCCGCCCAGGCGCCCGCCGGCCCGTCGCTGCGCCGGCTGCGGGCAACATCCGTCCAGCATTTCCACTTGCAGCGGACCGCGCGCCGCATATGAACAGCGCAATTTGCGGGTCCGCGGTGGGACGGCTGGACGGCTTGCTCTGAGCCACGATTAAAGTGGAAGCCAATGGCTAAGGACACCGAGAAGCTGATCCGGCAGCTGTCCCTGATCTCCTATCTGATGGCCGAACGGCGGCCGGTCACGGCCCCTGAGATCCGCCGCGACGTCGAGGGCTACAGCGTGATGAACGAGGACGCGTTTGCGCGGCGTTTCTACGCGGACCGCTCGGAACTCGAGGCGCTCGGAATCGTGCTCTCGGTGGAGAAGCCGCAGGACGGCCAGGTGGAGCAGGAGAACTACTCCCTGCCACCTGAGAACTTCCATCTGCCGGCGATCAACTTCACAGATGAGGAGCTGGCCGCGCTCTGGACCGCGCTCAACCTGCTGGACGGCAAGTTCGCCTACGCGGAGCCGCTGCGGCTCGCGCTGCAGCAGATCTCCTGGGGACGCCCGAGCCCGCTGGACTCGCCGGTGCAGCAGACGATCGCACTGGGGATCACCGGCGCCGCCGACGGTCACGAGGTCTCACAGCGCCTGGCGAAGATCGAGACCGCGATCTTCCGGCGCAAGACGATCGTCTTTGACTACTACACGATGCAGCGCGACGAGACCGGCGCGCGCCGGGTCGACCCCTACCAGCTGCTCTACCAGGGCGGGCAGTTCTACGTCGTGGGCCGCGCGCACGAGCGTGACGCGATCCGCGTGTTCCGGCTCTCGCGGATCCTCGGCAAGGTCGGCTACGCGACCAAGGCCGAGCACGACTTCCAGCGGCCGGAGGACTTCGACCCGCGCGCCTACGCCAACCGGATCCAGTGGCAGTTCGGCGAGCCGGTGGGCACCGCGGAGATCTGGATATCCAGCCGCATCGCCTGGCAGATCGAGCGGCACTTCGGACGCTATGGCGAGATTCGCCCGGCCGACAACGGGCAGGACAGCGTGTTCCTGACCCCGTATGCCAACTCACGCCAGTTGATCGCCTGGGTTCTGGGCCTCGGCGAGAACGCCCGGATCACCGGCCCGAGCGAGCTGACCGAGGAGCTGCGCGCACGCGTGCGGCTGCTGAGCGAGCGGCACACCGGCGAATGCGAGGAGCAGCACCTCAGCGCGGCTGTTGCCGGCCCGCTGGCCGGCAACAGCTCAGAGCCGCTGGAGGCCGACGGCGATGAGTCCCACGATGCGGACGGCCTCGGTGCCGAGGGCGCGATCCGCCCCGAGCGCTTCGCGCGGCTGGTGACGCTCGCCAGCATCCTGATCGATGCCGGCCGGCGCGGCCTGACGCTCGACGCCGCCGAGCTGCAGCAGCGCCTGAAGCTCTCCGAGCAGGAGCTGCAGGAGGACATTGCGGTGCTGAACGTCGTGAACTTCGGGGCCGGCACCTACGTGCTGTACGCGGAGATCATGCCCGACGGCAGTATTGAGGTCGATCCCGAGCCCTACGGCGACGCGTTTGCCAGGCCGGCGCGGCTGCTGCCGGTCGAGGCGAAGGCGCTGGTCGCCGCGATCGACCTGATCGGCGAGCACATCCCCGCCGGCTCGCTGGCGTCGGTGCGACGCAAGGTCGTGGCGGCGCTCGGCGAGGACCCCGCTCACGAGGGCCTGCAGATCGCGGCGCTCACCGGCGATGACGCACAGATCGCCGAGATCGCACGGGACGCGATCGCCTCGCAGCGGCTGCTCTGCTTCGAGTACTACAAGGAGAACGAGGACGAGTTCTCGACACGCGTGGTGGAGCCCTACCAGCTGACCAACGGGCGCGAGGGCTGGTATGTGGCCTCCTATGACCCGGAGCGCGAAGCGATCCGCCACTTCCGGCTTGACCGCATCAAGTCAGCGCAGGTCACAGATGAGGGCTTTGAGCCGCGTCCCGAACTCGACTTCTCCGGCGGGGTTGACGGCTGGCTGCGCACCGGTGAGGTTCCGGCGTCGAGCCGTGCCAAGGTCTGGATCTCTCCCGAGCGAGCCCGCTGGGTGAGGGAGGAGCGCACCGTGATCAGCGAGGGCGAGGACGGCTCGATAGTGGTCGACTTCGGCTACGCGGGGATCGAGTGGCTCGTGCGAAACGTGCTCAAGGAGGCAGGTGACGCGGTGGTGCTCGAGCCCGCTGAGGCGCGTGAGGCGGTGCGCCTTGCGGCAGCTGAGATCGAGGCGCTGGTCCCGGCCTGAGGCGAGCATGCGGGCTCGCGGCCCGGCGGGCGACCGGTTCCCGCAAGGCGCCTTTCAACGCCAGGTCCGCGCGTGGTCTAGGCTCGCGCGCATGCACAACGTGAAGGGCGTGATCCTGGCCGGCGGCAGGGCCACGCGGCTGCGTCCGCTGACCAAGGTGACCAACAAGCACCTGCTGCCGGTGTACGACAAGCCGCTGATCTACTACCCGCTGAAGTCGATGGCCAGAGCCGGGATCCGGGACGTGCTGGTGATCACCAACCCTGAGCACGCGGGGCATTTCATTCAGCTCCTGGGATCTGGCAGTGAGTTCGGCTTGAAGATCGCCTATGAGCTGCAGGAGGAGGCCGGCGGCCTGGCCCAGGCCGTGGGGCTGGCGCGCAGCTTCGTGGGCGGCGACCGCATGCTGGTGCTGCTGGGCGACAACATCTTCACCCATGACCTGCGCCCGGCGGTGGAGCGCTTCGCCGGCGAGCCGCACGGGGCCGTGATCTTCGGGGTGGAGATGGAGCACCCCGAGCAGTACGGCGTGATCGAGATGGACGGTGAGCGCGTGCTGGGGATCGAGGAGAAGCCCGCGCAGCCGCGGTCACACATGATCCAGACCGGGATCTACATGTATGACGAGCGCGTCTGGGCCTTCATCGACGGTCTGCGTCCCTCCGCCCGCGGTGAGCTCGAGATCACCGACCTCAACAACATCTACGTCAACGAGGGTTCGCTGCGCTGCGAGACTCTCGAGGGCTACTGGATCGACGCCGGCACCTCTCACGACGAGCTGCTCTCGGCGAACGTCGCCGTCGCCGAGCTGGCACGTCGCGGCGAGATCTGAGCGTGGTGGCGCGCGGCGGCCGCCGCGCGCCACCAACCTGACTCAGACGATCCTCAGCCGGACCGCGTGGCGCAACGTGCGTCCGTCGCGGTGGGCGACCAGCACCACCGTGTAGACCCCCGCCGAGAACACGTGCCGGCCGTTGAGGCGCAACACGAAGCGCCCGTCACGCAGGCGGCTCGCATGACCGCTCGCCAGCGTGTGACCCGCGCGGCTGACGCTCACGCGCGCGGCGCTGGTGGTGAAACGAATCGTGCCCGTGACCAGCTTCGTCTGACAGACCCGCCGACCCACCTTCACCCGGCGCCGCCGGCCGTGAACCCTACGCACCACGGTGCGCGTGACGGTCCGGCAACTGACAAGCTCAACCTCACCGGCCGGACCGCGTGGGCCGGTGGCGCCCTGTGGGCCGGTGGCGCCCTGCGGCCCGGCGGCACCCTGCGGCCCGGCCGGTCCGGTCGCGCCTGTCACCGCCGCCGGCACGATCGTGGCAGTACCGGTGCCCGACAGTGAGATCGCGCCGGGGGCCGCCGATGCGTTGGTGATGAGCGTCAGGCTCGCCGAACTGGCTCCCGTCCCCGCGGGGTCGAAGCGCACCCCGATCGTGCAGCTAGCGCCGGCCACAACGGCCTCCTGACAGCCGTTCTCGATCAGGTAATCACCGGGATCGGTGCCGGAGAGCGCGTAACCGCTCACGACCAGTGAGGCGGCGCCGGTGTTGTTGACGGTGATCGTCTGCTGGGAACCGGTCAGGCCCTCCTGCTGAGAGCCGAACGCGAGCGATGTGGTGCTCAGCCCGACAACCGGGGCCGCATAGGTGAGGAGCACCTCAGCGGGCGCGCTTGTCGGCGCCGGCGCGGAGCCAACGCTTGCCAGCGGCGAGAAGTAGCTCGAACCGCCGCCACCACCGCTGTCGACGCCAGCTGCGCCAGCGCTCTCACCGCCGCCACCGCCGTAGTACCCGCCACCGCCACCGCCACCGCCGGCCGCCATCAGCGTAGGCATCGTCAAATTGGCACCCGCCCCGCCAAGCCCGTAGCTGCCGGGCGAACCGGGGGAACCGTAGGGTCCGGTGCCACCGCTGCCACCGGCGCCGCCGCCGGAGAGCGTGCCGGGACCGCCGCCGAACGGTGAGGCGCTCTGACCTGCGGCGCCACCGGCTGACCCGCGTGGTGCGGCGCCGCCACCACCGCCGCTCACGAGCAGGGGCAGCGGCGCACCGGTCGACAGTGCGGAGGCACCGCCACCGCCGGCACCGCCGAGGGCAAGAGCCGAGCCGCCGGCGCCGCCGCCGCCAACGCCTCCCGACCCGCCGCTGGAGGACCAGCAGACTCCACCCGCCCCCCCGACCTGGACCGCCAGCAGCTCACCGGGCGTGACCGGCAGCGTCGCGGACTGGGTTGCGCCCTCGCCCCCGGCCGCGCCGTCGCAGGCGCCGCCGGCTGCACCGATCACCGTCGCCTCCAGCGAGGTCACCCCGGCGGGCACGGTGAAGGTGTATTCGCCGGGCGTCGTGAAACTGGTGGTGGTGGTCGGGGACGCAGCAGCAGCCAGTGCTGAGGGAGCCGCGAGCAGCGCAGCGATCAGCGCACCGCCGGTCAGCATGAGCGCACCGAACCGACGCCTCGCGCGGCGATGCAAAGACAACGAATCCAAGACATTCCCCCCTTGGAACTTGATGGCCTGGCGAAGGCGCCCGCAGACACCCACCGCTCCATGACGCCCAGCCCTGGGCAGGAGCCTAACAGGCAGAGAACGCCATGGGGCCTTCTCCATGTTGCGGGAGGCACGCCCAGCCGGCTCATCGCACGCCGCAGCGAGAACTGAGCGCAGGTGGCGGGCGGGTTGTGCGCGGGGCTCCCGCGCACAACCCGCCCGGCTCAGCTCAGCCGCAGCCGCAGGACGCGCCGCAGCACGCGTCCGTCGCGGTGGGCGACCAGCACCACCGTGTAGATCCCCGCCGAGAACACGTGCCGGCCGTTGAGGCGCAGCACGAAGCGCCCGTCACGCAGGCGGCTCGCATGACCGCTCGCCAGGGTCCTTCCGGCTTGCCTGACGCTCACGCGCGCGGCGCTGGTGGTGAAGCGGATCGTGCCCGTGACCAACTTCGTCTGACAGACCCGCCGACCCACCTTCACCCGGCGCCGCCGGCCGTGAACCCTACGCACCACGGTGCGCGTGACGGTCCGGCAACTGACAAGCTCAACCTCACCGGCCGGACCGCGTGGGCCGGTGGCGCCCTGCGGCCCGGCGGCGCCCTGCGGCCCGGCGGCACCC
>JAJZDA010000158.1 GCA_021851525.1 Actinomycetes bacterium | reverse complement strand
GTCTCGACGATCGCGCCGATCTGCCCGGACTTGGCCGCCAGGTCGCGGATCGCGGTGCTGACGTCCGCTGAGGAGTCGCGCACCTGGCGCATCGCCTCGGTCGCCTGCTCAGCGGCGCTCACGCCCTGCTGGGCCACCTCACGCGCGTCATGTGCGACCGCCGCGGTCTGCTCGGCAGTGCTGGCGGTCTCGTTGACCGCCCGCTCAACCTCCTCGGCGGAGCGGCGCGCCTCTTCCACGATCCGCACCTGGCGCTCAGCGCCCTGTGCGATCCCGCCGACAGCCTGGGCGATCTCACCCGTGGCCTTGCCCGACTCGTTGGAGGTTGCCGCCATCTGCTGGGAGGCTGCCGAGACCTGGCCGGCCGAGCCGGAGACCTGCTGCAGCGTGTCGCGCAGGCGATCCGAGCTGACGTTGTAGGACTCGTACGCGTCAAGGATCGTGTCGCGCATCTCATCGACGCGCTGCAGGATCTCGCCGAGCTCGTCATTGCGGGTGATCTCACCGCTCTCGGTCTCAGCCTCCAGCCGCAGCGTGAAGTCCCCGTCGGCAAACGCCTGCAGGCCCGGCTTGAGCTGGCGGTCCATGTCGTCACTGAGCCCCTTGACGCGCTCATCGACCTGGCGCACGCCCGCGACGATGCTGCGGATCGCGGTGAACACGATCAGCAGCAGCAGCGGCAGTGAGACCGCCGCGACTATCAGCACGATCACGGTCGCCGAGCTCGCGCTCGACTTCACCGACGTGGCGCTCTGCGCGGCGGTGCGGTCAAGCTGCGCGCGCAGCGTGGCGAAACCGCTCACCAGCTCGTTGGAGACGCTGCTGTTGGTGACGCCCTGGATCATCACGGCCTTCTGTGCGTTGCCCGCCTCGCCGGCGGCGCGCATCTCCAGGGTCAGCTTGTTGTAGCCGGAGAGCGCCGTCTCGAGCTTGCTGAGCTGCGCGAGCTCAGCCGGGGAGCGCAGCTCCGTGCGGAGCTTTGCGAGGTGCGCGCGGGTGCTGTTGTAGCCGGCCACCGACTGCTGCCAGGCGCCCTGCGCAAGCGCGTTGACCTTCGAGCTGTGCAGCGCGATCAGCGACGCGTACATGTTGTTCTGGCCGTCGTTGGTGAGCCAGGCCTCGTACGCCCCGCTGATTGTCTGGGCCTGCTGCTGGGCGGCGCGAGAGGTGGAGGTCTTGGTGCTGATCCCGCCCATCAGCACGATCGTGACGACGGTCAGCAGCAGCACCGCCGCGCCGGCGAAGCCGCCAAGCACCAGCAACCTGAAACGCAACGTCAACGAGTTCAGCAATCGGGGCATCAGACACCTCTGATCAAGTTCTAGTGAGTCGCTCGAAGCTCCCGGCCCGAGCCACTCCGGACGTCTCAGATATCGGTGTTGCGCGGCGCGCCTTTACCCCTCAAGGCGGGCAGAGCGGTCAGTTTGAGTAATCGGCCCCAGCGGTCAGCGGGAGACACGCCACGCGTATCAGTGGTTCCCCCGTCTGCGCTGCGGCAAAGCCGCGGGCGGGCGGGCGGCGCGCGACCGGATCGTGAGCAGCGCTGGGGGAGAAACCCGGCGTGGGGATGGCTTTCTCCCCCGGAGTCATGGCAGACACGTCTCGCCGCAGTGCAGCGCCGCTTCGCTGAGCGGATCGCCGCCCGGGCGCAGGACACCGCCGCGCCGTGACCACTGCAAGCTGCCGCTCTGATCGCCGGTCGCGGCCCCGCTCGCCGCCGAAGGACGTCCCGGCGGGCGGGTCGTGAGGTGCTGTTGGTACGCATCCGGGAGGCCGAGCGCTCCGACGCGGGGAGCCCAGCGCTCCCTTTCATCGATGGATGGCCGACGTGCTGTCCGGCTGGCTCGCGCTGCTGCTGATCGGCCTCAGCGAACGCCAGACAGGCCTGGCCTGGCAGCGCATCGGCCTTGAGCGCGGGCGCTTGAGCCGGTCACGCTCACCGGCCCGGCCGGCACCGTCCAGCAGACCACGGTCTCAAGCGACCAGCAGGCCGCGATCTCAGGCGCCGCGAGCGTCAGGCCGGCGCCGCGGATCACCGCGTACCCCGGGCGCCTGCCCTGCTGCAGACCTCAGAGCGGCTGGTGGCATGGCCAGGCACCGAGGGCAACCGGCGGTGAGATGCCTCGCTCGGAGTGGCCCCGTTTGAGATCGGCCCGGTCTGCCGATGCTCGGGACTCGCGATAGCGGGGCTCCGGCTCTTCTGGACGCCGGGCCTCTAGAGGCTCGTGAGGGGGAGGCGGTCGCGCATCTCGCTACCTGCCGGTTGAGCGGTGCGTTGCCGAGCGGGTGTAACCGGCGCGGCCCTGCCCGCCTTGCGTCGTGCCGCGCGCCTTACCCTGGGTGGGCGCCGGGCTTCTGCGTATCAGGAGGCGCAATGCCTGGTCGTTGGCCCCAGCGGCGGAACGCTCCGTGAGGGTGGATGGGTGCACGGTTCGCAATACAGGACCACGGTGCGAGTCCATCACCGCCACCACGATCTTTGAGCTGCTGGGCGTGTCGAACACAATTCCGTCGAGCGAGGCGCCGCCGCTCGAGACCGTTACAAGGTCGCCTATCTGAGTGGACTCCATCCGCTCAGCGTAACGCGTGCACCGCCGCGCGCAGCGAGGGTCGCCTCGACCTTGGGTGTAAGGTGGATGGATCGCAGTGAACACAACCAAGCCGCGAAAGACCGCGGCGCAGATCGCGCGAGCGGTAGATGCTGGGCGCGGTGTGGGCGAGGCGCTACGCCACCTCGACCGCCATGGCGCAGAACCCGGCGCGGTTGCCGTGGCTGAAGCCCTCGCTCGATTCTTGGTCGCGCGATGCGACTCCCACCACGCCGGCTGGCGTGTCGTTCGCCAGGTGATCGTCGACTCAGCGGCCGACGCGCCGTGGGAAAAGTGCGCGCGCCGTGCAGTCCCGATCGTGGCTCGTGATCTCTTGAGCCTCTCGCAAAAGGCCCGACGGACACAGCTGACTCAGGTGCAGCACATTGCCGCCCAGCGTCGCGCTGAACAGATCGCCAAGCACGTCGACCAGGCTGCGGTCGTCGCCGATCTCGGTCTTGACCAACCGCCGGTGAGCCCCGAGCAATGGCAGGCCGTCCTGGGAGCTGCGGTCAAAGCCCGCTCACGTGAGCAACTCGCAAGAGCTGTCGCGTTCAGTTAGCCCCTGACAGGACACGAGGCTGAACCCGGATCGCGCAGCCCGCTCACGGCGCGAGGCAGGGATCTGACCACGAAGCTCCGGGCCTGAGCCGGGAGACTCCCCGTGCCGGCGCTGAGGTCCGGCGCAGCGGAGCGTCGCCGAAGCAGCAGTCTCGATTGACGGCGCCGGATCGTGAGAGCACTTGTCGTTGAACTCTGCGCTCCGCGCGCAAGGCGCATCTTGTCCAGCCGATCGAGACACCTTGGGGGTGACGGATCCAGATCCGGGCACCCCCGACTCGCACGACGGGATCGAACTTCGAGAATCAATCCACGTCCGGGTGAGGCGGGCCGGGTTGGGTTCTCGCCCGGTGCAGCTACTGGGCGTTGGTGAGCTGGTTACGGATGAAGGCTCCGGCGCGGGTGAGCGCCTGGTCGGCTTCGTCGAGCATCGCTGCGAATCCTTGGAACACGTGCGGAACTCCGGGAATGACCTCCAGTGTCACCTCGACATCGGCTGTGGCCGCCTGCGCGGCTAGCCGGATCGCGTCGTCGAGCAGGATCTCGTGTGATCCGGTCTGGATCAGGAGCGGCGGCAGGCCGGCGAGATCACCGAAGATGGGGCTGATGAGTTCTGTGGACGGGTCGTTTCCGTCGCAGTAGTCAGCCACTCGGCGGCGTAGCCCTTCGGGGGTCAGGGCGGGGTCGACGGTGGCCTTGCTGCTCATGCTGGGCCCTGAGAGGGTGAGGTCCGCGAACGGCGACATCAGGAGTGCGGCGGCCGGCATCGGAAGGCGCGCGTTCTTGATGCCTAGCAGTGTCGCCGCGGCGAGGCCGGCGCCGGCGGACTCGCCGGCGATCACGATTTTGGTGGCCGATTGGGTGTTCAGCAGCGCGGAGTACGCGGCGAGCGCGTCGTTGAGACCAGCGGGGTAGGGGTCCTCGGGCGCGAGGCGGTAATCGATCGAGACTGCGCGGGTATTCGCTCGACGTGCGAGGTCGGAGGCCAGTCCGACCGAGAGCTCAGCCGATCCGATCGCGTACGCGCCGCCGTGCAGATAGAAGATCACCTCTGAGGGGTCGCTGTCGGGCAGCTCGATTTCGACAACCCCAACGCCGTCGAGTTCGCCAGCGGTCGTCGTGATGTCGTTGGGCAGCGGGACCGCGCTCATCATCTCAGCGAAGATCGCCCGCTGCTCATGCACATCTCCGCCGAGGTCCAGTGGTGCGTGGCGCAGCAGGGCATCGAGCGCGTCGCGTTGTTCCTTGCTCATGCTCGCGCCTCGCCTGTTGGCGCTAGCAGCTCGGTGCGGTATTTCGGTGCGAGCGCCAACGCCTTGGCGATGAACGCGCTCTGTTCCACTGCGTCAAGCACGGGCGGGCGCTCAGTGCGAGCGTCGACCGGCACGCCGACGGCTGCGAAGAATTCCTCCTGCCCGGCAGGGGAGCAGAGGCACAGCAGACGCGCCGGCCGACCGCTGACGTTTCGGAATTCGTGCGGTGCGTTGGCGGGAATGTTGACCGTCGTTCCGGCACGAGCAGTCATCGTCGTGTCTCGGAAGCTCAACTCGATCTCACCGTCGAGGACACTGAACATCTCCTCGAAATCATGGCGGTGCGGGGGCGGACCCCCGCCCGGCGGCACGTACATGTCGATCAGCGTGTAACGGCCTGCGGTGTCCTGGCCGGAGATCAGAACCGTATAGGTGTCACCCACCACGCCCAGGTGCGGCAGCGACTGATCGGTATCGGGCCGAGCGACCGTAAGCACGCGTCGGGGATCATCGGCAGGAATGGCACCAGGCGATACCGGTGTGGCGGGTGAAGGGTCGGGCACGGCGTTCTCCGATCTCGTGACACACCAGGGCTAACCGGACGATATCGTCCGGTTAGCCGGAGGGTAGCGGTTGCTGGCGCCCGAAGTCGAGTGCTGAGACCATCCCGATCATGTCCGCCACCCCAGGCCAGGCCGAAGGTCGACCGCTGCGCAGCGATGCCGCCAACAACAAGGAGCGGGTCCTAGTTGCGGCTGCCGCGGCGATCAGGCGCCAGGGTTTGAAGGTTCCGATTGCCGAGATCGCGGCTGCTGCTGGTGTTGGTGTCGGGACCGTGTACCGGCATTACCCCAGCAGAGCAGACCTGATCGACGCCCTCTCCGCGCGCTCTTATCAACTGGTGCTCGAGCACGCCCGCGCAGCCGCCACCAGCCAGTGCGCTGCCACCGAGGCGATCACCGACTTCCTCGAGCAAACCATCGCCGCGCGCAATGACCTGATCCTCCCGTTACACAGCGGCCCGGTCAGCTTCGATCCTCGGACCGTCGCGCTGCGCACCGAGATCAGCGACCTACTCGAACAGGTTCTCCAACGCGGCCGCGCCGACGGAACCATCCGCCCGGACATCGGCGCGATCGACCTCATCATCACAGGCGCGATGCTCGCCCAACCTCTCGCAAACACCCCGAACTGGGACCAACTCGCACGCCGCCAAGTCGCGATCTTCATGTCAGGCATCAGCAGCACCGAAACCAAGCCATTGCCCGGCCGACGCCCCGAACGAAAAGACCTCGAGACCGGCTTCGAGCAAGCCAAACAGGCTTGATCTCCCGGTCCACTCAGGTCCCCGCGAAAGCACGAGCCGAGCCCGCCCAGTCCGACCTCCATTCGACCAACCCTGTGCAGCTCGGAAGACGCGAGTCGTCGCCAAAGGAGTCGCCGGGCAGCGACGGGCTGCAGGGGCAAAGCAATTGCGCCGAACAGCTCCCTAATCGTTGTGCCCTAGTTCAGATCCAGTAACTCGAAGATCTGATTCAGGACCGATTGCAGATCGTCGAGAGCGCTCTCGGCACGGCGACGGGATGGAACCTCGATGTCTGCTGCCCGGAGGTCCGGCCGCAACCGTTCCAGCAGGTCCCGCGCGCTACTCGCGACTATGTATGCCGATGCGTCGGGCCGGTCGCTACCGCGCAACCACCGCTGAATCCGTCGCAGGCTGAGGAGGATCGGGATCCAGTCGACGTACTCGATCGGTTCGCTGACTTCGAGAAACTCAGCCCAGCGATCATGGTCCAGGCGGTATCGCAGCTCGTAGCCGCTGCCGGAGCTTGCGACAACGCCCGCCAGCTCAAATGCAGCGAGCGCCTCATGCACGTTGCGCTTCGTGAAACCCGTGGCGCGAGCCAACGTCGCACTCGTGACGGCAGGCTCTTCGATCGTGAAGAGGACCCGCGCGATCTCGGCGCGGGCATTCAGTCCAAACAGCATGCGCAAACGAAAGCTCAGGTTGATAGGGGCGTCGATAGTGGGTGGCATCGACTTGCGGGTGCCAGTAAATGCTGAGCGCAACCAGCCATACCGCGCGAACACGGGGTCGGGATGCGCGGTCGGAAACCTCTCCTGATAGAAGAGCGGCAACATCACTTCGCTTGGCTCTGGTGTCGGCTGAGCAAACCGGGCCTTGGGGCGTTGTTGCCCTAGCCAGGCGACGACCGCATCAACGAGCGCCTTGTCCTCGGGGTCGACCGCCAGCGAGCGCAGGCGACGAAGGCTGATCAGTGGCTCGTTTGTGATCAACCAGTCGAGCACTTCGTCAAATAAACGTGGGTCGGAGCGCCCCACCTCGAAGGAGAACAGCAACAGGGCCTCGGGGTCTTGAGCCCACGAACGGGGCGGCCCGGCGGTCGCAAGGACACCCATCTGCGCCCACTCTTCCCAGGCGAATCGGTCGAGCGTCTGGTCGACCTGGAGGCTAAGTTCCGAGTTCGGCATCCTCAACCCCGAAGTATTTGAGCGCCTCCGTGAGCACGCTCAAGAAGCCCGGCGACGGATCGTGCTGCCTCGACCAGCGCGCGGCGGAGATCAATTCGTCGTGCGACGGCTGCAACGCCTTGAGGTCAGTCAGGTGTTTGCCGGCCTGATCGACCGCTGCGTACAGCTTGAAGTGAATCTGATCGATGCGGGACGCCCATCGCACGGTCAATGCTTCTCCGTAGGTCCGGGTTTCCCAACGGCTCTCAAAGCCGACTGGCAACCCAAAGCGCAGCAGATCGGCTGGCCCGCTGTTCAGCCAGCTCTCGGGTACGCCGAAATCCCGCGCCACCGTCGCCACGGCACGCAAGAGTCCAGCCGGTAGCTCGACAGCCGAGAGCAAGCCATCCGAGCCAGCCAGTGCCACGACATCGACGTCGCGCGTGGCGCGTTCCACGAGACCACGAGCGAGCAGTGCCGATCCACCAATCACCACGAGGTCGAAGCTCAGCGACGCCGCTTGGAGCTGCTCAGACAGCGCGCTCAGCAACTCGTCGGCCACTCCCGCAGAGCGTATGGGCGCGTCAGCGTTGCCAGACATTCAAGAAGTATTACCTCCTGGATCGAGAAGTTCTAGTTCTCGATTCGGGAAGAATTACAGCTCGCACATTCCGGGCAGTGCCGCCCTCCATGCTCGTCTGCACGAACGAGCAGTACGCAATCGACGCTGTTCGAGCGAAGCGGCTCATCGCTGTTCGCGACCCGGCGGCCGTCGAAGCCGAGAGCCGCCACGCCACGCTCCCTCGGGCGCTCCGAGCTCGGCGAGCAATCGCTTTCTGCTCAAGCCCAATTCAGCAGACAAGTCCTTTGGCGACGAACGATTGCTGGGCGGCGTGCGGCGGTCCCTTGGAACAGGTCAGCAGTCGACGATCGCGAGTGTCGGATCGAGGCGGATGAGGTCGCCACGACCGGAGCTC
>JAJZDA010000157.1 GCA_021851525.1 Actinomycetes bacterium | reverse complement strand
GGGCGGCGGTCCCTGGCGCCGGGCGACGATCGCGGCCGCCGGATACGTGTGGCTGGTCGCCGCCGGCGCGCTCAGTGGGCACGCGCTCTACTGGCTGCCCGCCAACCTCCCCCACGGCGGTGCCTGGCTGACCGACCCCGCACGGATGCTGAGCGGGGTGCTGGAGCCGGTGGCGGCCGCGCGCGGCATCGCCGGGGCGCTGGTCTGGGCGGCGGCGGCCGCGCTCGGGCCGCTGCTGCGCACGCACCGCTTCGCCTCGGTGGACCTCGTGCTGGCTGTGGTCTGGGCGGCGGTGACGGTGGGCTCCCTGGGCGCCGTCGGCGCGGTCTCGCTGCGCGGGGCCGGGGTGGGTGCGGCGCTGGCGGCGGCGATCCTCGCCTGGCCGGCGCTGGTCGCGCTGGTGCGTGGCGCTGGCAAAGCTGCCGCGGTTGCGTAGCATGAAGCGTTGGAGGACTCCCCCCGATGCCAGTTCTGAGAACGCTCGAGAGCAAGATCGCCAACGCCGTTGAGGGCACGTTCAGCCGCGTGTTCAAGTCCGAGGTGCGCCCTGTGGAGATCGCGCGCAAGCTCGCGCGCGAGATGGAGGAGCACCAATACAGCTCCCTGTCGCGGATCTACGTGCCCAATGAGTACCGCGTCTACCTCTCCGCGCGCGACCGCGACCGCTTCCTCAGCTATGAGGACGCGCTGCTCGGCGAGCTGGGCGCCTACCTGCTGGAGCACGCCCGCCGTGAGGGCTTCTCGCTGCTCTCCACGCCGGTCATCGAGTTCGAGACCGACGCCCGGCTCGGCCTCGGGCAGTTCGGGATCGCCACGCGCGTGGTTGACCCCGCGGAGCTGCCCGCCGCGCCGGTCCAGCACGAGCCCGAGCGGCTCTACGCCGAGCCGGCCGCCGCTCCGGGGCCGGCGCGCTGGGTGGCGGAGCCGCAGCGTGAGGAGCCGCAGCGTGAGGAGGCGGGACGCCGCGGCGGGCGCGCGGTGCTCCTGTACGAGGGGCGCGAGCACCTCATCGGCGCCCACGGCGCGGTGATCGGCCGCAGCCGCGAGTGTGACATCGTGGTGGACGATGCCAACGTCTCCCGGCGCCACGCCGAGCTGCGACCTCGTGGGAGCGCTTGGGTGCTCACGGACCTCGGATCGACCAACGGCACGCGACTCGACGGTCGGCGGATCGAGCGCTCTGAGGTCCTGGAGCCGGGGGATGAGATCGGGGTCGGGGGCAGCGTCATCACGTTCGATCTGGAATAGCCAATGCTCCAGCCCGTCTCTGTCGGACTCAAGTTCGGCTTCCTGATCGTCCTCTACCTGTTCCTGCTGTGGGTCGCCACCAGCTCGCTGTTCGATCTGCGGCGCGGCTTCGGCGGCTCCCGCGGCGCGGGGCCCGGCACCGATGCCACCGGCATCCATGCGACCGTGGATCCGCTGCAGGTGCTCTCCGAGGACTTTGAGCCGCGGCTGGTGGTCGACCAGGCGCCGGGCCATGAGCCGGGCGTTGCCTACGACCTCAGTGAGGGCGTGACGCTCGGCCGTGGCAACGTGGAGATCCAGCTCCAGGACCCGTTCGCGTCCTCCCGCCACGCCCGCATCAGCCGCCAGGGACGCACGCTGGTGATCGAGGACCTCGGTTCCACCAACGGCACGTATCTCAACGGTGAGCTGCTCAACGGGCCCGCTCCGCTGCGCGATGGTGACACCATCCGGATCGGCGACTCCGAGTTCTCCTACTACCAGTAGCAGCGACCACAGCCAGGATCCGACAGGCAGATGCTCAGGGCAGCAGAGACGATCGTCAAGACCGATCCCGGACGCCAGCGGCGCGGCAACGAGGACGCCGCGTTCGCGCGCTCGCCCGTGTTTGCGCTCGCCGACGGGATGGGTGGCGCGCAGTCCGGGGAGGTGGCGGCGGCGATCGTCGCCGAGACGTTCGCACGCGGGCTGCCGGCGGAGGGGACCGCGGAGGAGCGCCTGGCCGGCGTGATCCAGACCGCCAACCGTGAGATCCATGACCGCCAGCTCAGTGAGCACGAGCACGCCGGGATGGGCACCACCGTCACAGCCGCATACCTGGAGCAGGATGCGGTCGCGATCGCCAACGTCGGCGACAGCCGCGCGTACCTGTTCCGCGACGGCGAGCTGCGGCGCCTGACCAGCGACCATTCGCTGGTGGAGGAGCTGGTCAAGCGCGGCGAGCTGACCGATGAGGAGGCGCTGGAGCATCCGCAGCGGTCGATCATCACGCGCGCGCTCGGGCCGGAGCCGATGGTCGAGGTCGATACCTGGAGCTACCCGCTGCAGCCCGCTGACGTGGTCATGCTCTGCTCCGACGGGCTCACCGACATGCTCCTGGAGCGCCGGGTTCAGGAGATCCTCGGAGCGTCGCCGACGCTCGTGACCGCCGCCGAGCGGCTGATCGACGAGGCCAACGCAGCGGGCGGGCGCGACAACATCACGGTGGTCCTGTTCCGGGTGGAGGAGGTGCCGGTAGAGGAGCTCGTCAACCAGCCCACGGAGGTCGGGATGCCCGCCTTCGGCGAGGCGGCGCCGGAGATGGAGCTGGTCCCGGTCACGCCGCCGCCGGTGATGCGCGCGCGCCTGGCGCGGCGCCAGGGCTGGAAGCCGCGGATGCCGGCCGGCTTCACCCACGCCGCTGAGCACGAGCGCCACTTCGGGCGCCTGGGCAAGACGTTCGCGGCGCTGGTCGCCGTCGCCTCGGTGCTGTTCCTGGTCGGCGGCGGCGGCTACCTGGCCAGCCGTCAGCTCTACTTCCTGGGGACCAACGGGCAGGGGACGGTGGTCGTCTACCGGGGCTTCCCCTACGTGCTGCCGTTCGGGATCCCGATGTACGAGACCTTCTACGTCTCCGGCGTGCCGGCCTCACTGATTCCAGCGGACCGGCGCGGCGCGTTGCTTGACCATGCGATCCACGGGCAGACCGGGGCTATACAGCTGATCAACCAGCTGGAGATGGGCAAGATCGTCAGATGAGGGCACGCAACCGCGAGCTCTTCGGATTGCTGCCGGCGGCGCTGCTGATCACGGCCGGGTTCGCCGCGGTCTTCATCCAGGAGTCCGGGAAGCTCTCCAACGCCTCACTGGTGCTGGGGGCGATCTTCCTGGGGCTGTGCCTGGCGTGCCACATCTTCATCCGCGTCACGCTCCCCTACGCGGACCCCTACATCTTTCCGCTGGTGGCGGTTCTCGCCTGCTTCGGGCTGGTGATGATCTACCGCATCGCCGGCGCCGCGGAGGCGCGTCGCCAGGCGCAGTGGTTTGTGCTCGGGCTGGTGCTGTTCGCCGGCACGATCGCGCTCTTCAGGGATTACCGCAAGCTCGAGAACTACCGCTACCTGATTGTCATCGCCTCGCTCGTCTTCCTGATCCTGCCGCGGGTGCCGGGCCTCGCGTACGCGACCCAGACCCAGACCTACGGCGCCTACCTGGAGATCCACCTCGGTCCGCTGACCTTCCAGCCGACGGAGTTCTCGAAGATCGGCCTGGTGCTGTTCCTGGCCAGCTACCTGCGCGACTACCGCCAGGCGCTGGTCGGCCGGCGCAAGATCCTCGGCTACCGCGTGCCCTCGCTCAAGCACCTGGGACCGATGCTGCTGCTCTGGGGGCTGGCGATGCTGATCCTCGTGTTCCTGCGCGACGTCGGCTCCTCGCTGATGTTCTACGGCGCGCTGCTGGCGATCGTCTACATCGCCACCCAGCGGATCTCCTTCGTGCTGATCGGGGTGCTCGCGTTTGCGCTGGGCGCGTGGTTCCTGGTGACCCACATCCAGCACATCGACGCGCGCGTGCAGACCTGGCTGCATCCCTTCAGCCCCAAGCTCTACACGGCCTACGGCGGCAGCTTCCAGATCGCCAACGGGCTCTTCGGGCAGGCTGCGGGCGGGCTCTTCGGGCAGGGGTTCGGACAGGCGATGCTGACCGCGCCGGGCAGCGGCTTCCCGATCATCCCGCTGCCCGACACCGACATGATCTATGCCGTGATCACCGATGAGCTGGGACTGTTCGGGTCATCGGCGCTGCTGCTGATCTACCTGCTGCTGGTGGCGCGCGGCTTCAAGGCGGCGATCCTTTCGCGCGACTCATTCTCCAAGCTGCTGGCCGCCGGGCTGGCGTCGGTGCTGGCGATCCAGGTGTTCGTGATCGTCGGCGGGGTCACGCTCGTGATCCCCTTCACCGGCGTCACGCTGCCGTTCATCTCCTACGGCGGCTCCTCGATCCTCGCCAACTTCGTGCTGATCGCGCTGATCCTGCTCGTCTCCGACCGCGCCCGGCGCCCGTCCCGCGCATGAACCGCGCGATCACGAGGCTCTTCGCGCTGCTGGTGGTGCTCTTCGGGCTGCTGGTCGCGTTCACCTCGCGCTGGACCGTGTTCAGCGCCACGGCGCTGGACAAGAACCCGCTCAACAAGCTCTCGATCTACGCCTCCTGGGAGGTCAAGCGCGGCCAGATCCTGGCTGACAACGGCCAGGTGCTGGCGCGCTCCGTGCCGGCCCGTGGCGGGCTGTGGTCGCGCAGCTACCCGTTCGGCTCACTGTTCTCGCAGACGGTCGGCTACTCCAACATCCAGTTCAACCAGGCGGCGGGGCTCGAGTCGACCTACGCGTCGCAGCTGGCCGGAACGGTGCATTCGAACGTGAGCTCCGTGTTCGGCCCGCTCTCGCGCTCAACCAAGGGCAACGACCTCTACACGACGCTCGACCCCAAGCTCCAGCAGCTGGCCCGCAAGCTGCTGGCCGGGCGGGTCGGCTCGGTGGTCGCGATCGTCCCGCAGACCGGGGCGATCAAGGTCATGTACTCAAACCCGGTCAACAACCCCAACAACCCGTTCGCCTGCAAGCTGGTGATCGACAACGTCGGCTGCCAGGAGAACCTCGCCACCCAGGGGCAGCTGCCGCCCGGCTCCACGTTCAAGATCGTGACCACCACGGCGGCTCTGAACACCGGCAAGTTCACCCCCCAGTCGCTGCTGAGGGGGCCCTCCCCGCTGATCGTCTCCGGTCGCCCGCTGCACAACGACGGTGATGTCAGCTACGGTCCGACATCCCTGACCAAGGCGCTGACCTACTCGATCAACACGATCTACGCGCAGGTCGGCCAGCGCGTGGGGCCGGCGCTGATGAGCGAGTACATGAAGCGCTTCGGCTTCTACTCCACCCCGCCGCTCGACTACCCGGCCCAGCAGATGATGGCCAGCGGTGAGCGCCTCAACGGCAAGCTGATCCTCCCCACCAGCCCCTACGTGGACATCGGCCGCATGTCGATCGGGCAGGACAAGCTGACCGTCACCCCGCTGCAGATGGCGATGGTCGTGGCGACCGTCGCCAACGGAGGCACGCTGATGGCGCCGCGCCTGGCGACCAAGGTCGTGAACCCCCTGGGGCAGGTCGTGGAGAGCTTCCCGCCGAAGGTCTACAACCACGTGATGGCGCCGAGGATCGCGGCTGAGATCGGCCAGATGATGACCAAGGTGGTTGAGGAGGGCACCGGCCAGGCCGCGAACCTCCAGGGCCTCTACGCCGCCGGCAAGACCGGCACGGCCCAGACCGGCGGCTACAAGAACGGCCTCGAACTGGACGACGCGTGGTTTGTCGGCTTTCCTGTGAAGGACCCACAGATCGCCGTTGCCGTCACGCTTGAGAACATTCAGCTTGGCTATGGCGGAACCTACGCGGCGCCGATCGCGGCGCAGATCATGAAGGCATACCTGGCGGAGCTCAAATGAGCGAGTTTGAAGAGGGAGCGATCATCGACGGCCGGTACCGCGTGCTCTCGCGCGTGGGCGCCGGCGGGATGGCCGACGTCTACCTGGCGCAGGACGAGCAGCTCGGCCGGCAGGTGGCGCTGAAGCTGCTGCACCGCCGCTTCGCCGAGGACCCGGGGTTCGTCGAGCGCTTCCGGCGCGAGGCGCAGGCGGCGGCGTCGCTGCAGCATCCCAACGTGGTCAGCGTCTTTGACCGCGGCTCGTTCGACAACACGTATTACATCGCCATGGAGTACCTGCCGGGCCGCTCGCTCAAGCAGGTGATCCGCGAGGAGGCGCCGCTTGAGCCGGGCCGCGCCGTGGACCTGGCCGTGCAGATCCTCAAGGCCGCCCGCTTCGCCCACCGTCGCGGCGTGATCCACCGCGACCTCAAGCCCCACAACGTGATCGTCGACGACAACGGCCACGTCAAGGTGACGGACTTCGGGATCGCCAGGGCGGGCGCCTCCGATATGACCGAGACCGGCTCGATCATGGGCACCGCCCAGTACCTCTCACCCGAGCAGGCCCAGGGCCACTCGGTCTCCGCTCCATCAGATCTCTACTCGGTGGCGGTGGTGCTCTACGAGATGCTCACCGGGCGGGTTCCGTTCGAGGGCGACTCCGCAGTGACGATCGCGCTCAAGCACGTCTCCGAGGCGCCGCTGCCGCCCAGCCAGCTCAACCCGGCTGTCGGCCCGGCGCTCGACCAGGTGGTGATGTGGGCGCTCAACAAGGACCCGGCCGACCGTCCCGCCGACGCGGATCAGCTGATCGCCGCGCTCGAGCAGGTGCGCGGCGCGGGCGGCGGGCCGATCGGCGAGGTCACGGCGACGATGCGCGCGGTCACCCCCCGGCACCCCGCCGGGATCGCGGCGACCCCGTATCCGGGCGCCGGTGACATGAGCGGCAGCACCGGCATCTACCCCCGCACCGCGGTGCTGCCGCCGTCGGAGGCGGCCGGCATGTACGGCACCGCTCAGCACGCCCAGGTGCGCGGCGGCCGCTATGACCACTATGACGATGACCGCGCTCCGCGTCGCCGCCGCCGCGTCTGGCCGTGGCTGCTGGCGCTGCTGGTGCTGGCGTTGATCGGCGGCGGCGCCGCAGCCTACGTGCTCACGCGCCCGCACCACGTGCGCGTGCCGCAGCTGGTCGGGCTCTCCCTGACGGAGGCGCAGCACCGGGCCAGCACGCTGCACCTGCGGACCTCGGTGCGCTCGCGCTCCTCCACTCAGTACCGGGTCAACACCGTGATGGGCCAGTCCCCGGGCAACGGCAGCACCGTCACGCGGGGCGCGATCATCACGCTGACCGTCTCCAGCGGCGCCGGCAGCGTGAGCGTCCCGACGGTCGCCTCGCTCCCGCTCGACCAGGCCGAGAGCCGGCTGCGGGCCGCCGGGCTGAAGGTCGGGCCGGTCCACCAGCAGCTCTCCCAGACGGTCGAGAAGGGCAGGGTGATCAGCGTCCAGCCGTCTCACGGCACGCGTGTGCGCCGCGGCAGCAGCGTGACGATCACGGTCAGCTCGGGGATCGCCCAGCAGGTGCCCGACGTCTCCCTGGGCAACTACACCTACGACCAGGCCAAGAAGCTGCTCTCCGGGTTCAAGGTCACGACCACGCAGCAGACCACCACGACCGCGCAGCCCGGCACGGTGCTCAGCCAGAGCCCGCCGCCCAACACCACGGTCGCGGCCGGCTCCACGGTCACGCTCACGATCGCGGCCGAGCCCAAGACGGTGCCGGTGCCGGGCGTGATCGGCTACACGGAGGCGGGCGCCGTCTCCCAGCTGCGCGGCGCCGGGTTCTTCGTGATCGAGAAGTACCGGCGCGTGAACGATCCGACCCAGGTCGGCAACGTGATCAACCAGCGCCCGCAGCCCCAGCAGGTGATCAAGCGCGGCGCGACGGTCACGATCATCGTCGGCATCGCAAACCCCAACGCGACCACCACAACCCCGACCACTCCCACCACGCCGACCACCCCCACCACCCCGACCACCCCCACCACCCCGACCACCACCACCACGACCACGGGAACCACCCCGGGCATCAGCACGGCCGGGTGAGCGCGGCGATGACGCGGGTTCTGGTGCTCGG
>JAJZDA010000156.1 GCA_021851525.1 Actinomycetes bacterium | reverse complement strand
CGCCTGGCCGGCGGCCACAGGGTGAGTTCAGGCTCCGCTGGTGCCGCTGCCCGTCGACCCCGTCCTGGGGGTGTGCGCGCGCACCAGCGCGCGCTGCGGACCGAGCACCACCAGCGCCCGCTCGCCGCTGATCTGTGCGAGCGTCGAGGCCTGCCCGTCGCTGCGCACACGCACGTTGGCCGGCAGCGTCAGCGTCACCGTCCTGTATGTCTGCTTCGGCGTGCCCTCGACCAGCGTCAGCTGCTGGCCGTTGACCGACTGCACCAGGCCGCGTGCGACAGTGACGGTCGCAAAGCCGGACTTGGTGGCCACCACCAGGGTGCCGGCGACGGTGCCGCGGGCGGCCCGCAGCAGCGGCTTCGGGGCGTGGTGGCGACCTGCGTGGAGCCGGACGGCGTTGAGCTTTCCGGCACGGGGGTGGGAGGCACCGGCGGCCTGGGCGCTGGTGATTGCGCTGGCGCCCGCGCCCAGGCCGCCTGCGGCCAGGGCCACGGTCACCGTGCGCAGATGACGTGTGATGTGTCTGTTCATGACACAGAGGATCGGCGCACGCCCACAGCGGAGCGTCAGCCGAAGGTCAGCGGCGTGTAAGAACCTGCGCGATCGGAGGCGATCCCCTGGTTACGATGGCCGCCATGGCGCAGACGATCCTGGTGGTTGAGGACGATGCCAACATCGGCGCGCTGGTCCGCACCTACCTGGAGCGCGACGGCTTCGCGGCGGTGTGGGTGCGCGACGGTGAGGCGGCGCTGGCGGAGCTGCCGCGCCATCCGGTCAGCCTCGTCGTGCTCGACGTGGGTCTGCCCGGGATCGACGGGCTGGAGGTGCTGCGCCGCATCGCCGGGCGCGTCCCGGTGGTGATGCTGACCGCGCGCGATGAGCTGGCGGACCGCGTGGCGGGCCTCGAGCTCGGCGCCGATGATTACCTGGCCAAGCCGTTCTCCCCGCGTGAGCTGACCGCGCGGGTCAGGGCGGTGCTGCGCCGCGCGGCGCGCGCCCAGGGTCAGCAGGAGCTGCTGGCGCTGGGGGCGGTGACGGTCGCGGTCGCCGCGCGTGAGGTGCGCGTCGACGGGCGTGAGGTGGTGCTCACCCAGCGTGAGTTCGACCTGCTCGAGTACCTCGTGCGCAACGCCGGGCGGGTGGTCGGGCGTGAGGAGCTGCTGGAGTCGGTCTGGGGCTTCCTGTCCCCCGGTGAGACCCGCACCGTCGAGGTGCATGTCGCTCAGCTGCGCAAGAAGCTCGGGGAGCCTGAGCTGATCAGGACGGTGCGCGGCGTCGGTTACAAGGTGCTCGCGTGAGGCTGCGCGGGCGCGTCTTCCGCTACGTGGCAGCGGCGGCGCTGATCTCCTGCGCGCTGACCGTGGCTGTCGGGATCGTGCTGGTGCGCCGGCAGGTCTCCCGCCAGCGCCTGGCGGCGCTCGGCCGCCAGGCGGCGGTGGTGGCGGTGGTCGGTCTCCCGCCGGGCGCGCAGACACCCGGTGAGCACGTCTACGCGGTCGGCAACCACCGCCCGCGCCCGCTGCCCGCCCAGCGCGCCGCGCTGGTGCTGGCCCAGATCCGCAACCGCCGCGACGGGCAGGGGCAGATCACCGTCGCAGACCGGCAGCTGCTCTACGCCGCGCGTGGTACCGCCGCGGGCGGGATCGTGCTGGTGCGGCCCGCCAGGCTGTTCTTCGCGGAGTGGCGGCCGTTCCTCTGGAGCGTGCTGCTCTCCGGCCTCGGCGGCGCGCTGATCGCGGCGCTCATCTCCTGGCTGCTGGCGCGGCGGTTGACCGGCCCGATCGGCGCGCTCTCCGCCGCCACGCGCCGCCTGGCGGCAGGCGCGCCTGAGGTCACGGTGCCGGTCAGCGGTGAGGATGAGCTGGCGCAGCTGGGACGCTCCTTCAATCAGATGGCTGCGGAGCTGGCGGCCGCCAGGGACAGCCAGCGGGAGTTCCTGGAGTCGGTCAGCCACGAGCTCAAGACCCCGCTGACCTCGATCCGCGGCTACGCCGAGGCGCTGGCCGACGGGGCCGTGGCACCGGCGCAGGTGGCTGCGGTGCTCGGCAGTGAGGCGGGGCGGCTGGAGCGGCTGGTGGCGGACCTCCTGGACCTCGCGCGGCTGCAGCGCGCCGGCTTCACGGTGGAGCCGGCCGCGCTTGACCTGGCGGAGGTCCTGGCGCTGGTGGTTGAGCGCCATCTGCCCCAGGCGCGGGCTCTGGGGATCACGCTCGAGCGGCAGGGGAGCGCCCCCGCCCCGGCGCTGGCCGACCGTGACCGCCTGCTGCAGGCGATCTCCAACCTCGTTGAGAACGCGCTGCGCCTGACCCCCACCGGGGGAACCGTGACGCTGCGCTCCGCCCCGGGCCTTGTGACGGTCAGCGACACCGGCCCCGGTCTGGCCGCCGAGGACCTGCCACGCGCCTTTGACCGCTTCTACCTGCACGAGCGCTACCGCAGCGAGCGTGCTGTCGGCTCGGGCCTGGGGCTCGCGATCGTCAGTCAGCTGGCCGCGCTGATGGGGGGCGCAGTCTCCGTGAGCAGCGCCCCCGGCGCCGGTGCCCGGTTCACGCTCACGTTGCCGACGGCGGGTGGTCGGCCGTCAGCGCCAGCACCAGCTCCACAGCCTGCCTGAGCGCCGGCGGCACCGCCTCAGCTCTGATCCTCGAGAAGTGCTGGAAGGCGTGGGCCGGCTTGTGCCGTTGACCCTCGGCAAGCCCCACCGCGCCCTCAAAGTCGGGTGCCAGCTCAACCGTCGCGCGCGGCCCCGCGAGCCGCGTGATCTCCAGGTTCAGGGCCTGCTCGGAACGGCGCGGACGCCGACCGGGGGCGGCGTCGCGGTCGTGGACCGCCACGCACGGGATCCCCGCGGCACGGCAGATGCGGATGAACAGCGGGATGTTCGGCTTGCCGCCGCAGTCGATGATCGTGATCCCCTCGCGGTCCACGTCGTGCCCGAGCGCCGTGAACACCAGCGGGAAGGTGAGCTTCTCCGTGCGCCCCTCGACCAGCAGCACGGCGTTGGCCAGGAACAGCTCTCCGCGCTCCGCGTCGATCTCGCTGATCGCGCGGAAGCTGGCGTCGGCGCCGAGCTCCTGCGGCTGTGTGACCGTCGTTCCCAGCCGGTGGCTGTGCTCGACCAGCGCCAGCTCCTCCAGCCGCCCGACGTTGAGGAAGGCCGGCTCATGGGTTGAGTAGAGCACCTGGTTGCCGTTGCCCGCCAGCCGTCGCAGCAGCCTGTAGAGGTAGCGCTGCGCCTGCGGGCGCAGGAACAGCTCGGGCTCCTCGATCAGCAGCACCAGCCCGCGGACGTGCTCAGCGCACATCGCCTCGACACCGGCCACCAGCCGGGTGGCGGGCGCCGCGGATGACGCTCCGGCGCCGTCGCGGAAGTGGCGCTCGGCCAGCGCCCGCGCGGGACCGCCGCTGACCGGTGTGGCCACCAGCTGCGCGGAGCGCAGCGCGGCCGGGAGGAACAGCACGGGGATGCTCGAGCCGCTGGCGCGCGCGGAGCGCGGCGGGCTGGCCTCGACCCTGACCTCGTCTCCGTCCGCCAGCCGCGCGCTCAGCTCGATCATCGAACCGCCGGCTGCGCCATGGGTGACATCACCCGGCTCAAGCGCCGGCTCGCCGCCCTGCAGCAGCTTCCAGATGGCCTCCAGCACGTTTGACTTGCCGACGCTCGGTCCGCCCACCAGCGCGCATACCGGGCCGGGGGAGAACTCGACAGCGCGCGCCGAGCGAAAGCCGACGATCTGCACGTCCCTGATCCCAAACCGCTGTCCGGCCACTGCGCGCAAACCTTACAAGCGGGCGCACGCCCGTCCCGTGGACCGGCCCCGCCACCGGCCCCGCCACCGGCCCGGCCACCGAGCCTGCCCGCCCAGCCCGCGGCCGAGCACGCGCGCAGACCTCTCCGCTGATGTTCTGTCAATCACTCAAGAATCTCTGGCCGGCGGCCGATGATCCGGTGGAGGCGCCTTGTCCGACGATCGTTCACAGCACCCCAGCATGGGCCCGGGATCGCTCGTTGAGGCGATCCGTGAGGTCAGCGATCCGACGCTGGTGATGGGGCGCGTGGTGGATGGCACGCTGAGCCTGATCCCGGCCGCTCAGGGTGCGGTGGTGGAGATCTTGGACGGTGAGGAGCTGGAGTACAGGTGCGCGTCCGGCACGCTGCGTGAGTTTGTCGGCACGCGGCTGAACGCGGATGAGAGCCTCTCCGGCCAGGCGGTGCGCAGCGGCCAGACGCTGATGTGCGTCGACTGCCGCACGGATCCGCGCGTGAACCGCGAGGTGTCGCTGCGCGTCGGCGCGATCTCGATGGTCTGCGTGCCGCTCTTCCAGGGCGAAAGCTGCTTTGGCGCGCTCAAGGTGACGGCTCCCAAACCGCACGCGTTCGCGGCGCTTGACGTGCAGCTGCTGACCACGCTGGCCGGCTTTATCAGCGTCGCGGTGGGCGCCAGCACCGCTCTGGCCGAGGCCGCCGCGCAGCTGATGGGCGTCCCGCTCGCCGGTGGCGCGGCCGGCCTGGAGCTGGGCGGCCAAACGCAGCCGAGCCAGCCGGTACACCCACAGGTGGGGGCGTTCGTCGCGCATGTGCTGCACCCGGGGCTGGCGGGCGACGTCGCCGCGCGTCACCGTGTGGAGCGAGTGCTGGCGGCGGGCGCGTTCAAGGTGCTGCTGCAGCCGATCGTCGACCTTCAGACCGGGAGGCTGCTCGGCGCCGAGGCGTTGGCGCGGTTCGCTCCCGAGCCGCAGCGTTCGCCTGATCTCTGGTTCGCGGAGGCGGCCGCGGCGGGGCTCGGGGTTCAGCTGGAGCTGGCGCTCGCGGACCTGGCGCTGCGCACTCTGGAGCTGCTGCCGCCGGATGCCTTCGTCGCGGTCAATCTCGGTCCCCAGGCACTCAGCTCACCCCAGCTTCCCGGACTGCTCACCGCCGTTGACGGTGAGCGCGTCGTGATCGAGCTGACTGAGCACGTGCGGGTCGATGACTACCCGTCCCTGCTGGCTGCCATCGGCCGGCTGCGCGAGCTTGGCGTGAGGCTCGCCGTCGATGACATCGGCGCCGGTTTCGCGAGCCTCGAGCACATCGTCAACCTCGCTCCTGACCTGGTCAAGCTCGACCGTGAGTTCACCCGCGGGATCGACCGCGACGCCTCCCGGCGCGCGGTCGCACGGGCGCTGGTCGGCCTCTCGGAGGAGTGCGCGGCGCAGGCCGTCGCGGAGGGCATCGAGACCCCCGCGGAGCTCGAGACGGTCAGGCGCCTGGGAATCCGCCTGGGGCAGGGCTACCTGATGGCACGGCCCAAGGAGCCCGGAACAATCCGTCCGCATTACCCGGTCGCCGGCTGCGCGGAGCACGCACTGAACGGTTAGCGCACCACCGCTGCCGGGCGTGGGGCTGTACGGTGCCCGGTCCCGCCCGTCCCGCCCGCCCGTGGCAGGGGCGTCAGCGCGGCGCCGGGCGCCACCGCAGCGGCGCTCCTCACCGGGAGGCTCGTCCGCCGTGGCGCTCCTCGCTGGGCGGCTCGCCCGCCGTGGCGCTCCGCCGCTTCCCCGGACCGGCTCCTGCCCGCGGCGCTCAGCTGTCCTCGCCGCCCGGCTGCAACCTGATCTCCAACTCGAGCTCATCACGGATCGGGATGCCGTGAAGCCCTCTCTCGGGGATCGATGGTTTGAGCCTGCGCGCCTGGTCCACGCCGCCGCGGTGCAGCGCGGCAAAGCTCATGCCGCGGCGCTGGTAGAAGCGCATCGCCTCGAGGTTGTCGTTGCTGGTCACCAGCCACAGGCGTCGGCAACCGTGCAGCCGCGCATGCTCGATCGATGCTGCCAGCAGCGCGGAGCCGATGCCGCGCCCGGCATGCACGGCGTCGAGCGTCACCAGTTCGCACTCGCGGGCGTCGCCAAGGCGCAGCGTGGCCAGCCCCACCAGCTCATCGCCGGTCAGCGCCACCAGTCCCGGCAGCGCGGCTGCGTCGTGTGCCCGCCCCCGGCTGACGATCGTCTGCGAGCCCCAGGAGCGCTCGAGCAGCCGCCGCACCCAGACGTCGTCGCCGGGAGCTCTGGGACGGATCCGGACTCCTGCGGGCTGTGGCATCGGCCGAGCATGCCACGCGCAGGGACCACGGGCTGAAACCGCCGCGGGCTCGAGCAACTCACAAAGCGATTGGGCTGGTCGACGATTTGGGCTTTCAGGGGCGCACAAACCGAACCGGAGGGATGTGCGTCGCCGGCGGAGGGTGCTGGCGCTGCCGACCGGTCGGGTGGGTCTGGTGCGGCGTTCCGGCGGTGACCGCTTCAGGTGGTCGTGATCTCCGCACCCTCCACCGGCGGCAGGCCGCCTGCATGGGACCTGGACAGGGAGTCAAGGTGGCGGCTTCAGCGGACCCCGCCGATGGGTCAGCTGGGGCCTCGCTGGGCGACCCGTGCAGAGCTGACCTGACGAGCGTCGGATTCGCGTAGCTGGCCACCGACCGCCCGAGCCGCGGAAGTGATCTGCGAAAGCGTCGACGCTGCCTGGATGGATGAGACTCCCCTGATCGAGTCACCCTCGCGCAGGTCGACGCTCCCCGCAATCACATGAGCTGGGATCTGCGCAGCGGCTGCTCTGCCAGCGATCTCACCGACGAGCTTTCCCATCGCCGATTGACGGTCGAGCCGACCCTCGCCTGTGATCACAGCTCGAGCGCGCACAAGCCTTTGATCGAACTGGACCGCGTCCAACACGAAGGACGCTCCTGAAACCAACGTCGCGCCGAGACCTCCCCAGAGCCCTCCGGCGAGACCGCCGGCGGCGCCCGTCATCGGTACTCCACGGGGGTCGCGGGGAAGTCGTACGCCGTCGGACATGAGGCGCCGCTCGAGCTCGGGGATATCGTCGATGTGGGCACCCTTCTGTGGGCCGAAGATCCGCGCACAGTCCTCCCATGTGGTCATCACGTCGCAGAGAACGGTGAGGGACGCTCCGCGAAGCCCACCGGCGGCCACGATCGCGGACAAAGCCCCGCGCCCGCCATCGACAGTCGCGGAGCCGCCGGCGCCCAGCACCACGTCACGAGCGCCTTGATCGAGAGCGGCGACGACCAGGCGGCCCGTCCCCGCAGTTGAGGCCGACAGCGGATCCCGGTCGGCCTCGCTCAACAGAGACAGGCCACTGGCGGACGCCACCTCCAAGACGGCGGTCTTCCCACCCGACAGCAGTCCTACCGCTCCCTCGATCGGCCGGCCCAGCGGATCAACGGTCGGGAAACGCAGGATCCGTCCGCCGCGGGACCGTACCAGCGCAGTCAGCGTGCCTTCGCCTCCATCAGCTACAGGGCAGTGGTCGGCGTCAAAGCCTGCCCTGGCCAGGCCCGCCGCGATCGCGTGGGCCACTTCGTCTGCGTCGAATGTGCCCTTGAACGAGTCTGGCGCCACCAGGACCCGCCGACTGTCGCTGGCTGCCAGAGCCACGGCGTCAGAGCCCAGGGTGCTGCGCAGGCTGCGGGACCCTGTCGGTGGCTCTGATCCGAGCCAGCCCGCCGAGAGTCATCAGCGCGAGCGGTTGGCCGTGGCCGCGGCATGTCACGGTGGCGTGGTCATCGACTTCTGGCGCGGAGGTCACGGCGACGGCAACCCGTCCGGAGTGGAGGTGCGTGCTCCCGAGGCTCCCGCCATGCACGGACAGCACTGGAATGGTGTCTTCCCGGCGCCATGTGTGGTGTGTGTTGTGTGGTCGGTGGCGGCGCCCGGCTTGTTGAGGTTTCTGGGCGCGGTTGTGTTCATAGGGTGTTGGCGGGGTCGTGGGTGCCGCCGACGAGGTCTGCGCCGCGGACGTATTGGCGTCCGGCGACCAGCAGTTCCTGGCCGGGGAAGCGGGTCAGGATCTCCGGTCCGTCGGG